>JBKPMO010000132.1:0-30671 GCA_046732175.1 Verrucomicrobiota bacterium
TTTGAGGACCTATTCGCCGGGAGTAGATCGAAGTTAAGTTCAGCCGGCTTTCCCGCACCAGGGTGCACATTTAGAATAGATGCTTTGACCGATCCATCGACGATCAGGGTCACCCGGTAGTCAGTGCCGATAGCCAACGCATCAGAAAAATAATGCCCTTGGGCATCGGACTTGATCGCCTGTGCAGAATTGCTATTTCTTGGCTGGATTCGGATCTCGGCGCCTTTAATTGGATGCCCGCGAGAATCACTCACGGTTCCCTGAAGAGTTCCCCCGGCCCAAACCAATCCGCTCGAAACCCACAACATTAAACAGAACGCGATAATTTTCATAGTTCACCTCTAATACATTAATCGAAACACCCATCTGACAGGCAGGGCAAGGACTTTTACACGACCAAACAGGACCAGTTCTGCTATTTCGACCAGACCACTTAATTGCCCACAAACTCGTTGTGTGGATGCCCAAGTGAATTTTGAGCTCGAACTTCCGGTCTGGGGACTACTGTCCTGGCGGGCGCCGAGCGCCACTGAGTTCAAGCTGTTTGGCGTATTGTGACCCCGCCCTTATTACCTCGGGGTTGTTATTAACGACCTGCCCATTTTCGTCGACTTCCACCCAACGACCGTTGGTGCTGCCGATATGAGTCCCTGTCTCTTGTGGAACCCAAACCATGTGTCTCTTTGGTGCGCCCTTTGCCTGGCGCAGATCAAAGTTCAATGCCGTCGGTTTTCCCGCACGCGTTCTCGCATTCAAAATCGAAGCTTTAACCGATCCGTTGACGACAAGCGTCACTTTGTAATCAGTGCCAGTAGTCAGGCCATCGCAAAAGTAATATCCCTTAGCGTCAGTCGTTATCGTCTTTACAAATTTCGCACTTTTCGCCTCGATCCGTACCTGAGCGTTTTTGATTGGGCGCCCGTCAGGAGCATTCACAGTTCCTTCAATTGCGTCCGCGCAAGCCCACAACCCCGAAGCCCATAACAACAAACAAATCGCAGTTGTTCTCATCGCAATACCTCCGTTAGATTAAATAATTCTTTATCATGTCTGACAAGGACATTCAGCCCGCAATTCAGGCCAGACCGGCACAACTGCACTAGGTAGCGCGGAATCCAAAATCAGCGATGCGCACCACTCCGTTCCGGTAAACTGTCCCGTAGCGACGAGGGCTGATCGGACGCAAAACTGCATTGTCGGCGGCACTTTACTTGCCTCACACCCCCCGCTTCGTCGGTGCCCAGATGAACTTGTGCATCTGCAATTGAAAACGCGCTTCCAGCCCGAACTCGCGGGCATCGTCCAGCATCCATTCCACAATCTGGCGCGGTTCGATTCTCCCAAAAATTGGCGAAAACAAAACGGAATGACAACGCGCCGCCAAATTGTGTTCGCGCATCTTCTCGCGCGACCATTCGTAATCTTCGCGTGAGCCGACGACGAACTTCACTTCGTCACGCCGCGTCAGATGTTCAATGTTCGACCACAAATTACGCTCGCACTCGCTGCTACCCGGCGTCTTCAAATCCATGATTCGATGCACCCGCGGATCGACCTGGGAAATATCGTGTGCGCCGCTCGTTTCCAGGAGCACGGTTTTTCCGGCGTCGGCCAGCGCGGCCATCAGGGGCAGAACGTTTTTCTGCAATAACGGTTCACCTCCAGTGATCTCGACCAATGGACAATTGAATTTCAGAACCTCTGCCACGATATCGGGAACCGTCTTCTTTTCGCCTTCGTAAAAGGCGTAAGCGGTATCGCAATAATTGCAGCGCAAATCGCAGAACGTCAGTCGCACAAACACACAGGGCAATCCGGCCCACGTGCTTTCACCCTGAATCGAGTGATAAATCTCGTTCACGGTGAGCGTCTTGGTGCGCGGTTCGGCGATGGTTTTCATGGGAAAGGGAGCAGCAACCTGATGATAAAACATACCATAACTGCTGCGCTGATCGATTCAGTGGCGATTTGCCAGCTCTGATGGGCGAAAATATGCGCCCCGAATTTTTAGGCGGCGCACAAGACAACGCCCCAGCTCCTGCCGCAGTGCTCTTTCGGCAACAAACCGCGCCGGATCATTTCGGCGTTGATCGGTCCCGGTGGCCGGGCAACCGACCAAACTATAATAAAACGGTTTACTAGGGTGCTCAGCCTCATCGTTTCAAGTGGACTGATTCTGCGCTAAGAATGCCAGCGATGTCGGAACGAATCGAACGTCTTTTTGCCCGGTGCCACGAAGAGAAGCGTGCCGCCTTCATTCCCTACATTTGCGGGGGTGATCCAAATTTTGCGCGCACGGTGGAGATCGCTCAGGCCCTGGAAAAGGCACGAGCGGATTTGCTCGAGCTCGGTGTTCCGTTTTCGGATCCATTGGCGGATGGCATCGTCAATCAACTCGCATCGCAACGCGCGCTAGATAATGGTGCGACTGTTAAAGGTGTGCTGAAATGTGTTCGTGAGATTCGCAGCACGTCTGAAATTCCGATCGTCCTCTACACTTATCTCAATCCACTGTTGCGGTACGGCGCCGACGCGTTCGAAAGCGATGCCGCAGCTGCCGGGGTTGACGGCCTTCTCATTCTCGATCTCCCGCCAGAAGAAGATCGCGCTATTCGTGGACTTGACGGCTTAAAGCCGTCAAGTTTGTCCGGCGCAAACGATGACAATGCGAGTGAGCGAAAGCTGGTTTGGATTCGGTTAATCGCGCCAACGACACCGCCGGGCCGAATCGCGGCGATTGCGGCAGCGGCGCGCGGTTTTATTTATTACGTCTCGCGTGAAGGCGTGACCGGTGCGCGAGATTCGATCGCCGAGTCATTCGAACAAAAGCTAACGATAATTAGACAGCATACTCGTCTGCCAATTGCGGTCGGTTTTGGTATTTCCAATCCGGAACAAGCTGCGACCGTTGCTCGTGTGGCCGACGCCGTGGTTGTCGGCAGCGCGATTGTCGATTTGATCGGGAAGATCGGCGATCGCGACGACCTCGCTGATCGTGTTGGCAAATTCGTGGAATCAATTGCGTCTGCAATCCGGTCATCCCGAGCGTAGTCGAGCGATCCCGTTGCGAAGCTTTAAGGTAACGCAGCGGGATCCTTCGACGTCGCTGCGCTTCGCTCAAGATGACCGGTGTGGAGTTGGCAACGGACGGGCCCTGTGGTACACAAACTCATGCTGCGATTCACCAAGATGAATGGCGCGGGGAATGATTTTGTCATGATCGATAATCGCGCCGGCGAGGTGCGGTTGAGCCCGGAGCAAATCGCGAAAATTTGCGATCGTCATCGCGGCGTCGGAGCTGACGGAATTTTACTGATCGAGCCGGCGACCAACAGCGCCGATTTCCGGATGCGTTACTATAACAGCGACGGCGGGGAAGCGGAGATGTGTGGCAACGGGGCGCGTTGCTTTGCTCGTTTTGCCGAGAAGATCGCGGGGGCGGGCAAGGATCTTTCGTTTGAAACCCCTGCCGGAATCATTGCCGCACACCTACACGGTGAGCTTGTGACATTGAACATGAGCGAGCCAACCGATTTGCAGTTAAACGTGACGCTCGCGGTCGTCTACGAGACCAGAAACATTCACGTCATTAACACCGGTGTGCCGCATGTGGTCGTTCCAGTGGTTAATATCGAAGAAGTGGATGTGCCGCGAGAAGGCGCGGCTATCCGGCGACACGAGATGTTTGCGCCCAAGGGGGCGAACGTGAACTTCCTGGTAAGACGGGGCCGAAACAAAATCGCAATTCGAACTTACGAGCGCGGGGTGGAAAACGAAACGCTTGCTTGTGGCACCGGAGTAGTGGCGAGTGCGCTGATCTTTGCGACGACCGAAAGAATCAATGGACCGATCGGCGTGGTGGTGCGTGGAGGAAGTGAACTCAGCGTTGATTTTCGTCGTGACGGTGAGCGTTTCACGGATGTGACCCTGACCGGACCGGCCGAGTTTGTCTTCGAAGGCACGATCGAGCTGTAGTCAGCGGTCGATGACCGCCGATTCTTTTAGCGCAAAGGAAAGATTGCGACGCTCATAGAGCGCCGCTACAGAAAAGAGATGTTCCGCGGCACGTTCACGGCGCTGGTCACGCCCTTTCGCGAGGGCGCGGTTGATTACACCGCGCTCGAAGGGTTAATCGAATCGCAAATCGCAGCGGGGATCGACGGAATTGTCGCCGTCGGTACGACCGGTGAATCACCGACGCTGACGCACGACGAGCGCAAGGAGGTAGTTCGCTTTTCAATTCAAACTGCGGACAAACGCTGTCTCGTTCTCGCAGGCACTGGTTCCTACTCAACCAGGGAAGCAATTAGTGCCACCGAGCAGGCCGAGAAAATGGGTGTCGATGGAGCGCTCGTGGTGGCGCCATACTATAACAAGCCGACGCAGGAAGGGTTGTTTCGCCATTTTTCCGCGATCGCGAAATCGACCAATCTGCGGATCATGCTCTACAATATTCCAGGACGCTGTGGCGTTGATATCGGCGCGGAAACTGTGGCGCGAATCCAGAGCGATTGTCCGAACATTGTCTCAATTAAAGAAGCCGGCGGAAATGTTGATCGTGTCAGTGAATTGCGCGCGCGTTTGCCCGACGCGTTCACGATCTTGAGTGGCGACGATGGATTGACCTTACCGTTCTTGGCGGCGGGTGCCGTGGGACTGGTGAGCGTGGCGTCGAATTTGTTGCCAGCGGAAATATGCGAATTGGTACGCGCGGTGACGAACGGGGACATCAAGCGGGGGGAAAAGCTGCACCGCAAGCTCTATTGGTTGTTCAAAGATTTATTTATCGAACCGAATCCGGTGCCGATAAAAACCGCGCTCTCGTGGCGAAGGAATATGTCGGCTGAAGTGCGTTTGCCGCTGTGCGAGATGAGCGCGGCAAACCAGACCCGCCTGCGCAAGACATTGGAGGAATTCGAAGGTGGTTGATGTAGCTGGTGTAGCTGCCGCCGTCGCTGGCGGCAGGATTTCGTTGCTTTCATCTTCTGCCGCCAGTGACGGCGGCAACTACAACGCGAGCGGCAGCTACAACGCCAGACGGCATGAGTAACAAACTTCGTGTGGCACTAATCGGCGCGGCTGGCCGCATGGGGCAGGCAATCATTGGTGTTGCCAAGGGTGAAGGTGTTGAGGTTGTTGCCAGAATCGATCTCGGCGACCAGCTCGTCTTTGCTGACGCGGACGTCGCGATTGATTTCAGTAATGCTGACGCCGCGCCTTCGATCTGTGAAGTGGCGATAAAATCGAAGACCCCATTAGTGATTGGGACTACCGGTCATTCCGCAAAACAGCGCTACGAAATTACTGCAGCCTCGAGACAAATTCCGGTTATCCTCGCCTCGAACTTCAGCGTAGGGGTAAACGCCCTCTTTGCGTTGACCGAAAACGCCGCGAAAATTCTCGGAGAGGATTTCGATTTGGAAATTCTCGAAGCGCACCACCGGATGAAGAAAGATGCGCCAAGCGGAACGGCAAAAACTCTGGCGGAAATTTTACAGCGTGCCCGGCAAACGAAAATCCTGCGGCATGGTCGTAAGGGAATAGTAGGCGAGCGTGGTAAGTCGGAGATTGGAATTCACTCAGTGCGCGGCGGTGACGTGGTGGGCGATCACACCGTGATTTTTGCCGGGCAGGGTGAGCGCCTTGAGTTGACGCATCGCGCGAGCAGCCGGGAAACGTTCGCGCACGGTGCAATACGCGCTGCGCGTTGGGTGATCGGAAAATTGCCGGGACTTTATGATATGAGAGACGTCCTCGGGCTGGCGCCCGAGGACAAATGACGAAGCCCGAATGACGAATGACGAAGGAAAGCCGAATGGCAAATGTTCTCGCGTGTTGCGATGGTCTAACGTTGTAGCCGCGGTCGTTGGCCGCGGCTGCCGGAATCAGCGATCCCGGCTACAGTGCAAGTGCGATGAGTAAGAGAGCGGCGATTGCGATTGGCTCTAATCTGGGAGATCGCCTTGGCAATCTGCAGATGGCGCGCGACCGAATTCGAACGCTTGATGGCGCGACCTTGCCGACGGTGCAATCGGCGGTTTATGAAACTTCGCCGGTCGATTGTGAAGCGGGCGCACAAAAATTCTACAACGCGGTGATTGAAATCGGTTTTGAAAAATCAGCGGACGAACTCTTTGAGGCGCTGCAAGAGATTGAGCGTGCGCTGGGAAGAGAACCCAATCACAAACGCAATGTTTCACGCACGATCGATCTCGATCTGCTCTATTTCGGCAGCGAAGAGCGGGCCGAGCCACCTCTGCAACTGCCGCATCCGCGCATGACGGGGCGCAAATTCGTGCTGCAACCGTTGTGCGATATCGCACCGGATTTGCGTTTGCCAGGGCAAACAAAAAATGTGGGCGAACTACTCGCAGAGTTACCCGAGCAGGGTAGAATAACGCGCTTGATGGATACATGGTAATTTAGCGGCCCGGAACCGCCAACCTCATTCGGACCGTCTCGCAGAGGTCGATCCTCCAAGAATCTAAATGTGTGAACCTGACAGAAAAATATCGGGAAATGAAGCGACGCGGAGAACGCGTCACCGCGCTGACTGCTTACGATTATCCGACGGCGCGTCTCCTCGATGAAAGCGGCCTCGATGTCATCCTGGTCGGCGATTCGGTCGGGATGGTTGTGCTGGGTTACGAAGACACCACTCAGGTGACGCTAGACGAAATGGTGCATCACACTCGCGCAGTCGCCCGGGGTGTGAAGCGCGCGCTGATTGTCGCGGACATGCCGATTCGCAGCTATGAGACTCCAGAACAATCGGTGGAGACGGCGCGAAATCTTATCAAGGCGGGCGCGCAAGCGGTAAAACTCGAGGGCGGCGTGAGTCACGTCCGGCAAATTGAGGCGATCGTGTCGGCTGGCATTCCCTTCATGGCGCACATTGGAATGTTGCCGCAAAGCGTGCGCGAAGAAGGCGGCTACAAAGTAAAGGGTCGCACCCAGGAACAGGCGGAAGCGCTGCTGCGCGATGCGCGCGCAGTTGAAAAGGCCGGTGCGTTCTCAGTGGTGTTGGAAATCGTTGCTCCGGAGACGGCGAAAATGATTTCACAGGCGATTGCAATTCCGACCATTGGGATCGGTTCGGGGAAAGAGTGTGATGGCCAGATTTTGGTGACGCACGATTTGATTGGATTTTTTCCCTGGTTCACACCGAAGTTCGTCGCGCCTGAAGCGAAGGTGGCCGAGCAGATCCGAAATGCCGCACGAGCATTTGTCGCGCGGACGCGGGAACTGTAGCCGGGGTCGGTGACCCCGGCAGCCGCAAAGATCGGGACACTAAGGTCCCTCCCACATTGAGCCTCCATTGACGACGGCAATTGGAATGTGGAGGGGCCTTGGCGCCCCGACGCCGCGGTTGACAACGACCGCTGGTTGCCGGTTCGTTTAAGAGGAAATGGAGTTCGCGGATTCTGATTACAATGACGCGTTATTGAACGCGACCGGACAGCGGAACTGGCTGTTTCTGGGGCTGGTACTGTCGCTCGCGCTTCACCTTCTACTTTGTGTTTACCTTTACAAAACAAAGTTCGCGCCGGCGGATCTCGCGATGGCGCCTAAGAGTGAGCCACCGCTTTTCAAAGTAAAACCGATCGACACGCAATCGGCGCTGGACAAAGCGAGCGTGGACCAGACGAACCCCGCGGCCAAACCCGAACCGGACAATACCAATGTACAATTGCCCGATGAGAAAAAATCATTCGACGCGCTGTTGCAGGAAGTACAGGCGACGACGGCAATGCCGGACGACACACAGGATGTGTTGCCTGACAAACCAAGAGTCGATCCCGCGCCTGCGACGTCGATGTTGAACGAGATCGAGCGAAGTACCGCGCAGGTACTTTCTAATAGCCCGAATGCTACTCACGAACAGTCGTTATTGAACGACTCCGCGGTGTCGGGTCGCCCACAGCCCGCTCTCAGTGGAACCGAACTGGCGACGAGCACTTCTATCAAGAGGCCAAACACTTTTACCAGCAAAATCCAGGCAGATAGTGCCGGGCCGGGCAAAAATCGTGTTGCCGGCTTCAGCGATCTCGATTCGTTACTGGCGCAAAAGGGTCCGCTCGGTTCGGGAACGGCGATTCGGATGCCAGACGATCAGCTCTTCCAATATGACAGCGCGGAGTTGCAGGCGAGTTCAGTCGAACAACTACAGAAGCTTGGGACTCTCATCCGACGCAATCCGAAGGCGACGTTTTCGATTGAAGGTTACACCGATGCGTTTGGCGGCTACGAATACAATCTCGATCTCAGCCAGCGCCGGGCTGATAGTGTGAAGAATTACTTGGTGAGCGTGATGGGAATTAATTTCGCGCAAATCCAGACGCACGGATACGGGGCGACAAAGTTTTTAGTCGCGCCGCGGCCGGTGATGGATCCATCACAGGAACAAGCGGAGATCGCGCGACAACAGCCGAACCGGCGCGTGGTGATCGTCGTTCACACCAGCGGGGAATAGTGACCAAGCGTCTAACTGGGAGAGGCGACTCCCAAGTCGCCGGAGTTTGTGATTTGCTAGATGGGCGACTTGGGAGTCGCCCCTTCCAGTCATTAGGTTCGCGCCAGAATGCCGAGAAAGACGGTCAACATGCCCGCGCTCCCCTTTTCAAGTGCGTTGCAACCGGATGATGGGCTTCGCTAGCTTTTCCCGCGGTCTAACGAGATCTAGATAGTCACCAATTTTTGATCCACTTTGTTGCAGTGCCGGTGGTATCCCCCGCGGTACTCCAAAGGTCGTAGGTAGGATTGTTGCCATAAGTTTGTCCGGCCGCTTTTGCGGTGGAGTACCCGTACGGGTTTCCGAATGGATCTCGAATGCCGGTGACATTTCCAGCAGATGGCGGGGCTGGGAACAACATATTGGGTCGGAAAGTAAAATATGACTTCGCTTCCGGGGTTCGATCGTCATTGGTATCACCGCTAAGTTGTTCGTATAAGTACTTACTGGCCGGGGTCGGCACCGGCGATGTTGCCGGATTAACGGAATCCGTGTTAGTTGCGTCTCGCGGATAAATCCCATTATCGGCCTTGTAACTTTCGAGGGCGGCCGAAATTGCGGCGATCTCAGTTTCAGCGCGTGCGCGCGCGCCTTTGTTTTGCACGTAGCTGCTGGCGGCCAGCACCAACGCCGCTAGAATGAAGATGACCATGATGACCACCAGCAATTCGATGATGGTGACAGCGCTGCGCTGCGTTGAACCGTTGAAGCGTTCAAGCGTTGAAGCGTGATTTCGCCGCAATGATTTAACGATGTAACGGATCACGCTGCTTGCTTCGTCATCCGTCATTCGACATTCGTCATTCCCGCCACGAAGCGGCGGGTCATGTTTGCTGCTGCAGCGTGGTGATGATGCTGATGAGCGGAAGGAAAAGGGCGATGACGATCGTTCCGACCACGACGGCGAGAAAGACAATCATGATTGGTTCGAGAATAGACGTGAGGGCGGCAACGGAATTGTCCACCTCGCCATCATAAACATCAGCGATCTTCAAAAGCATGTCCGGCAACTGACCCGTTTCCTCGCCGACATCGATCATGCTCACGACCATGGGCGGAAAAGCGCCGCTAGTTTCAAGCGGCTGCACGATGGATTCGCCTTCCTTCACCCGATCATGCACTTGCGAAATAGCATTGGCGATCACCGTGTTGCCGGCGGTGTCGCGGGTAATATTCAGCGCCTGCAAAATGGAAACGCCGCTGGTGACGAGTGTGCCGAGCGTGCGAGAAAAACGCGAGATCGAAGTCTTGCGAATGAGATCACCGAAAAGCGGCAGCCGTAGTTTGAACTGATCGAGCAAACTGCGACCGCCACTTGTTCGCCCAAGGACCTTTATCCCAACAATCAAAGCGACCACGGCGCCGATCAGGATGGCCCAGTTGCTCTGGGCAAACCGGCTGATGGTAATGACAAAAATTGTGATCCCGGGCAGTGGTTTATCTCCGAGCATGTCCTTAAAGATCGCTTCGAACCTCGGCACGATGAAGACCAGGAGAAATCCCATGATCGCAACCGCCATGGTCATGACGATCGCCGGATAAATCATCGCTGAGAGAACTTTGCCTTTGATTTTTTGCGCTTTTTCTTGGAATTCGGCTAATCGCCCCAGCACGACCTCGAGCACACCGCCAAGCTCGCCCGCTTTCACCATGCTGATGTAAAGCTCGTTAAAAATTTTCGGATGCTGCGCGAGTGAATCAGAAAAGGTGTTACCACTCTGCACCGAATCGGCCAGCGCTTCGGTAGTGCGTTTGAGCACAGGATCCCGCTCTTGCCTTGCTAGCACGTTGAGCGAACGCAACAGAGGAAGACCGGAATCGATCAGCGTCGCAAGTTGCCGCGTGAAAATCATCAGCACTTTCGATTTCACTTTCTGCTTTTTGAACAGAGTGATGCTGACTCCCTTGCGCCTCGCGGCTGGCGCGGCCGCAACGGCAACGCGAGCTGTACGCGGTTTTTTTACTTTGCCGTTGCGCGAGGCCGGCCCTTTTCCTTCTTCATAAACGCCGGTTGGAAAATATCCCGCCTGGCGTAGCTGACCGATCGCTTCATTGGCGGAATTGGCTTCGACCAAGCCGGTCGATTCCTGGCCGCGTGCATCGAGGGCGACGTATTGGAAACGGGGCATTGGGGTGAATTGTTATCGATTTAACGGTTTACTATTTAACGACTTAACGAGAGGGAAGTCGATCTTATTGTTGAAGCGGTGCGGGTTGAAGAGTGGAAACGAAGAGCCCTGGAGCTGAATCCGTTTACCTTTCAACGCTTTACGCTTCAACCGCTTAAGTGTACTTGAGCACCTCTTCGACCGTGGTGTCGCCGTCGAAGACACTGCGTAAACCGTCCTGGCGCAGGGTGATCATTCCAAGCTCAATGGCCTTTTGTTTTAGCGTCACGGTCGGCGCGCGTTCATTAATTAACTCGCGCAGCGGATCGCTAATCCGCATCAGTTCGTAAATACCTTTTCGGCCCTTATATCCGGTCTGATTACAGTTGTCGCATCCTTTGCCGTAATAAAATTTCCTTTCGCCCAACTCGTGCCGGCTTAGCCCGAGTTGATCCAGGGTGTTTGCGTTGGTTTCATAACTGGTCCGACATTTTGGACAAATACTTCGGAGCAATCGCTGGCCGAGGACAGCTTCGAGCGTCGAGGAGATCAAAAATGGTTCCACCCCCATGTCGATCAAACGTGTGATCGCCCCGGGCGCATCGTTCGTGTGCAGGGTGGTGAAAACGAGATGGCCGGTGAGGGACGCTTGAATCGCGATCTGCGCCGTTTCCAAATCGCGGGTTTCGCCGACCATGATTCGATCAGGATCCTGTCGCAAAAATGCCCGCAAAACGCGCGCGAAGGTAAGCCCGATATTTTCGTTTACCGGCACCTGCATGATGCCCTCCAGATCGTACTCTACCGGCTCCTCTGCTGTCAGCAGCTTGGAATCGAGCGTATTGATTTTGCGCAAACAGGAATAAAGCGTCGTGGTTTTTCCGGAACCGGTCGGTCCGGTGACAATAAAGATGCCGTTTGGTCGCTCGATGACTTCGTGAATGTAATCGTAAATATACTTCGGCATGCCGAGCATCTCGAGATCGAGATTCACGGTGCTGCGATCGAGCACGCGGAGCACAACGCTTTCCCCAAACTGCGTGGGTAAGGTCGATACGCGAAGGTCAACATTGCGACCGGCGATATTTTTTTGAATGCGACCGTCCTGGGGCAAGCGGCGCTCGGCGATGTTCATGCTTGCCATCACCTTCACGCGCGAAATTACGGGCGGAGCGAGATGTCGCGGCGGCGGAGCCATTTCGTAGAGCGCGCCGTCGACGCGATAACGAATTTTGAATTCGTTTTCGAACGGCTCGAAGTGAATGTCACTGGCCCGGTCCTGGATCGCCTGGTATAAAATCAGATCGACAAAACGAATAATCGGGGTGGCATTTGCTTCGGCTTCCGCTCCGCCCGTGCCGTCGCCTTCGCGCAACTGCATAAGCTCGCCCACTTCCCCGAGTTGTTTCAGCACCTCTTCCATGCTCGAGGTGTCGCTGCCGTAGAAGATTCGGATACGGTCCTCGATTTGTTCGACCGGCGCGACCACCACCTCAATGTCGCGGCCAAGGGCGAAGCGGAGATCTTCAGCGGTCCGCGATTCCAACGGGTCCACCAGCGCGACCAGCAGGGTATTATCGATAAGATCGACCGGCAGCGCGCGATGCAGACGAGCGAGACCGGCGGGAACGAGCTTCACTACCGCGGGCGGGATTTCGTGATCATTTAAGTCAATGAATTGCGCTCCGATTCCTTCAGCGACGCTGTGATAAAATCCGGATTCATCCATGAACCCGCTGTCCACCATCGCCTGCACGATAGTTTTGCCATTCTGCTGCGCTTCGGTCAGGACGTCGTCGGCCTGCGTTTTTTGCAAAACGTTTTGGTCGACGAAAAGGTCGAGAACCTGCTGGTTATTCATGGTCCTTCTGGGGGGCGCACGCGTCCCCGCGTGCAGCATTCGGCGCCTCGCCGAGTGAATTTGTGGCTGACGTGAAGCAGGTTTGCGGCCGAGGCGCCGTAAACAGCGCGCGAGGCGCATGCGCTTTCCCAGATTAGCTGTTGCGTCGTATCTATCCTATTCATCGTTAGCTTACATCGGCAATTGTAACTGAAATCACTTCATCGGCTGAGGTCAGGCCGGCGAGGACCTTGCGCACGCCATCTTCACGCAAAGTGCGCATGCCCAGTTCGCGCGCGCGTTGGCGCAGCAGAAACGTGGAGGTCCGCTTGTTAATCATGTGCCGGACTTCGTCGTCGATGATGAAGATCTCGAAAATTCCCATTCGCCCGCGGTAGCCAGTATGCCGGCAATGTTCACAGCCGGCTGCCTTCATGACTTGCGCTTCTCTCATCTGCGACGGCTCGATCCGGAGCGCGCGCATTTCGGTTTCACTCAGCTCGGCCGGATGTTTGCAATGCGTGCACAAGCGGCGGACCAGGCGTTGGGCCATGATCGCGTGCACGGAAGACGCGACGAGAAATGGTTGCACACCGATATCAACAAGACGCGCGATCGCCGAGGGCGCGTCGTTGGTGTGCAGAGTACTGAAGACGAGATGGCCAGTCAGACTGGCGTTAGTGGCAATCGACGCCGTCTCCAGATCGCGAATCTCGCCGATCATGATGACGTTCGGGGCCTGACGCAAAATGGAGCGCAACGCGATCGGAAACGTCATTCCGACTTCAGTGTTTACCTGTACTTGATTGATGCCCGTCATCTGATATTCGACCGGTTCTTCTACCGTAATGATTTTCCGGTCGGGCTTGTTGATGTAATTGAGACAGGCGTAAAGGGTGCTGGTCTTTCCCGAACCGGTCGGGCCGGTTACGAGCAATATTCCATCGGGCGACCGCAACAGCCGTTCGAATTTTTCCTGATCGTCGCTGAGGAAGCCGAGCTCGGGCAGACCAAGAAGTAGACTGGACTTGTCGAGCACCCGCATGACGATGCTTTCGCCATGATTGGTTGGGATGGTGGAAACGCGCAGATCGATCGGTTTCTTTTTGATCTTTACCTGAATGCGCCCATCCTGCGGCAACCGCTTTTCTGCGATGCTCATCGAACCAGTCATGATTTTGAGCCGGCTAATGATGGCGGATTGCAAACGCTTGGGCGGCGCCTGCATTTCCTGAAGGACGCCATCGATGCGAAAACGAACACGGAATTTTTTGTCGAGCGGCTCGAGATGAATATCGCTAGCACCAAGCTTGTGTGCCTCGATGATCAACATCGAAACCAGTCGAATGATTGGCGCGTCGGCTTCATCAGCCGTGATCGCTTCGATGCCGTCACCGATCTCTAGACCAAGATCGATGTCCTCGCCGATTTTGCCCCGCAGAACGTCGGCCGCTTCTTCCGCGGTGCCATAGTACTTGATTAGCGCCTGCTTAATTTTTTCAGGCGAGGTGCAAACCAGCTCGAGGTCGCGTTGAAGAAGGAAGTTCAGACTGTCGATGGTGTCGACATCGAGCGGATCGCTAATGGCGAGGACCAATCCACTTTCGCCAAAGGTGACGGGAATGACTTTGAACCGCCGTGCGTCGGCTGCACTAATTTGCTCAATAATTTCGGGCGGAATAACAATCGCAGAAAGGTCGATCCAGTGCATCTGTGCCTGCGCGGCGAGAGAGCGGGAAATATCATCGGCCGAAACAACCCCATCGCGGACCAGGACGTCGACCACGCCGGGAGCGCCATTAAGCTTGGCGCGAGCCTGCGCGATTTGCTTGCGCGAAACCAGCCCGATCTCCTCGAGCACTTTCAGCACATAATCGTCGTTAGCTTGCATGGTAAGCTTTCCCGTTGAGCTTAAAGCGTACGAATCTGGCTCTCAGGTGTCAACGGATCAGCCATTACTCGATCGGGTCGGAGACGGTGGACGGCGTGTAAATCCAGCTACTAGCGTTAATGACACCGTCGCTTCCACGTTGCGAGGGCGTTGTTACTAAAGCACGGCTGACGTGCTGGCTTACAGGCGTGCCGGGCCCGATGTGGCCTACGCGGTGGCGTAATCAGCGACCGCTTTGGCTACCTCGAGTGTGGAATTCTTGCCACCCATATCGTAGGTGCGCACTTTCCGTTCGGAAATGACACGAGCGATGGCAGCTTCGAGACGATTCGCCATTTCCGTTTCCTTCAACCAGTCGAGCATCAGCTTGGCTGTCAAAAGCATCGCAATCGGATTGACCTTATATTGTCCCGCATACTTCGGTGCCGATCCATGGGTTGGTTCGAAAACGGCGTAGTTGTCTCCGAGATTCGCGCTGGGCGCGAACCCCAGTCCACCGACCAACCCGGCGCACAAATCGCTCACAATGTCGCCGAACATATTTTCCGCGACCAACACGGAGTAATCCTGCGGATTCTTGAACATCCACATGCAAATGGCATCGATGTTAGCGTCGTCCGCCCGAATATCCGGATAATTCTTTGCCACCTCGCGGAAGCAACGCATCATCAGACCGCCCGTTTCGCGCAGAACATTCGGTTTTTCGATCAGCGTGACACGTTTGCGTCCGGTTTTCTTTGCGAATTCGAAGGCTTGCTTGCAAATGTTGGTGCAACCCTGCTTGCTCATGATGCGAGTGGAGAGCGCGACATTCTCGAATCCTTTCTCCTTCCACTTTTTCATCTTTGGATTGGCGCAGAGTGCGGTGTAAACCGATTCGGGCAGCGGGAAAAATTCGACACCGCCGTAACTGCCTTCGGTGTTTTCACGAAAAACCACCTGATCGATCGGAACATCTTCGCCATTCGGATTCGTGATCTTGTTGCCGCGATAATTCAGCGGATTACCGGGATAGCTTTTACACGGCCGCATGTTGGTATGCAGATTGAACATCTGTCGCAGTCCCACAATCGGGGAAAAATAGACCAGACCCTTGCCCTTCAGTTCCGGACTCAATTCTTCCTTTGCTTCCGACTGCGGTTTGCTCGTGATCGCGCCAAAGAGACCACACGTGGTCTCTTTTAAAACCTTAACCGTTCGATCGGGCAGCGCGTTGCCTTCTTTACACCAGAATTCCCAGCCGATCTCGCACGGGACGTATTCCGCGTCGAGCTTAAGACCGTCGAGGACGAGGCGCGCCGCCTCCATGACGTCGTTCCCGACTCCATCACCGGGCATCCACGCAATTCTGTATTTAGCCATAAGGGTTCGACCTTATCGGCGAGCATTGCGCACCGCAAGGCCTGGCGGAAGGGTTCTGAGGAGCACAAGACGCCTCGCGTGTCGGCATTCGGGTCTCGCCGAATGGCTTCCGGCCATGTAGTTCTGAAAGTTCGTCTCGGCGAGTCGCCGAGACCAACAGGCGAGACGCGCGCGCTAGCCAGACGAAGAGCTCGCGCGCAATCTGCTCGCGACGAGATTTTCCGCGCCTCCTGCCACGATTAATTCCTGCGCAGCCGGACTGAGTGGAGGGAAGGCGAATGATTTTCCGTCCGTGGTCAGGACAGATTTGCTGTAATCGATTGTGACCTCCGCTGCCACGGTCGTCGGAGCGCGATCTTTCAGAGTCGCGCGCAGATGCGTCACCAACTCAGGACATTCAAATACGACAAAACCGTTGTTAAACGCGTTGCGTTTATAGGTTTCGGAAAAGCTCGCCGCGATAACACAGGGGATACCTTTGAACTTTAATGCCGTGGCGGCCTGCTCGCGGCTGGAACCGCTGCCAAAGTTGAGGCCCCCGACTACGACGTCGCCTTTTTGGTAAAGCGCATTGAAATTGGGATCGTAATTTTCAAACGTCACCGCTGCCATTTCCTCCGGCGTCATGTCATCGCGGTAGGTGTGTTTGCTTCCGTAAATCCCGTCGGTGTTCAGATTGTCCTTGTCGAGGAAGAGAATGCGGCCGCGCACGCTTTCCGGAAACCCGGCAATAATCTTTACCGAACCTGCTGGCTGCGTTTTCTTTTCGGCGCGTCGAACCGCCATCCCAGCGGCGCGCTCGGTAAATGTTTGTGGCGCGCAAATGAACCCAGCCAACGCACTCGCTGCCACTACAGCCGGCGAACCCAAATATACGTAGGCATCGCGGTCGCCCATCCGGCCTTTAAAGTTGCGGTTGGTAGCGCTAATTGCCGTTTCGCCTTTTTCCACTAGCCCTCGACCCAGACCGATACATGCGCCACAACCCGGCGGAAGCGGGATGGCACCCGCATCGAGCAGAGTTTGCCAGTCACCATTCCTCTCGGACTTGGCTTGCACTTCTGCGCTCGCCGGCGCGAGATAAAACTCGACCCCTCTAGCAACGTGTCCACCGCGTGCACGTACTACCTCCGCAGCGTCATGCAAATCCTCGAAGCGTGCGTTCACGCATGATAACAAATAAGCCTTCTGAATTGGCACGTGCTTCCGCTCCATTTCCGGCAGCGACACCATCGTCTTGACCTCGTTAGGTCCTGACACATGCGGGACCACGCTGGCAAGATCTAGATCAAGTTCGATGGCGTAGTTCGCATCCGCGTCCGCTCTCAGCTCACTTCGATTCTTCCACCAAGCGTCGAGGTCGGCGCTGGTGTAACCGGAACGACTACCAGTTCCACGCTTTCCCGGGCGATTTGGATTACTGAATTCAGGAACACGGGAACGCAAATAGTTCACCGTTACTTCATCGAATGGAAAAATCCCGGCCAGCGCACCCCATTCGGTAGTCATGTTGGCGATGGTCAGACGCGCCGACATGGGGAGATTCGCTACCGCATCGCCCATAAATTCAACGGCGTGATTGAGCACTTCGTCTTTGTTGAACAGTCCGCATAAAGCGATGATGACATCCTTGCCGGTGACGCCCGGTGAAAGTTTTCCCTTCAACGTTACCTTGGCGATCTTCGGAACTTGCCACCACGTAACCCCGGTAGCCCAAATACTGGCGGCGTCGGTTCGCACCACCGGTGTTCCAAGGGCAGCCGCGCCGCCGTACAAATTGGAGTGCGAATCGCTCGCCACCACGAGAGCGCCTGGCACCACATAGCCCTGTTCCACCATCACTTGATGCGAAATGCCGGTGCCTGCCGGGTAAAAATCGATTCCGTGTTCCTGCGCGAACGCTTCGATTTTGGCATACTTCTCCAAATTTTTCGGCGTGACGTTTTGAATGTCGTGATCGATCGCGAATACCGGTTGCGCAGGGTCCGCGATTTTCGTCGCGCCAATTTGCTGGAACTTGGGAATCACCGCGCCGGTGTTGTCATGCGTCATGACATGACGCGGCCGAATCGAAACAAAATCCCCCGCGCGAACCATCGCTCCGGGTGCCAGTCCATCAGCGTGTCGCGCCGCGATCTTTTCAACAAGCGTAAGACCCATATGAACCTTCGATAACGTATCCAGCGTGTGTACGTCCGTCCAGTCCTGTAGCCGGCATCGATGATGCCGTGTGCCTGTCCGGCTCGGATTCGGGATCAACAATCCCGGCTACAGCTCGAAAGAGCCAACGTCTGCTTAGGAGACTAACCGCGCTTGCGATTTCTTTAGCGTGATTGGTGTGATTCGTGGGTAAAAATCCGCCGCGCTACTTCTTGGCCGCGCGCTTCCCCAAGAACTTCGCAATATCGAAATCTACGAAATCTGCGTGATGAAAAATGATCGATTCGATCGAGCGTTCCACCTTGTCGCCCTCGTGACTGTGAGTGGCAATCATATGCATGACTTCCGCAGGAATGCCATGCTTGTAGGCGAGCGCGACGCCGCTGAACGGATGTCGAAGTTGTTGGCCGAATTTTCCCTGAATCACTTTTCCGGACGCGTCCTTGTCGTACTCGAGCGGCTTGCCGACGTCAGCCAGCAACGCGCCGGCGATGAGATAATCGCGCTGAATGGGAATACGACAGCGAAACGATTTCTTCAGCACGTCCGCAATGGCGATGCATTGCCGCGCGCAGGAATTCAAGTGCTCGACGAACCTCATATCGATGTCTCCGGCCAGGAGAGTGAACTTGACCGCGCGCAGTTCGGCAAAAGTCCAGCCTTTCCCGCCACAACCGGTCGCGATCGCTTCATTCCAAACGGCCGCGACTTTCTCGCGCAATGACTTCTGTTTGATCTTCATCAAGCTGGGAAAAAGTTTCGCGATTTCATTCACGCCATAATTTGTGTGTTCAGTTGCTGTCATCTTAAGACAGCAATCGTCGCAAAAAACCAATTGCTCGACAAGTGTCCGCAATCACTCGCACCATGTTTGTGCGCTCCGAGAGGTACGGTTCGAAGAAGAACGATGCAGGTTGTCGGCATCCGGTCAAAGACTGAGCAATCAAACAGAGGGAAACAAAGAAGATGACGAAGGCCAGGCGGATGCAGGCCGTCTAAATTGGAATAATCGGGCTTTCCCGGCAACAAATCTCCAGTTTGTTTCCGTCTGGGTCTTCAAAAAAGAAAGCATAATAGCCGCGGCTGTAGGCGCGGCAGACCTCCGGGCCTTCCAGGCACCTCCCGCCGATCTTGCGCACGAGTTGGGCGAGCCGATCCACTTCTTCACGGGTCTCAGCCCAAAAAGCGAGTCGCGTTCCGTTGGGTTGATGACGTCGATCTTGCGTGAAGCCGAAAAACGCTTCCGGCTTGTCTCCGCCAGCCGCATAGAAGATTCCCCACCGTCCGCTTGAGCGATCGCGAATAAAACCGAGCGCTGGCAGGAGCTTGCCATAAAACTTGTGCGCGCGCTTCAGATTGCTTACGCGCAGGTCAACGTGGTCGAGGTAGCGCGTCTTTTTCATTTCCGCCGATATTTTTGAGGTTGTGAAATGTCAATTCGTGGTTAGAGATCGAGCTGGAGGTCCGTCATATCCGTGATTCACCGGATCGATGCGGCGCATTGGCTTTTCGCGCGTTTGTTCTTCGATCACGTGTGCAATCAATCCCGGCGTCCGCGCAATCATGAAAATGCCATTGAATGCTGCGGGATTCATTCCCAGGTCGGCCAGGATCGCTCCGATGGCACCATCGACGTTGATTGGCAGGGCTTTCTTGGCATCGGCGAACGATTTTTCAACCGCGCGAGCCGCCTTCATGTACACGCCATCCACCCCAGCTTCGCGCGCTAGCTCAAACAATCGCACAGTGCGCGGGTCCTTAGTGTGAACACGGTGCCCGAATCCCGCCATCCGTTCCCCGCTTTCCCGCATGCTCGCAAGCGTATGCGTTGCTGCTTCCTCAATTGAAATTGATTCGCGTGTAGCGCGATCGGCGATGGCTTTGAGCTGGCGCGCGCAATCTTCGATTGCTCCGCCGTGATGACGGTTGATCGACATGATGCCAGCTGCGACGGCTGCACTAAGCGATGCGCCGGTTGAAGCAGTAGTCCGCGCAGCCAATGCGCTCGGAGGTGTCGCGCCGTGATCGATGGATGAAACGAGAATCGCATCCATCAACCGCGCGATGGCGGGTGAAGGCAGCTCGCTCGTCAAAATTAGATAGACGGCCGCCCCAAATGAGACGCGACCCATCAGCTCCGCGATGTCGTATCCGCGAACCGCGACTCGATTGGGTTGGACGCGGGTGACCGCGGTATTCCACACTGCGTTCTTGTCAGTCTCGCTCATCAAACTTTGACCTTTCATTCGTTTCAAGATCTCAACAACCGCTCCCGGCAATTCACCAAATGCATCGACTACGGTCGCGCCCGCTTCGCGCAACGCTTTCACTTTTCCGGCGTGCGTGCCTCGTCCGCCTTCAATGATCGCGCCGGCGTGACTGAATCGCGTTCCTTCGCGCGCCGCCTTGCCGCCGATGTACGCGATGACTGGCTTTGTTACTTTTCTGTGGCGGATTAACTGTGCCAATTCTTCTTCCTGCGACGAACCAATTTCACCAAAGATGACGATCGCTTCCGTCAGCGGGTCCCCTTCGAACATGAGCGCGGCATCAGGAATGCGAATGCCGAGCACTGCATCGCCACCGATATGCGCGATGGTTGAAATGCGGACACCGGCTTGTCCTAAATAGTAGCCGGTGCTTGACGCCATTCCTCCGGATCGACTGATCACACCAACGCCTTTCGGGATGCCGGGCTTGAACCATTGCCGCGCACTTTCGGCGCGCCCACCGATCATTCCGACTACACCTTTGCCAGGACTCAAAACGCCTAGGGTATTCGGACCCAAGAACGTTGCGCCATTTGCCTTCGCTGCACCTGCGATTTCCATCGCATCCCACACCGGCACGCGATCAGGAACGAGGACAGTAAGTTTGATTCCCGCATCGATCGCAGAGATAGCGGCCTCCTTCACCCCCGCCGCCGGCACGAAAAGCACTGAAATATCAATCTTGCCCAAAGCTTTCACCGCTTCTTGTGGCGTATCGAACACCGGCACGCCGAGAACAGTCTGCCCCGCCTTACCGGGTGTTACGCCCGCGACAACGTTTGTTCCGTATTCGCGCATCAGCTTCGTGCGCGCTCGCCCTTCGCGACCGGTGACGCCCTGCACGAGCACCCGCTTTTTCTCGTCAATCAAAATTGCCATCGCAACCCCTTCACTTGTTAGCTTTTTTCAGCGGCAAGTATCTGGCGGGCACGCGCCTGACCTGTCAATGCGCCACGGCGTTGCGGCGCCGTTGTCAGGGCCTTTCCGAATTCGTTAAGTGCTTCCTGCGCGCGGTTGGATTCCAAGAGCATGTCGCCAAGTTGCTCGCGTGCCGGAACTATCGCGCCCGGCGTAACTGGACGTTTCTCGACCGCGTCTTCCTCGTCCGCGGCTGCGCGCATGAGCCTGAGCGCCTCATCCTTTTTGTCTTCGGCGTATGCAATCCATGCAAGCGCCTCGTTCGACTGCACATGAACTTGGGTCGCCCAGTAATCCTCGCCGTTTCCCCGCAATTTCTTGAGAGCTGCTTCCAATTGCTCGAGCTCCCGACGTGCCGCCACCGGATTGCCGCTGCGCGCCAATCCAATCGCCCGCGCCCACATTGTGACAGCGGAAACATGCGGTTGCGCTCCAGCGATGGGCGCAAGTTGCGCAGCCTCCGGCCATTTCCGGCGCTCGACCGCGTAGCGCACCGGCATCGCGCTCGCGGCGTAGCCAATCTTAAACTCACTGGCACGCAAGTCCGACATCGCGCGCAAATCTTCAAGCACTCGAGCTGCTTCTGCGTCGCGGCCCAACTGCAGATAAGCGTAGGTGAGATAGTCCATCGCGTGCAATTCCTCGCCCACGTCGTCTTGGACGTGCGCAGCTTTTCTCGCGGCCGCGTTTGAAGCAATAGATTCCTCCCACATTCCTAGTCGGGTAAAAATGTGCGAAGGCATGTGCAAAGCATGGGGGGCTGACGGAGCAATTTTCGAATACGCTTCCGCCGCAGCGAGACCGCGGCTGGCCATTTCAGAATTGTCGCACGCATGAATTAAATAATGTGGGATACCCGGATGTTGCGGATGCTTTTTGAATAAGGGCTCAAGTAAAGCAGCAGCCTTTTTTTCGTTAGCATGAGTTTTGTCTGTAGGCGAGGCCGTCCCGATTAGCGCGAGGGCGTAAAAGACCTGACACTCAGTATCGTCGGGATTGCGTTGAGCGAGTTTGCCCATGGCTTGGGTGTAAGCTTTAGCGCGCTCTGCATACGGCACCGACTCCGCTTTGGCATAGATGATATCCACGGCGTCGATGAATCCTCGCTCGCGTTCGGAACCGCCGAGACGTTTTGCCTGATCGATTTCGACACCGCCACGTGCCAGATCTGTTGTGGCAATGTAAGGCTCCCAAAGCTGATGGAAGTAAGTCATGGCCACGCCCCAGTGTGCCATCGCGCAATTGGGATCTTTGGCTAATACCGCGCGAAAAGCTTTCTCCGCTTCGGAATAGGCAAACGAATGCAAAAGCGCGACAGCCCGTTCAAACTCTTGCTGCACATCGGCGGAACATGAGACGCGGAATTTTACGGTGCCGAGTTTTTCCGGCACGGGATGCTCATGCCCCTGAGCAGCCATCGTCTGTCGCGACTGACTCAACGCAATCCAGAACAGGCAGGTAAGCAGGGCGAAGATAACTCGCATCTAGCGCGCACCTCCAATCAATTCGTCCAGTCCAGCAATATCGAGTTCCAAATAGAAGCCGTGGACTCCGGCGAGGCGGCATTCAACATCGCACGCGAGCAATTCCGAATCTTTGGTCGCGAATTCGTCGTTTGGTAATGACGCCGCCGGTACTCCCGCCCGATCAACGATCAACCCACCGGAGTGAGTTTCAATCGGGCGGCGGATTTGCGGCCAGTTAGAGTTGTCGATCAAGACGCGGCCACCTTTTACCGAAATCGTTGTGATGGAGGAATCGTTCACAACGTTTGGCTTGCGCGGTGTCCGCGGTTTCCATTTTGTTCCTTTTCCGGCGGCGACAAGGTTAGCAAAACGTGCTGCGATGGTGGCGGGCGCGTCTGTCTTGCGATAGCCCTCAATCGATGTGCCGAGGAGCTTCGCCATGCGTTGCAAAATATCTACCGCCCGATCTTCGGTATTGCCGCCCAAACGAATCACCGCAGGAATATTTAAATCGAGTTCCCAAAACGCCTTCGCCAGTCCGTAGGCCGACCAATATTGTTCCTGACTGGCAACACCGGAACCGGAGCCGAAATATCCGACCAAATCTGGTTGCGCCAAGATGATTCGACTGGCGCGATAGACCTTGGAGGCAGACGGATTGCCGCTGGTGTCGGTGAAATTCGCAATGGTGAAGCCGGCGTTCACGATCGCGTCCATCGACATCATCGAGCCGCCGCCGCCGGCACCGTGAAAACCAACCAGACCTTTGGAATCCTTTCCGGCGGCCGTTGCCAGCTGCGCGAAGTAGAAGGTGCCGCGATGATCATTTTGTTCGACCGCATAGGCCACGCGCTCGAGGGGAGTCGGCGGATGATCAAATTCGCGCGCGATCTCGATTTTCAGTTCCGGATGTCGCGCGACCGCGTAATCATCAATCGTGATCCGGCAATCTGCGGCAACGAATTGACCATCTTTCGTTAGGACCAACGGATTGATTTCGAGCGATCGCGCTTCCACTGTGCGCGCCGCCAAAAATAATTTTCGGATAGAGTCGCCGAGTTGCGCAGCGGACGTCGCGGACAGTCCCAATCTGGTCGTCGCGTCCGCTATGGCAGATTCGTCCGGGCCGCGTTGAACATCGCATGGAATACGTCGCGTCGAAGCAGCGCGCTCTTCTATTCCAGTCCCGCCGCCGCTGGCGAAAATGATAATCGGAGTGCGGGCGGCATCATCTATGGCAAAGGAAAGAAAAAACTCCCGTTCAATATCGATCTTTTCTTCGACCAAGACGGTGTCGACTGGGAATTGACCAACTTTCATGTCGAGCATACGCGCTGCGTGACCACGAGCATCCGCTGGTCTTTTGGCAAAAGCGACACCGCCAATTCCGGCCCGTCCAGTCGTCCAAGCTTGGATCTTGATCACGACGTCGCTGTTTTTTCTTCCGTCGGCGAGTTCCTTAAACGCAGTGACCGCGTCGTCAGCGCTGGAGACGGCGCGTCCACGCGGAATGTTAAATCCATTCGCCGCGAGAATGGCTTTACCTTGATATTCGTGCAGTCGGGCCATGGCCGGGTTGCTATTTCGGATGAAAACGCCCCACGTTCAATGTGCAAGGCAGGAATTGATAGAACTCACTTTGTTTGGTGAATTTAGACACCCGCTTTGCTCTCGACAGCAATGGCACCGAAATTGAATTATCGCTTGCGAGATGGCCGCTGAGGTTAAAAAGGAAATTCAGCTCGAGATTGCCCATGTCTTGTTTATCGACATTGTCGGTTACTCCAAGCTTTCGATTAACGACCAGCACGCAAGAGTTGAAGAACTAAACCAGGTTGTTCTGGCATCCGAACAAGTTCAACGGGCCGAAGCCGCAAGCCGTTTGCTTAAAATCCCGACTGGCGACGGCATGGCGCTGGTCTTTTACACGAGTCCGGAAGCACCCGCGCAGTGTGCCGTGGAGATTGGCCGTGCGCTTAAGGACCATCCGCATCTGCAACTTCGGATGGGGATTCATAGTGGGCCAGTTAGCGGTGTTGTCGATGTCACCGGTCGCGCCAATGTCGCGGGTGCAGGCATCAACGTCGCGCAACGCGTAATGGATTGCGGGGATGCCGGGCACATTCTTCTCTCTAAACGCGTGGCCGAAGATCTCGGAGAACACGACCGTTGGCAGCCGCTCCTGCATGATCTTGGTTCCTGTCAGGTGAAACATGGCGCGCGTGTCGCCGTCGTGAATCTTCAGGGAGATCAGATCGGCAATTCGCGGCTGCCAACCAAGTTTCAGCTCCAAAAGCAGAGCGCGCGAAGGCGCTGGGCGGCGATGACAATCGCGTTGTTCGCCTTCGTGGTAATCGTCGCCGGGATTATAATGTTTTACCGTTATCGCACGCGATCCGCGCTGGCTGTGCCGGAAAAAAGCATCGCAGTCTTACCTTTCCAGAACATGAGCGAGGATAAAGCGAATGCCTATTTCGCGGATGGCATTCAGGACGAGATCCTGACGCTTTTATCCAAGATCGCGGATCTGAAGGTGATCTCGCGCACATCGACGCAGCAGTATAAGAGCGCCCCGGAAAACTTGCCTCAGATTGCCAGGCAACTCGGAGTTGCCCACATTCTGGAGGGGAGCGTGCAAAAAAATGGCGACGTCGTACGCGTCAACGTCCAGCTGATCAAAGCAGCCACTGATGGTCATGTTTGGGCCGAGACTTTTGATCGCAAACTGACCGATATCTTCTCAGTCGAAAGTGACGTGGCTCGGACTATTGCCGACCACTTGCGCGCGAAGCTCACCGGCCAGGAAGAGCAGATTATTGCGGCCAAGCCAACGGACAACGTAGAAGCCTACGATGCCTATCTCCGTGGCCTGGCTTATAACCTGAAGACGGCGACAACGCCTGCCAATTCCCTTGGCGCGCAGAAATATCTCAGAGAAGCGGTTCGACTGGATCCGCAGTTTGCTCCTGCTTGGGCGCTTCTGGCATATGTTAATTCGCGCGGCTATCTCCAATTGACTCTTCAACCAACGGACGCTCTTCGCGAAGAAGCACAGAAGGCGGCCGAGACTGCGCTCACTCTTCGTCCCAATCTCGGCGAGGCCATCTTAGCTAAGGGTTATTATCACTACGCCTGTCTAAAAGATTACGACACGGCCGTGCTGTACTTTGAGAAAGCACGTCAATACCTGCCCAATAGCAGCCGAATTCCGGAGTTACTTGCTTATGTCACCCGCAGGCGCGGCCAGTGGGACCAGAGCGAAATCTATTTCAATGAGGCCGAGCGGCTCGACCCGCGCAATGTGAGCTTGCTCACCCAGCATGCACAAAGCTATGGAGCACGCCGGCAATTTCCTGAAGCACTCCGAAAACTTGATCAGATTCTGGATATCATCCCCGACGATCTGGATATTCTCGTGCAAAAGGCGGCTTACGCACAGGCGCAAGGCGACCTGCCGCGCGCATCGGCGCTTCTCGCTCCGTTGCATCCGCCCGTCGCCAACTCAGGTGCTTTCGAAACACAAGTTTATCAAGCGATCCTGGAGCGCCAGCCTGCGCCTATTATTCCCAAACTGAAGGAAATACTAACCAAGCCAGACCCGGCGTTGGGTTATTTAAATGGCGAACTGCGTTTTTGGTTAGGCTGGGCCCAGGAAATTGCCGGTGAGCGCGATCCAGCACAAGAAACATGGAAACAAGCGCGCACCGAACTGGAGTCTTTTCTCAAGGAACAGCCGGAAAATTTTGTTATTATTGGAGATCTCGCTCTCATCAATGCCGGTCTCGGCGACAAAGCGGTGGCATTGACTCTGGCCGAACGGGCGATGGTTGCGATGCCGTTGGAGAAGGATGCCATGTTCGGTCCCATGCCAATCGAGATCCTCGCTCGGGTGGCGTCGCAGACCGGGGAGCCCAAGCGTGCTATTCCCGCTTTGCAAAAACTGCTCTCAATACCCGGCGGTAGCCCGCTGGCTTCGAACGCGCCGCTCACCTCTGCGCTGCTGGGCCTCGATCCGATGTTCGATCCGATCCGAAACGATTCGAGCTTCCGGAAACTCGCCGCCGGAGCCATATCGGAAAATGCGAAGCAATAACGTCCACAAGTTGGTGACACTGAGATAACCTCTATTTGTCGATCTCGACCTCGCATGACGACGACCTCGTTGGATTACTACGGTATCGAAGAACTTCTCACCGATAAGGAGCGCGCAATCCGCGATCGGGCACGGCGCTTCGTGCGGGAGGAAGTAATGCAGGAGGTCGTGCCCTGCCATCGGGCTGGTAAATTCCCCGAGCACCTCATTCCACGGATGGGCGCGCTCGGTTTCTATGCTCCGCAATTAAAGGAGCACGGTTGCGCCGGCGTGAGCTTTACCGGCTACGGCCTCATCATGCAGGAGCTGGAACGAGCTGATTCCGGCCTGCGTTCCCTCGCGTCGGTCCAGGGCCCTCTTATTGTATATGCCATTCACGCCTTCGGAACGCCGGAACAACAGGAACGCTGGCTTCCAGGACTGGTAACCGGCACGCACGTGGGGTGTTTCGCCTTAACCGAACATCGACACGGCTCTGACCCGGGCGGAATGGAAACTCGTGCCCGGCTGGAGGGCGATCACTATATCTTAAATGGCAGCAAATGCTGGATCGGAAACGCCTCTATCGCTGATGTCAAAGTGGTCTGGGCGAAGGACGACCAAGGTAAGGTTGGAGGATTCGTGGTGGAAAAGGACGCGCCGGGGTTTCGGGCAAATGACATCGAAGGCAAGTTCAGTCTCCGGATGTCGCGCACATCGGAATGCTGGTTCGAGAATTGTCGCATCCCAGCGGCGAATCGCCTGCCAAATGCTTCGGGTTTGCGGGCGGCCCTGTCCTGTCTTTCGCAGGCCCGCGTTGGTATCGCCTGGGGTGTGATCGGCGCGGCGATCGATTGCTATGAAACAGCACTGGCCTACGCCAAGTCGCGCGAACAATTCGATCGTCCGATCGCCGGTTTCCAATTGGTGCAGGAAAAGCTGGTCTGGATGGTGCAGGAAATTACCAAGGCTCAATTGCTTGCTTTGCGCCTCACCCGAATGATGGAAGCGGGCCCGGTCCGTCCCGAGCAAATTTCGCTGGCAAAACGCAACAACGTCTGGATGGCATTGGAATGCGCCCGTAAAGCTCGTGATTTACTTGGCGCCGTCGGCATTACCGATCGCTATTCCGTGGTCCGGCATCTTATGAATCTTGAGGCTGTCTCGACCTACGAAGGCACCCACGATATCCACACGCTGGCGATTGGTCGCGATATTACCGGTATCAGCGCTTTCGGCAGCTGATTGGGGAGAGACCCTAGTGTCCCGGAAAAAATCCATTTCGAACCGCTCCTGCATTGCCCCGAACGGATGACAGAGCCTGAAGATTGGTTAGATTAAGGAAGCGATTTCTCGCTCTTCCTCTTTTTCCCTTGCGAGCGGGCAGAGCGGAGGGTGAGAAGATCGAAAATTTCAACTCTCAACGTTACCTATGGAACCTGTTTACATTCTCGGCGGCGGGCGCACCGACTTTAAGCGCAACATGAAGAAGGAAGGGAAAACGATCCGGAATCTCATCACCGAAGCCGGCAAAAAAGCTCTCGACGATGCGAAAACGGATCCGGCGGAAATTCAGGCCGCCGCAGTTGGAAATTTCAATGCCGGGCAATTCACCAAGCAACTGCATCTCGGCGCGTTTATTCCGGAAATCGATCCAAAATTGCATGGCGTCCCGACCATGCATACCGAGGCGGCTTGCGCATCCGGAGCGCTTTCGGTCCTGCTCGGCGCGCAGTGGATCATGGGCGGTTTTTACGATTCTGTCCTCGTGGTTGGCGCAGAGCAGCAAAAGACAATGTCGTCCCTCGACGGCTCGGATGTTCTCGGTGCGGCCGCTGACTATCACATTGAGAAACCGGAGTACGGCGATTTCATGTTCCCGAAATTGTTTGGCCGCATCGCGCAGATTTACATCGATAAGTATGGCGCATCCGAGCAGGACATGGCGTGGGTGGCCTACAAAAACTACGCCCACGCCCGGCTGAATCCGTTGGCGCAAATGCGCGAGGCCGATCTCACCTACGATTGCGCTTCGCAGGTCTCGGACAAAAATCCGAGCGTCGCACCGCCATTGAAGGTGTCGGATTGTTCCCAGATCACTGATGGGGCGGCTTCGCTGGTGTTGGTTTCCGGCAAATACCTGGATCGCATCGGCCGCGACAAATCCACCTTGCCGCGCCTGCTCGGGTTCGGTCACACCACCGATTATCTCGCGTTAGAAAAGAAAGATGCGCCCACATTTTCCACTGCGCGGAAAGCGGCGGAGAAAGCATTTGGCATGGCCAGCCTCACGCCGCGTGACATGCACGGTGTGGAGGTGCACGATTGTTTCTCCATCACCGAAATTGTTACCTACGAGATTCTCGGCCTGGCGGAGAGAGGCAAAGGCGCTGAGTTAGCGAAGAGTGGAGCGACCACGCTTCCGCAAGTTCGGGGTGAGCACATCAAAGGTAAAGTCGGCTGGGAAATTCCGGTCAATGCCGGCGGCGGACTAATTGGCGATGGTCATCCGGTTGGAGCGACCGGCGTGCGCCAGGTCGTTGAAGCCTATCAGCAGCTGACCAGTCAAGCGGGCAAACGACAGATCGAAGGCGCAAAACGTTTCTTAACCTTCAACATGGGTGGAAGCCTGACTACTTCCGTGGCCATGATTTGGGGACGGGATTAAGATTGGCGTCGCTCCTCGTCGCTCCTTAGAGTCGTTAGTTATTTGGACAATCGCCTTTTGCGGGGACTGGTGATCCCGGACGCGAGCCGGTTAGGCATCACCCGACACCGGCTACAAGTGGAAGCTCGGACTTATCGAGCAAGCACTACATCTTTCTTTGACCAGGTATGAGATTGGCCGCAGTGCGGGCAATTGAATTTGCTCGTTTTGATCTTGGCTTTGACCCACAAATCTTCCCTGATTGTCTGCCCACTCGGCGTGAGTTTCGCCGTCGAAGGGCACCTGATTAGTAGCCGTTTGATAATCGGTCCCCGGGCTTTCGGGGGAGCTGTCGTTGCGAGGAAGTTCATATATCGAGTGAGTTAAACTGTAGCCTGCCCAAGGAAGAAGCGGGCCTGATTCCAGAAGCGCCACTATTCGCGATTTTCTCTTCGAACGCAAGTATAATGGTTAAAACTTGATTCCGACTTTTTGCACCTCGGCGTAGGGCAAAAGCCAGATCAACGATTCATCGTGCAAATCCACCACCTGGATTCGATTGCCCCAGGGATCGCGAAAGTCGCATCGGAACGGCGGTTCCAGTTTCAAACCATACTTCTCCTTCACCTTCTTGCGCACCTCATTCAGCTGTTTCTCATCACGCACAATTAATCCGAAATGGCGAACCCGGTCCCGCTTTACCTGATCGACTTGGAAGATCGCGAGAAACTGGTGTTCACCCAGTTTCAAGAAGGCGTCGCCCTCGCCGCCATCCATTTTCTGCAGATTGAATACATCTTTATAAAACTTTACTGCTGCCTCGACGTTATCGACTTCGATCGCGAGGTGATTACATCCATAAACTTGCACGCTCATGAATGCACGGTAACAGAGATGCAATCAGGGGGCGAATAATGAAGGATCTCACCCAGGGCTCAGTCACGAAACATTTGCTGCACATGTCGGCGTTTATGGCCGTGAGCATGTTTGTGCAGACGCTTTATTTGCTGGCCGATCTTTATTGGGTCGGCAGTCTCGGTAAGGAAGCGATTGCCGCCGTGGGCGTGGCCGGAAATCTGACCATGATCGTGCTGGCGTTGACTCAAATGCTTGGCGTGGGAACGACCGCGCTCATTTCGCACGCCGCCGGACAAAAAGATCAGCCACGCGGCGAGCTCGTCTTCAATCAATCTTTCATCATGTCGATCTTAGTGGCGATCGCGCTCGGTCTCTGCGGATTCGTGCTCATGAATCGGTATTGCAATTCGCTCAGCGCCGATGCCGAGACGGCCCGGCTGGCGAAATCGTACATGCTTTGGTTCCTTCCCGCGCTGCTGCTGCAATTTCCGTTGGTGGCGCTCGGGTCGGCCCTGCGCGCAACCGGTATCGTCCAACCGACCGTCATCTTGCAGGTGCTCAGTGTCG
>JBKPMO010000133.1:0-16026 GCA_046732175.1 Verrucomicrobiota bacterium
GGCTGGGTGGAACGCTTCGGTCAGGATATTCTGGTTTCCTTTAAGGATCAGGCGGGACGCGAACAATTGACGACAGAGTTTTTTTTATGGGCGGAAGCGATGGACTTTAATACTCAACGAATTTTCGAGCGTTTTCTGCCGAAGCGGAATGCAGAGCGGGAAGCGCCAAAACTCGTTCTGGGCGACTCCAACAGCAGCTCGCGCACAATCGTAATGGAACGTGGCCTGGGCTACGAGATCGATTTCAGTGGTGGCTACTCCGTGGGCTTGTTCGTCGATCAACGCGAAAATCGAAGCTTTGTTCGGAAAGCGACAGCCGAACGGATGCTAAATTGTTTCGCCTACACCTGTTCATTTTCTGTTGCTGCGGCAATCGCGGGTGCAAAGACGGTGAGCGTGGACCTCTCCCAGAAGTCGCTCGAGCGCGGACGCCAAAACTTTGCACTCAATAATTTACCCGCGACCGGACACCAATTTATTGCCGACGATGTTTTTGAGGTCCTTCCGAGGCTGGCGCGAAAAGGCGAGAAGTTCGATTTGATCGTGCTGGACCCACCAACCTTCTCGCGATCACATCGCGGAAAGACGTTCAAGGTCCAGTCGAATTTCGAATCCCTACTCGGAGAGGCGCTGGAAGTGGCCGGTCGCGACGCGCGCATACTACTTTCGACCAACTGCGCGACGCTGAACGAGCGAGCCCTGGAAGTAATGGCACGGTTTTGCTTGAAAGCATCGCGGCGAGCCGGCACGTTTCATGGTGAACCCAGGCCGCGCGATTTTCCGCCGGCTAGCGGAGCCAACAGCATCTGGCTGACGTTGCGCTAGCGGGATGAGAACACGCAAAGCGGCTCTGAGAGCCGAAACAAAGTTATGGACGAAAACACTGATATCGCACTGCGCGGCGTACGTTACGCACAGGACCAATTTTCCGAGGTGGTGAGCCAGGCGGAAGAATTTGTGCGCGAAAAGCCGGGACAGTCGCTTCTCATCGCGCTCGTTGCCGGTATGATCCTGAACCGACTGCCAATTGGGCGATTGTTTGGCGGCGTAGTCCGTTTACTGATGTTTGCGCTCAAGCCGGCGCTGCTCCTGTACGGCGCAACGAAAGTTTACGAGATCGTGCAGGAAGAAGAATAGCTTTCTCCCGTCATCCCGAGCGTAGCGCAGCGAAGTCGAGGGATCCCGTGATGAAATCTTTAAGGTAACGCCACGGGATCTCTCGACTTCGCTCGGGATGACTAATCTACTCCTCCAAGGTAAAGCCTACTTTCACCGCGACCTGCCAGTGATCGATCTTCCCGTCCTGGATGTGACCCCGCGTTTCCGTCACCTCTAACCAGCGCATGTTGCGGATGGTTTTCTTTGCGCGCGCCAAAGCATTTTCCACCGCAGCCTCAATCGATTTCGGCGACGAACCAATCAGCTCGATTTTTTTGTAAACGTGATCGCTCATGCGGAATGATTTCACACGCAAGCAGGCGGCGACAACGTTAAATGTTAAAACGGCCTCGCCAATTTTAACGTTTTAACTTTTTAACGATCACATTTCCCTCGCGCTTGCCCCGCGCGTGTGCCAGCGATATTAGGAAGTTCGAATGGAAAAAAACATCGAATCGCACTTGATCGAGAAGCGCGTCTTCAAGCCTTCCAGGGAGTTCGCCAAAAACGCACGGATCAAATCGCTCGCGCACTACCGAAAGATGTATCGCGAGTCAATTCGCAGCCCCGACAGATTTTGGGCACGCGAAGCCAGGGAACTCGTTTGGCACAAGTCGTGGAAGAAAGTGCTCGATTGGAAGGCACCGTTTGCCAAATGGTTTGTGGGCGGTCAACTGAATCTCTCGGAAAACTGCCTGGATCGTCATCTTGCCGGCCCACGACGAAACAAAGCGGCTATTATTTGGGAAGGTGAGCCCGGTGAGAAACGCACTCTCACTTACCAGCAATTACATCGCGAAGTTTGCCGATTCGCCAATGTCCTGAAGCGAAACAAAATTCGAAAAGGCGATCGGGTCATCATTTATCTGCCGACGATTCCGGAAGCGGCGATCGCGATGCTGGCGTGCGCGCGCATCGGCGCAGTGCATTCGGTTGTTTTTGGCGGTTTTAGCGCCGACAGCATTCGCGATCGCATCGCCGATAGTGGAGCGACTGCACTGATTACGGCCGACGGCAGCTATCGCCGCGGCGCGATTGTGCCCCTGAAAAACAACGTTGATCACGCTCTCTGCAGTGGCACCTCGGTCAAACGGGTGATCGTCTTCCGGCGAGCAGGCAATGAGATCCACATGGAGGAAGGCCGGGACGTTTGGTGGCACCGTGAGCTGGAATACGTCGACGCCAATTGCGAACCGGTGCCAGTCGGCTCCGAGCATCCTCTTTATATTCTTTACACCAGCGGCTCGACGGGAAAGCCGAAAGGAATTCTTCATACTACTGGCGGGTATTTGCTCGGGATTTATACGACGACGAAATATGTCTTCGATATTCGCGACGACGATCTTTTCTGGTGCACAGCGGATGTCGGCTGGGTCACCGGTCACAGTTACGTTGTTTATGGGCCACTCAGCCTGGGCGCTACCACTCTGATGTATGAAGGCGCGCCGAACTGGCCCGAGCCCGATCGATTTTGGCGGATCATTGAAGATTATCGCGTCACCGTTCTTTATACCGCTCCCACCGCGATTCGGGCGTTCATTCGCTGGGGCGACGATTGGGTGAAAAAGCATGACCTCTCCTCCTTGCGACTTCTTGGATCTGTGGGTGAGCCGATTAACCCGGAAGCGTGGATGTGGTATTCCAAAACCATTGGCGGCGGACATTGTCCCGTCGTCGACACCTGGTGGCAGACGGAGACCGGCTCCATCCTGATCACTCCATTGCCCGGCGCGATCCCGACGAAGCCTGGAAGCGCGACTTTGCCTTTTTTTGGCGTTGATGCCGCGGTAGTAGACGAGCGCGGCGAAGAGGTTGAGACCAATGTCGGTGGGAAATTGATCATACGGAAACCATGGCCGTCGATGTTGCGGACGATTTACGGCGACAAAGAGCGGTATCGAAAACAATACTGGAGCGAATTCACGGACCGCTATTTGACTGGGGACGGCGCGCGACGTGACGAGGACGGTTATTTTTGGATCGTCGGCCGCATTGACGATGTGCTCAATGTCGCCGGGCATCGGCTCGGAACCTCCGAGATCGAAAGCGCGCTCGTAGCCCACGGGTACGTGGCGGAGGCGGCGGTGGTTGGGCGCCCGGATGAAATGAAAGGGCAGGCCGTGGTCGCGTTTGTGACCCTGAAGGGAAGTGCAACTCCATCCTCCGGATTAAAGACGGAGCTCCGCGATCACGTGGGCGAGCACATCGGCGCTATCGCCAAGCCTGACGAAGTGCGTTTTGCGGAAGCGTTGCCGAAGACTCGCAGCGGAAAAATCATGCGTCGGTTGCTCAAGGAGATCGCCAGTGGCAAAACCGTAACCGGGGATACCACGACGCTGGAAGACTTCAGCGTGCTGGCGAAACTGAGCGAGGAGGAATGAATGCTGTAGCGGCGGTCTATGACCGCCGAAATCCAGAGAGTGCGACGGTCGTAGACCGCCGCTACAATATCAGATAGCGTTTGTCCGTGAGTTTCATCCGCACCGGTTTGCGCGAGCTTGGCTTGAAAGTGCGCCGGCAACGCACGCGCATTGCGTTGCGACACGTTAGACGACAGTTGCAGCGTAGTGAGATTTATCTGGGGCGGGAAGGCACCGCCCAGGCCGCCAGTTTCCCAGAAGTCCGGAACGAAATCGTCGCTCTCAAGAAGCTCGAGCAGGAACAAAAGGAAGTAGCCCTGCGGATTGCACAAATCGAAGACGCACTCAAAAAGATCGAATCCGAACGGGCGGAGAATGCGCGGGCGCAGAGGGACGCCATCGCCAAGTTGGAGCAAGAAAAAAAGCCGATCCTGCAACGTCGAGACGAAGCGAAACATGCCGCTGCTGTTTGCGAGCGCGAACTGGCGGGCGTGGAGGCGCGCTTGCAGGCCAATGATTCGGCCGACCGCGAATTGCTAAGGCAACTCTCCGCTCTGCAAGCACAGGCGCCGCCACCACCGGACCTGGATGCGCGCACAGCGGACCTCGCCAGCAAACGAACGCGATTGCCACAGGAGCGGGCCGAAATTGTCCGTGCGCGCGAAGGAAGCGCGGAAGCCTGTCGCCTGGCCACGCAAAGACTCGCGGTGGCGGAAGACGAACTTTCGGCGGCGGAGCGAAATATTGGCCGGGTCCGCGAAGGATTCGAAGCGACTGACCGTGGGTTGAACGATAAGGCGCGTGCACAGCAGGAGGCATTACGGCAGGCAAAGGCCCAGCACCAAACTGTCGAGGAGCGAAAAGATCCCGCCTACCTCAACATCGGTCGTCACCTTGCGACTCGCGGAATCGCGCCGCCGAACGCTCCTTACTTGTTGCATGATGTCCTCCGACACCGCCAGTCGGTCCAACGTCACCACCAACACAGGGAACAACTCAACATCCTTTCCGCGCAGATCGACAAACAGGAGCTGCGAAAATTTTATTTCGTCATTTTTTCTATCTTCATCCTTTTGGGAATTGTCCTGCTGCTCTTTTTTCAATCCCCACCCAAACGCGAATGGCTGCCACGCGAAACTGACGCCATTCTTTCCCTGAACGCGGAACGTTTTGATCGCGATGATTTGCCCAAAAAATGGCGGAATGAAAATTTCTGGCTGCAAACCTGGCCCGGACTGATTGGTGCCGCCTCCCAGACGCCGCGGTTGCGGATTCCTGCCGATACCAGTCGCGTCACCCGCGCATTGACCACTGCAGAAAATTCGCCCCCACGAGAATTTCTTTTAGTGGAAGCGCGCGACAATATTGCTTCGGTGGTGCGAATAATTGCGGAAGACAAGCAATTCGAAAAACGAACGATTAGCGGGCTCCCGGTATGGCAGCGTTCAGACTTCAGCATCGCGCGCGTTGGGCCGAAAACGCTCGCGGTGGGCTTGCCTGATGGCGTCGACGAGCTGGTGCGGGTTCGTCTCGGACTCGACGCCGATCTTCAGATCACCGGGGAGTTTTTTGATCGGTTTCAGGCACTCGATCGTGAAACAACATTGCGTTTGATCTCACGCGATCCGCCAGGGTTGGTTCGTGTCTTTCACCCAATTTTTCCGCGTGAACTGCTGGACCGCGCGCAATTACTTGGTTTGGGCGTGTCCCTTCAAACACCGGCTAAGGCGCGCCTTTTGCTACGGCTTTCATCGGAAGACGCGGCCAGCGATCTGGCTAAAAGCATTCATGAAAATCCAGCACAGTGGCTGCACCTCGAGCAATCTGATCTCCCACTCTTCACCGCTCCGCCTGAAATCACTCGCCAGCATGCCGATCTCGAAATCCGCTTCAACGTTCCGGAAAATACTGCGCGACTTCTCTTGCAACGCATCGCCAAGACCGATGCGGCACCACCGGCGGCGACCGCTGGGAATTGATTCACGCGTGATCGTGCCCATTGTTCTTGCAATTCTCCTGCTCGGCGCGCCGCCCACGGATGCTGGAAGTGCGTCGTCGTCGAATGACCTTGGTTGGGTGAACCTGCACGATATTACCCCCACTATTCGGATCGAGCTACGGTACGCGACTTCAAAGAACATTGCTCGTAGCCCACTTTATCCTTACGGCATGCAGCCAATGGTCCGGGCTGGAGTGGCCCGGCGTTTGATTGCAGCGGAGAGGACCTTGCGACGCTATAATTGCCGCTTGAAGATCTGGGATGCATATCGTCCGCGCGGGACGCAGGCACAACTGTGGAAGTTGGCACCAAACAATGATTACGTAGCCGATCCGCAGAACGGTTCCGGTTCGCTCCACTCCTGGGGCGTGGCGGTGGATGCAACCATTGTCGACGAGTGGGGACAGGCACTCTCCATGCCGACAGATTTCGACGATTTCACACCGGCCTCAATGTTTCGTTACACTGGTGCCAATCCTTCGGTCCGCTCTCATCTTTATCTTCTGCAGAGAGCGATGATGAACGCCGGCTTTGATGGGCAGCGAAACGAATGGTGGCATTTCAGCGCCAACGACTGGAAGCGTTACGTGCCGGAACGACTTGCCAGGCTGAGCAATGCCGTCGTCCTTCCCATTAACGAATGACCTCACTTTTTCAGGCCCTCCAGCGGCAACCGGAATACGTTCATGTTCTCCTTAATCCCCTCCCCATTTACGGATTGGCAATGGGTTGGATCGGATTGCTCATCGGATTCTTTCTGCGCAGTCGGCCGGCACAGATCGCCACCCTTGTTCTGATACTGATCAGCGCCGCGTCGGCCTGGCCTGTATATGAATTTGGCGAACAAGGGTACGATCGCGTTTTGTCGATGACAGATGATCCGGGGCATGCATGGCTAGATGAACATCAACATCGCGCCGAACAACTTATTTATTTCTTTTACGCGCTGGCCGGATTAAGTGCTGCGGGGATTCTCCTCCCAGCAAAGTGGCCGAAAATTTCCTCAGCACTCGTAATCGCCACTATTGTACTCGGCGCGCTTGTTCTTGGGATGAGCGGCTACATCGCCTACGCCGGCGGCAAGATTCGGCACAAAGAATTTCGCACCGAGCCGCCGCCAAAAGCGTTGAAGAGTTAAAGCGTTAAAGACGGCCGTACTTCAGCGGTTTGACGGTTTAACGATGACAACCCAGTTTGATCGCGCGGAACAAAAAGTCGAGGACCGTGCCGCTTCCCTCAAAAAGGAACTTAGTCTGCGCGACCTTGTTCTCACGCAGATCCTTTTTGTTGTCGGCTCAAGTTGGGTTGGGGCCGCTGCAAAACTCGGGCAATCGCATCTTTTCTTCTGGTTGCTTGCGATTTTGCTTTTCTACATTCCGCAGGCCGCGGTCGTGATTTACTTGAATCGTCTCATGCCGCTGGAGGGTGGTATTTATCAGTGGGCCAAGATCGGGTTTAACGAATTTGCCGGCTTTATTGTGGCGTGGAACGTATGGCTTCTCTCCATCACTGTTATCGCGCTCGGGGGAATGTTCGTCACCACCAATATCTCCTACGCCATCGGGGAAAACGCTGCCTGGATGCCGAACAATAAGTGGTGCGTATCGCTCATTAGCGGCGCCCTCGTATTCGGCCTTGGTTGGACGGCGATCCGAGGTCTATCGCTGGGCAAATGGGTTCATAATATCGGCGGCTTCGTCATGCTCCTGGTTTATGGCACGCTCATCGCCCTGCCGTTCATCGCTCTGGCCAGAGGCGATCTCAAAGAGTATCGGCCACTCCAGATCGCGGCTCCGGCGGTTTCGATGTTTTATTGCCTTAACATCTTCACGAAATTATCAATCGGTGCGTTAAGCGGATTCGAATATGTCGCTATTCTCGCCGGCGAAACACGCTCACCCGCGCGGGATATCGGTCGATCAGTCATCATCGCTTCTCCCATCATCGCATTGGCCTTTATTCTTGGGACGAGTTCCGTCTTGGCCTTCGTCGGAAACAACCCGATCGATTTGATTGGACCTGTGCCACAGACATTGCGCCTCGGGTTAGGCTCCTTTCCCATCGCTGGCGCAATCGCCTCTACGGGCATTATCCTGATGACAGTGCGAACGATTTCCTCGACGAGTGTTCATTTCACGGGGACTTCACGCTTACCCATGGTCGCGGGCTGGGATCGCCTGCTACCAGTCTGGTTCACGCGGTTGCATCCGAAATACAAAACGCCAATTAACTCGATTGTTTTTGTCGGCATCATCACGCTGGTCATCGCCATCGCCAGCCAGATTGGCGCCGGGATTCAGGAAGCGTTCCAACTGATCGATAACGCAGCCAATGTTTTTTACGGTATCGTCTACTTTATGTTGTTTGCGATTCCGATTTTCGGCGCCTCCTCTGTTCGGTCGGGCGCACCACTCTGGCTGCGGATCGCTTCGGTTTGTGGCTGTGGGGTTTCATCGCTTGCCATTTTCTTCACGGTCTATCCGATTATCGACGTACCCAACCCGCTAATCTTCGGAACAAAAATCGCCGTCGTTGCCATCATCGCCAATGCTCTCGGCGCCGCCATCTTCGTCATCGGCCGGCGTAAGGGCGCAAGCTGAGCGACTGTCGAAAAACCTTCATCTTTCACGGTGTCGAACCATACTCCGCTAACATCGCGCGTGTCATCCCGGACCGCGCAGACGGTGAGGGATCTCACAACCGCCCATCATTACACAAATTATCTTGTGTGATCCCGCGACGTTAGGTGAAATCCTTCGCTTGGGTCCGGGTTAACGAACGCGAACAACTCTCGTCAATCCAGCGAAGATAATCGGCTGAGCCTCCCGCGATGTTCAGGCGGACGATTTCGGGGACATCGTACGGATGCAGCGCTCGTAAACGCGATTCGAATTCGGAATAACGGGCCGCAGTCAGTTTGAAGATCGCAAGCGATTCGGCACTCGTTTCCACTTTTTCTTTCCAATAGTAGATCGACTCAACTGCCGGTATGATGTTGACGCAGCCAACAAGTGCGCCGTCCACGATTTCGCGCGCGATTTTTCGGGCCGTTTCCACGTCGGGAAACGTGCTGAACGCGATGACAAATTGCTCGTTCACGCTGGGATCATTGCCGTTTGCCGGCAAATCCAGCCGCCGCCAAGAACAACATCACCATCGTAAAAGACCGCAGCCTGTCCCGGCGTTACCGCCCTTTGCGGCTGGCACAGACGAACACGCGCACGCTGCTGGTCCAGCGGCGTCACCGTCGCGCGCGTCCCCGGATGGTTGTAGCGGATTTTCACCGTAGCGTCGATTTCATCCTTGTAGCCGGGATTGGTGAGGACGGCGCCGGAGTCCGTTGTAGCCGCGGTCGCTGACCGCGAGCCGGAGTGACCGACCCTGGCTACAATTCCAGAAATCCAGTTTACGCGCTCCACTTCGAATTCTTCGACTAACAAATCTTCTGCACTCCCGACGATTACGCGGTTCGCTTCTGGATCGAGATCGACGACGTAACGCGGCTGCGGCGAGCCGCCCGGCAAACCCTTTCGTTGCCCGATGGTAAACATCTCAATTCCTTCATGCGCGGCGATGAAGTTCCCTTCCAGATCGTAAATCCCGCCGCGGTGAAATTGCTTTTCGCCAAGATGCGACCGCAGAAACGCTTTGTAATCCTGTCCGGGCACGAAACAAATTTCCTGGCTATCGGCTTTGTCTGCCACCTTCAGGCCTAGTTTCCGTGCAATCGCACGAATTTCAGATTTCGCCATACGACCAAGCGGCGTCAACGCACGCTGCAGTTGTTCCTGCCGCAAACTAAATAGGAAATAAGACTGGTCCTTCCGTGGGTCGATCCCCTTCCGCAACCGTGCGCCTTTGTTGTAGCCGGGGTCGCTGACCCCGGCATGTTCAATAATCGTGTAATGCCCGGTCGCGATGTAATCGCACCTCAGCGCCTCGGCTTTTTGCCAAAGATTTCCAAATTTCAACTTCTCATTGCACATCACGCACGGATTCGGCGTCCTGCCCGCCTGGTATTCGCTCGAGAAATAATTAATGACGAGTTCTTCAAACTGATCGGCTTCGTCGACGACGTAGTGCGGGAAACCCAGCGCGTGGGCAACGCCACGCGCATCTGCCACCGCCTGGGGCCCGCAACATTTGTCCTCCGCTCGCGAAATACAGTCCTGCGGCCACACTTTCATCGTCACTCCAATGACTTCGTAGCCTTGTTCGCGCAGCAAATAACCAGCAACGCTGGAATCGACTCCGCCGCTCATGCCCAGCAGAACGCGCTGTTTCTTTCTCAAACTCACGCGCGGAAAATCGGCGAGAGCACGTGCTTGGTCAATGTCATCCCGACCGGAGCGAAGCGAAGTGGAGGGATCCCGATGTGAAAGCTTAAAGGTAACTTCCGCGGGATCTCTCCCGCCTTCGCATAAAGCTACGGGCGCGGCGGGCGACTACGCTCGAGATGACCGAGCTTTTCGGCTGACGTGTACGCTGTCGCGCAAGGTAAATCGCCACGGCAAATGAGCGGAGCGCTGGATTCCGATGCGTTCATCGGCAATCACCTCTACAGAGCGAGCTAGTTTGCGGACGCAATGACTGTCGTTTGTGCACAAATCCATTTCGTGATGGCGTCTGGTGATTGCGAGCGCTTGGGTTAGCTTTCCGGGACCGGAACAAAGCCGGTGCAAATCATGAACTCCGCGCCGCCTTCTCATTAGGGCAATTCCGCGCATCGGCTCGAGCGCGCGAATGAGAACAAACCCGTTCTCCTTTCCCTTGACCAAAACATTCAACATCCAGTGCACCCCATAGTTAAAGTAAATGTAGGCTGCGCCCGGACGATTCCGCTCCACGAATGCGCGCGCACTGGGACGAACAAAACAGTGGCACGCTTCGTCACCGATCGAGTGGTAAGCTTCCGTCTCAACGATAATACCGGCGCAGCGATCCCAATTCAGCTCGCAGCCAATAAGCTCGCGCGCACAAGTCACTGGATCACGCTGGAAAAAGCTTGCGCGAATCATTTCGCCACTCACCGTGGCGCGTCTGTCGAGCGTTGGAAGGGTCACTCTGGCGCTACGTAGTACACCGGCAACACCACCTGACACGCAACTGGCTGACCGTTGCGAAAGGCTGGAATAAATTTGGCGTTTGCGAAGTCGGCCATGGCCGCATCTCCGAATCCCAGCAGCGGGGGATCCTCCTTCATCATTTTCTCTTCCTGAAGATTACCGGCAGCATCAATTTTCAGCGACAATTCAACCGCGCCATTGACCTGCACAGGCAACGCCGTTGGATAATGCAAGCCGTCGAATCTTGAGTCTCCGCCGAGACACGGTTGCGGTCCCACGAAATCGTTTTCCGTTCTTAATTCGCTCGCTTCCTGATTTGCGAAAATGCGCAGGTGCGGCTTTTCATCAATGACTTGGAAAACAACGGTCGCATAATAGAAAACAGCCACAGGCTCATGATTGCGAATCGCCGGGATCATCTTCGCATTCGTCAGCACGCGCTGCAGTTCCTGCTCAAGCAGCTTGGACTCGGGCGTACCACGATATGTGCTGCTAAATTTGACCGTGCCGTCCTTGTCGACGAGCGCGAAAAACATGATCAGCCCTTTCTTTTGCCCCGCTTTTAGGAGCAAGTTCTCATCGATCCGATTAATGATCGCCTCGGGCGACTTACCGATCAGCGCCGGCCGATACATCGGCAAATCCTCCGCCGAGCATTTCAGCGCAAAGACAATAGTGAGCAGGAAAACGAAGCGACGCATATTGGAGAAGAACGCAATCGCGCCGGCTAATCTTTGCAAGCGCAAACTACGCGACGCGGCCGCAGCAGTTTTTGTATTTCTTGCCGCTTCCGCACGGGCAGGGCTCGTTGCGGCCGACTTTTGGGCCACCGCGCCGCACCGGCAAATCAATCGCGTATTCGCCGTTTTCGGGTTCCGAGGCCCGTGTTGACGTTGTTGGCACGTTCGTCCGCACACCAGCCGGCCGTTTCGCGCCACCGCCGCCCGGTTCGCCGTCCGGGCCCGCGCCCGGAGCTGTTTCGCGCAGCAGGAATTGCGGCAATGTCGCGAGGAAATTCTCGAAGGCCTGCAAGTTCGAGGTGCTGCGGAAAAGATTGTGCAGCACTTCGTTCTTAATGTTCGCCATCAGCTCGACAAACATGTCGTAAGCTTCGGCCTTGTATTCGATCAGCGGATCCTTTTGCGCATAGGCGCGCAAATAGACACCTTCGCGCAACGCGTCCATGGCGTAGAGATGTTCCTGCCACAGCCGATCGATGGCGTTGAGGATGATATAGCGCTCCAGACTTTTCACCGCCGTCGGTTCTTCATGCGAGGATTTGCGCTGGTAGGCGTCCTTGATTTTCTCGATTAAGAATTGCGCGTTCGCTTCCGGATCACGGGTCTCGAATTGCGCGCGTTCCTTGTTTAATCCGAGCGGGAACGTGGTGTTCACCCATTGCATTAGTCCGGAATAATTCGCGTCCTCGCTCGTCTTCCCGGTGCCGAGGTATTCCTGAACTTTCGCCGGCACGGCTTCATCGATCACTTCGTAAATCAAGGTTCGCGGTTCTTCGCTGTCGATAACCTCGTTGCGATAACCGTAGACGACTTCGCGCTGGTTATTCATGACGTCGTCCATGTCGAGCGTGCGTTTGCGAATAAGATAATTGCGTTGCTCCACTCGTTTCTGCGCCGTCTCCACCGACTTGTTCAGCCACGGGTGTTCCAGCTCCTGGCCTTCCTCCAAACCAAAGCGCTCCATGATTTTCGTCATTCGATCGGCCGCGCCGAAATTCCGCATGAGATCGTCTTCAAAACTCACATAGAAACGCGAAGCCCCGGGATCGCCCTGTCGCGCACAACGTCCGCGCAACTGTCGATCGATCCGGCGTGATTCGTGACGTTCAGTGCCAATGACATAAAGACCGCCCTCCTCCGCCACACGCGGGCCCAGCTTAATATCAGTGCCGCGTCCCGCCATATTGGTGGAGATTGTGACCGTTCCGGCCTGGCCCGCACGCGCCACAATCTCGGCTTCCTGCATGTGGAATTTCGCGTTCAACACATTATGCGGAATCTTTTCGCGCTTGAGCATCCGTGAAAGCAACTCGCTAGCCTCCACACTGACAGTCCCTACCAAGACCGGCTGCGCTTTCGCGTGACATTCCTTAATCTCGTTAATGACGGCATTGTATTTCTCTCGCCGCGTTTTGTAGATACGATCGTTCGAATCCTTCCGCGCCACCGGCCGATTCGTCGGAATCATCGCGACATCCAGTTTGTAGATATCGTGAAACTCGTTCGCTTCTGTCTCGGCCGTACCGGTCATCCCGGCCAGCTTTTGATAAAGACGGAAGTAATTCTGAATGGTAATCGTCGCGAGCGTTTGCGTTTCGCGATCGATCTGGACCCCTTCCTTCGCCTCCACTGCCTGATGCAATCCGTCGCTCCAGCGGCGGCCTGGCATTTTGCGGCCGGTATATTCATCAACGATTACAACCTTGTTTTCTTCGACTACATACTGCACGTCCTTTTCAAACAGACAGTAGGCGCGCAGCAGTTGTGAGATGTTGTGAATCCGCTCAGCCTGGGCATCGCAGTGCTGTTGTCGTTGCGTTTTTTGTTTTTCCTTCTCGTCACCGCTCAATGCCTGGTCCAAGTCGATTTCGGTGAACTCACTGATCAAATCCGGCAGCACAAATGCATTCGGATCGTCCGGATTCATGAACGACCGCCCCTGTTCGGACAAGTCGGCCTCCTGCGATTTTTCATCGATGGTGAAGAACAATTCTTCTTTCAACGCAAACAGTTGGTCCTTCCGTGTGTCCTGATAAAACGACAGCTCGGCCTTGTCGATCGCCTTGCGCTTTTCCGGATCTTCCATCATGCGCAACAGCTGTTTGTTGCGCGGCTGCCCGAGCTTTACCTTAAACATCAGCAATCCGCCTTCCTCGAGATTGCCGGCATCGAATACCTCTTTGGCTTCAGTCGCGATGCGATTGCAGAGCATGGTCTGCTTCCGAACCAGTTGCTCGATGAGCGGCTTCCATTTGTCGTATTGATGCGTCGAGATCGTTGCCGGACCGCTGATGATCAAGGGCGTGCGGGCTTCGTCGATTAGAATCGAATCAACTTCGTCGACGATGGCGTAGTTATAACCGCGCTGAACCTGCTGCTCGCGCGTCGTCGCCATTCCGTTGTCGCGCAGATAATCGAATCCGAACTCCGAGTTCGTGCCGTAGGTAATATCGCAAGCATATTGCTGCCGGCGCACGCTTGGCTCCTGGTCATGTTGAATACAACCGACCGTTAGACCGAGAAAAGTGTAGAGCTGGCCCATCCACTCGGCGTCACGTCGCGCCAGATAGTCGTTCACCGTCACCAAATGGGCCCCACGCCCCGTCAGCGCATTCAAATATAGCGGCAGGGTCGCGACCAGGGTCTTGCCTTCGCCAGTCGCCATTTCGGAAATCTTGCCACGATGCAGAACAACCCCGCCGATGAGCTGGACATCGAAATGCACCATCTCCCATTTCATGGGCTGATCGCAGACCGTAAAAGTATGGCCACGTTCCGTTAGCCGGCGGGCCGCGTTTTTTACGACCGCGAATGCTTCAGGCAAAATCTCGTCCAGCCTTTTCCATTGCTCTTCCAGCGTGGGCAGCTTCGCCAGGTCTTCCTTCCAAGCCGCGGTCATCCCCCGTAGCTCATCGTCAGAAAAGCTCTGGAATTCCTGCTCCAACTCGTTGATCTGGCGGACGATCGGCATCATTCGCCTGATCTCGCGCTGGTTCTTTGAGCCTAAAATTTTCTTTAAAATCCAACCAACCATTTCGTTCTCACTATCGACGACATTGCGCTATTTGTCATTCTGGACAGCGCACGCGCCCTCGCCAACCGCTAGTCCAACATACAAAGAATGTTTCGGCGAAGCGCCGAAAGTCCGAGCCGGACTGGCATAGCACGCGAGATGCGTGCGCTCCCCACGCTCGACATGACAAATGCTGCAGCTAACATCGCGCCATGAAGAAAATTATCTCTACCTCCGATGCCCCTGCCGCTATCGGACCCTATTCGCAGGCGATCCGTTCCGGCGATTTCCTTTTCTGTAGCGGCCAGATTCCTCTCGACCCAAAGAGCGGCCAGATGGTGTCGGACGACATCGCTGCCCAGACGCGCCGGGTGTTGGACAATATCAGCGGTGTTTTGAAATCCGAGGGCCTGAACTTGGGGAATGTGTTAAAAACGACAATCTTCCTAACCGATCTCGGCAATTTCCAGATCGTAAACGAGATTTACGGTTCGTATTTCAGCAGCGAGCCTCCAGCCCGTTCTACTGTGCAAGTTTCCGCCCTGCCAAAAGGCGCGAAGATCGAAGTGGAAGTCATTGCGCGCACAAATAGCGGCGGGGACGCAGCCGACACGTCAGGATAAGCTCTTAATCTTCTTCGCCCGCGGAAAACGCGGCCATTTTCCGGCATTCCGGTTCGCCATCGCAATTTGTCATCCCGAGCACTGCGAGGATCTCACAGTCGGTCAAGCATCACACAATTCATGGATGGTATGACCGTGGGTGAGATCCTTCGGTCCGAGCCGGACGGGCGTTGTCTTCGCGGCTCAGGATGACGCCATCCGGCTTGCGAGACCCGAGATTAGCTATTCCAGTGGTAGCTCAATTCGTTCTTCTTCGCGGGCACTCAGATGATTTCTCTCGATCATCCGGGCACAAGTATTCCAGCGCAGTAAGGCATCGTCATTTCCCGCAGGGCGTACCGCTTCCGCTTTTTCAAACCAATACATCGCTTCACGGAATCCTTCGTAGGCATGATGGCCGCAACCGGGTGCACCGCGCGCGAGTTGAGCTTTGGCCAGACGCTCCGCCAAAATCCCCCGGTAATAGGCGTGCTCATATTCGCCTCTAATTTTCGTTAGAATTTGTTTCGCTTGGGTGTCGCTCACACCGTAGGTCTTGCTAAAACGATCGGTCACGGCGAGCAGCAAGGTAATTAGCGCCTGCTGGTTTTCTGGATCCGCCGCCACGACATCCAGACAGATGCTTTCTGCTTCGGCCGGCTCGTTTAACAAACGGTAGCGCTCCGCTTTCTCCAGCGCGCCGGGTATCGCATTTTTCGAAAGTGTTTTTAGCTCTGGCATGACTTCGTCACGTGATTCGTTAAAAAACTTACATCGTTACAACGGAAGCACCACATTTAGCAATGTAACACTTTTAACTTTTCACTTTCTTTTTCTTCCTCCGCCAAATCCATCCCAGCGGATCGTAGTAATCATCCACGACCCGTTCCTTCAACGGAATGATGCCATTGTCCGTAATTTGGATCTCTTCCGGACAAACCTTCGTGCAGCATTTCGTAATGTTGCAGTAGCCGATCCCGTGGGCTTCGCGCAATTCTTCGACTCGATCTTCGGTATCGAGCGGATGCATCTCCAGCGCGGCCGCGTAAATCAAAAAGCGCGGCCCGATAAAGCGATCGTGCATCTGG
>JBKPMO010000134.1:0-24627 GCA_046732175.1 Verrucomicrobiota bacterium
GCCTCAGCCAGCCCAGCAGCGAGCGCCTCACCGTCACCTACGCCGCAATAGCAATGCAATGGACCCAGGTTGGTATCTCCGGAAATACGACGACGGCGGGATTTTTGGACCGTTACCATTTGATCAACTCTCCCGCTGGGCTTCTAAGGCGCGAATCGCTCCGCGCGATCTCGTCTCATGGGATCAACAAAACTGGGTGAAAGCACCGATGGTTTCGGAATTGGGAATGGATTGGCTGGTGGAAGTAACGAGCGAGCGCTACTACGGGCCGACCACACTCGGGGCAATTAATGAGTTTGTCCGGCTCGGCGAAGTAACGACAGAAAATTTCGTGATTAATACCTGCGACGGATCGCGCCGAAAAATTCAGGAGATCGAGTCGTTTTTTCCGACCGCGACTGAAGATGGCGAGACGTCGGTTGAAGGCTCGCCGGCGGCGGCTGGCATGTCGATACAGTTCGAAGAACGAATTCGCGATCTCGAGCGCAGCCTGGGAGAAGAGCGACGTGCTTTGCAGGAAGCGGAAGCGCGCTATCGGGAGTTGGAGCAACGTTACCAACAGTTACTGGCATCCTCTGCGAAACCGTAACTTCCGGAAGGATGCGCTTGTGCTGTAGCTGGAATCGGTGATCCAGCCCGTTCACGACAGTCCTTCCAGCCCGCATCAACGGTGCCGGCTACAAATCTGCGCGTTTACACCGTCGCGGGTTCTGCTTCCGGCATCTCGAGCAAACTCTGCTCGCACAGGCGCGCGTATTTGCCACCCAGCGTCAACAATTGCTCGTGCGTTCCGCGTTCGATGATGCGACCACGGTCCAGCACCAGAATCTGATCGGCATGCACGATGGTCGAGAGACGATGCGCGATCACGATCGAGGTTCGACGAAACATTAGATTCTCCAGTGCCTCTTGAATCAATCGCTCGGTCGCCGTATCGACGCTCGCGGTCGCTTCATCCAAGACCAAAATTGGCGGATCTTTCAAGAGAGCGCGCGCAATCGAGAGCCTCTGTTTCTCTCCGACGCTCAACTTCACTCCACGCTCGCCCACCACGCTACTCAATCCTTTTCGCAACAAATCGACGAAACTGCGAGCATTCGCTGCCTCCGCCGCTTCCATCAATTCCCCGTCGCTGGCACCCGGTTTCCCAATCTGCAGGTTCTCGCGAATGGTGCCGTTAAACAGAAAACTTTCCTGCGTCACCATCCCGATCTTCTCTCGCAGCTCGCGCACGTTAATGTCGCGAATCGATTGTCCGTCAACCAAAATGTCGCCCTGTTCCAACTCGTAAAAACGCGTAAGTAGATTAATCAGCGTCGATTTTCCCGCGCCAGTCTTGCCGACCAAGGCAATGGTTTCGCCCGGTCGCGCGTGAAAGGAGACATTGCTCAGCGCCGGAAGCTCGGACCCGTAGCTGAAGCTTACGTTGCGAAATTCAATTTCGCCACGCACTTCTCCTCCGAATTTGCGTCCGCGTTGGGATTCCACCGGTTCGTCGATGATTTCAAAGACGCGCTCGGCCGCAGCCCGACCAGCCTGCAGCAGCTGATTTAGCTGATGTAATTTGCCCATCGGTTCGTAGAGAAAACCAGAATATATAAGAAAAGCCGTGAGATCCCCCAGGTTAATCGCGCCCGCCAAGATATCGTGCGTACCAACTGCAACGACCAGCAGAACGCCCAGCGAACCAAACAAATACATCGAGGGGCTATAGATCGCCCAAACCTTCATCACCACCAGCGTCGCGTGCCGCAAAGCGTCGCTCGCTTGGTTGAAGCGAGCGTGCTCTTCGCGCTCGCGCACGAAACTTTTGATTTGGCGGATGCCGGAAAGGTTGTCGTGCAAAAGCGAATTCATGTCGGAAGCAGCGCGGCGTTGCAAACGATAACGCCGATGTGCCGTAAGCGTGTACCACAGCGCGCCGCCGGCCAGAAACGGCACCGCCGCCAATCCGACCAGAGTGAGTTGCGCGCTCACGTAAAACATTCCCGCGAGCACGATGACGATTTGCAGGACTGCTATTGTGCCCTGATCGATCCCGTCGATGAGGACGCGTTCAACTGAAGTCACATCTTCCAGGACTCGCGTCATCAAATCGCCGGTGGCACGATTATCGAACCAGCGCAGCGGCAGCAGTTGGATGTGCGAATAAAGATCGCTGCGCAGATCAAAAATCACTTTCTGCTCGAAAGTATTGTTGATGAGCAGCCGTAATGAGGTGAGTCCATGCTGGAGGATGAACGCAACTGCAGCGACCAACAGCAGCGGGAGTAAAAGCTCGCGATGATGCCCGGTTATGACTTCGTTGATGATCTTTCGTGTCACCACCGGTGGGACCGTGATCCCCATCAACGTGCTGGTGATCGCACAAGCCAGCATTGAGATCCCGAGCGCCGGGTAGCGTTTCAAATAAGCAAAAACCCGCCAAACCGTCTTCATCCAATTGTTCTGCCCATAAACTTGATAATTCCACAGTCTGCCACCCTCCGCCACTGCCAGTCCTTCATGCAGAATCCTTCAGATGTGCAAATTCGGCCTTCTTCATTTTGCCAGGACACGAAATTTAGAAAAATTACTGCCCACGAAAGTGGTAGCGCCTAAGACGCGACTATTCCAGCCCAAAGCAACGCCCTAGGAAATCGGTCCGACAAAAGATATCGGCGCTGAAGGCGCGATTCATCCGGCGTGTGATCGACGGTAAGCGATTTTGAATCGCGCTTTCAGCACCTCTCCCACAGATCGATATCAAATCCTGGGTCGGTGCCCCAGGCTCTCGTTGAAGCGCGCCGTTGGCGCTAAACGTATAATGGACCACGTCGCTTCTCGCCGAAAAACTTTTCGTGCTTTTCGTGTGCTCCGTGGGCAACCGTTTCCCCACATTTAGCGTCTTTTGGTAGTCTTTCTGCGTTCAAACGTGATCGCCACCATGCTTATGGCGGTCCTTAAACGTCAGCTCGGCGATCCCGGACTTATCGAGCTCCCCCAGCCCTTCCGTAATCATCGCGTCGTATTGCTGTTTGGTCGCGTGAGCAAGCGGCAGCTCGAGACCAAGTTCGTGAGCAAGATCGAGCGCGATCCCGCTGTCTTTGCCGGCGTGCGCAGCGGAGAAAAAGCAGCTGTGTTCCCGGTTCTGCATGTCTTCGCCGTCCGTTTGCAAAACACGGGAGGCCGCACCGGTTTCAGAAAAAACTTCGCGCAATATTGTAAGATCAAGGCCCATCGCATCACCCAAACCAAGACCTTCGGCAAGGCCGGCAGTATTGATGTTCATTACCATGTTGACCAGCGCCTTTATCTTGGCTGCTTCCCCCGCTTTCCCGAAGTAACGGATGGTTTTCCCAAGTTTTTCCAGAACCGGTTGCGCGGCACGAAACGCCTCTTTATCACCGCCGCACATCAAATAAAGGTAACCATCGCGCGCCTGCGTGATACTCGATGCCATGCACGCTTCGAGGGAACGCGCACCGGCTTTCCCGGCCAGTTCTTCCACTTCAAGGTGCACCCGTGGAGAAATGGTCGCGCAATTGATAAATAACTTGCCCCTCGCATTCACCAACAGGCTGTCGCCCGATTTCGCAAAAATTTTCCGCATCGCCGCATCGTCGCTCACCACCGTAATGATGACGTCCGATTCCGCGGTAACGTCCGACAAATTCTGAGACGCGGCGCATCCAAGTTCGCTCGCCAGTTTCGTCGCCGCCGCGCGATTCACATCATAAACCGCCGTCACATGAAGTCCGCAATCCGCCACGCGCCGGGCCATGTTCGCGCCCATTCGGCCAACACCAACGAAACCGATGTTCATATCCGAATGCTTATTGATCCCAATCATCCTAAACCTTCTCAACAAAAAACGGATTGTGTGCCTTCTCCTCTCCCACTGTTGTCATCGGGCCATGACCCGGACAGATGATAGTCTCATCCGGCAGTGCTAGAATTTTTTCCACATTATTTTTAATCGCCTGTTTATAAGAAATATTTCCACCGCCCATTGAGCCGGCAAAAATTGAATCGCCCACCACCGCGATCGGGCGGGCAAGGCCAGTAACGAAGAACGTCATTCCGCCGCGGGAATGGCCCCAGGTAAGAAGGGCTTTCGCTTTCAAAGTGCCGACCTTGAATTCATGACCTTCGGGAATCGTTTCGGCGCCAAAAGTCGCTTCGCGCTCGGAAATATATACAGGCGCGCCAGTCTCCTTTTTTAAACGCACCAGATCAGCAATGTGATCGGGGTGCGCATGCGTTAGTAGGATTAGTTTCACCGTCAATTTTTCCCTTTTGATGCGACCGAGCATCGAACGGCAATCAGCGCCGGTATCGAAACTGATCGCCTCGCGCGATTTCGGGTCCCACACCAGAAACGCGTTTACCGTCATGTCGTGATACGTCGTGTTGAACATGGCGAGGCCGTCAACCTCGCGCACCTTTGGTCGATATTCGTTCTGGGCCAGATCGGCTAACGCACGCGCGCCCAGCCCAAGCACCGGCGCAACGCGAAACAGCGCCAGCTCATCATAATGTCCGCGGCGCAATTTTCGGATCACGCTCGCGTCCAATCGCGCCTGTTTGGCGAGATCGGAATCGGAAATTTCCAGGCCCCGTTGCGCCTTGCCAATGACATCGGTAAAATTGTCCTCGAGTGGAATGTTCATGATTTAGTCACTGGCATCCTGCCATATTTGCCTGATCACCTTTTGCATTGTAACTGCGGCCGCAGCTACTGACATACTCGTCGCTGTTTCTTTCTCGATCGACGTCATCATAACGTTCGAAATTCCGCAGGGCGTGATCTGGCCGAACGGTGAAAGATCACCGCCCACGTTCAACGCGAACCCGTGCATCGTGATCCAATGCCGCACGCCGACTCCAATCGATGCAATCTTGCGTTGTTTAACCCAGACGCCGGTCAATCCTTCGCGACGTTGCGCTTCAATTCCGAATCTGCTCAGAAATTCGATCAGCAAGCTTTCAATCCAACGCAAATATTTGTGTAAATCCTGGCCGCAATGGCGAAGATCGATAATCGGATAGCCCATCAACTGTCCCGGCCCATGATACGTTGCCTGGCCGCCCCGATTGATCTGGAAGAATGGATGCGGCAAATGCGATCCACCGCGCAAGCTGCTTTGGTCCGGCGTCCGTCCAATGGTATAAACCGGGTCATGTTCCAATAACAGAACAGTATCCAGTGCATTTGGATCATTTCGTTTTTGCGCGACAATTTTTTCCTGCAACTTCAGCGCATCTGCAAAGTCCACCCGCCCCAGCCAGCGAACCCAAGGCGCGTCATCCCGAGCGAAGCGAGGGATCTCGTCCACGGTTGAAAGGGTGCGAGATTTGGTGAGGTCTCTCGGTCCGAGCCGGACTGGCGTTGTCTGCGCGGCTCGGGATGACAGCATCGCATCTTCCGCGCTCAAATTTCCTCCATTCCAGGCAGCCCGATTTTAACCGATTCCTGCGACCGCAAATGCGTAAGCGCAATCGCGAGCGCGTCAGCCGAATCTGGATCGGGCGTTTCGGTTAAACCGAGTAGGGCCCGCATCATGAACGCGACCTGATTCTTCTTCGCGCCGCCGATTCCGACTGTCGCCTGTTTGATTCGTTTCGGCGCGTACTCGAAAACCGGAAGGCCGCTTTCCGCCGCGGCGAGAATGGCGGCGCCGCGTGCCGCGCCGAGCAAAATCGCGGTCTTGTAACTCTGCACGTAAATGACGGCTTCGAGCGCGCAACAGTCCGGCTCGTGTTCTCGAATCAGTTGCGCCAGCTGATCGCGAATCGCGACGAGGCAAGCCGAGGATTTCAGCGAACTGGCGTTGTGAATGGTGCCAAAGAAAAGGGCACGCGATTTTCCATTCTCACCATCGACGATGGCGACTCCGCAGTTGCGTAACGAAGCATCGATGGCCAGGACGCGCATAGCTCAATGTTGAACAAAACCCAGGGCCAGAAAAATACAGCCCACTGCGCCGATAAGCATGCTCACCATCCAGTAGCGTCTGCGTCTCGTTAACGCGGAAATCGCAGCGATGGCAATTGCAATCTGAAATAAGGTCACCGCGCGCGCGAAAACCTCATGCCGATGAAAATTGGCCTTCGCTTCCGTCTCCTTCTCCCTTGCCTCTTTTTGAATCTCGTTTTGTTCCTCGGAATACTTTTCTGCCTTTTCCCGGTCCGCCTCGCCGGTCGAACCACTGAGGCTCATTTTTGCGTCCAGGACTGCGGCCTTGATCCCTTTCGCCTGATAAAACGCCCATTGATCGGCCGATTCGATCTGTCTCATCATTGCTTCGTTGGCATGGCTTCCGGAAAGCAGTCCGGCGATTGCCGCCAACACCGCGAGAATCGCCGTACTCAGGGCCACCCACGAAATCCATTTCTCGCCACCGTGCTCGGCGTGATGATGAATTTCTTCGTGCAAATGTTCCAACGTCACTTCGGCTTCTTCCATTGCACCTAGCTTAGAATCGCGAGTGCCCGGTTCAAGATGGAATCGACAAACTTCGTTACTCCTCCTTAATTGGTAACAATGGAAGCAACCGCGTCACGAAAGCTAAACTGCCAGATTTGTGGCCGGGGATTTTCGCCACAAAACGGCGCGATCGGTGAGAATGTTCGCCCTTCGCTCGCTGAGTTCATCAAATCGCAACGGCCAAACTGGGACCCGCAGGAGTTCATTTGTTTCGGCGATCTGGGCATGTTTCGCCGCGACTACGTCAAACACGCCCTCGAGTGTGAGATTGGTGAGCTCACCGCGCTCGATCACGAAGTCATCGAAAGTTTGCGGGAGCACGAGGTCCTGACCGAGAACATCGAGAAACAATTCGAGCGCAAGCTGACCTTTGGCGAACATTTGTCAGATAAAATCGCCTCATTCGGTGGAAGTTGGCGTTTCATCATCCTGTTCGGTGCCGTCCTTCTCACGTGGATCGCAGTGAACGCGGCCCTGCTGGCTAATCGTGCTTTCGATCCTTATCCATTCATTTTGCTTAACCTGATTCTTTCATGCCTGGCGGCAATTCAAGCTCCTATCATCATGATGAGTCAAAACCGCGCGGAAGCGCGAGACCGGTTACGAGCGGAGAATGACTATAAGGTTAACCTCAAAGCCGAACTCGAGATCCGGCATCTGCACGAGAAAATGGACCACCTCCTGCGGCGGCAATACAATCGGCTTTTCGAAATTCAGCAGATCCAGATCGAACTACTCGAAGAAATCAGCCAGAGAAAGACCCGTTTCTCGCGCGAGGTGCCACCAGCACCTGGACGTTGATAATTTCTTTGAGTAGGCGTTGAACTCAGGGGCCCGCGGTCCCGACGCTGTAGCGGCGCTCTATGAGCGCCGAGTTACAGAAAACGGCGGTCGCAGACCACTGCTACAGAAGCGACGACGCCACTACCACACCTATGGATTAACCCGATTGTTCAGATTAAAACATAGCGACCGGTCTTTTTAGTTCCGATCCGCCGGACCAAGCCCGCCTTAATCAACGGTCGCAACAAATCGAGTGCGCCCTGCTTCGATACGCCGATTCCATCCCAGATTTCGCGCGGCGTCATCGCCTTCTGCTCGCGCAATAGATGTAACAATTGCTCCTGTTTCGGCCGCAGGACCAGCTTCGTTTTCCCCGCATGCGCAGATAATTTTTGGATTCGAGTCCACACCCGCTCCAGCGTCCTGCGCAATCCCTCGGCGCTATACTCCAGCCAGCTCGTCAGATCGTCTTTTTCCTTTCGGATCTTGATGAAAGCGGCGTAGTAACGCGGACGATCTTCCCAATAGTACTCGTCGATCGAGAAGATGTGATGGGTGTCGAACCGGCGCCGGTACAGTTCCCACAACGCCAACATTCGCCCGGTGCGTCCATTCCCGTCCGCGAACGGATGAATCGTTTCAAAACGATGATGAATAATAGCCGAGCTCAAAATCGGCGAAATCCTTGTTGCCTGAATGTTCCACCAATCGAGTAACGCCGACATCATCCCGTGCACCTTCTCGGGCGGTGGCGCGACATGACTTCCCACTCGCACCCGAATCGTGCGATAACGTCCGGCAGTTCCCTGATCCATCACCGCGCCCGCCATGATGCGATGCAATTTCAATACTTCGGCGTGAGTTACCGCGCTGCGCTGCGCGTTCCTTTCCACAAAACGCAGACCGGCGAAATAATTGGTCACTTCCCGTTGCGAACGCGGTCCCGTCGCCGGCACCTCCCGACCCTCTTCAATAGCGCGTACTTGCTCCAGCGTCAGCGGATTCCCCTCGATAGCGGTGGACGAATGCGCATTGCGGACACGGGTGTCCTTCTGCAGTGCCGGAATCCAGGGCACCTGCACCGCCGCCGCTGAAATCCGCTCATGCAACGCCGCGACCTGCTCCACTTCGCTGAGAAGACGCGAAGTTATGCTATAAAGAGGCCGGTATTTCATCACGGATTAGTCAAGCATAAGTCAAGTTTTCGGTCAAATTGCGAGGAGGCGATTAGTCAAGTGTAAGTCCAATTTTAGGTCGAGCGCGACGGTGAAGGCGGGCAACTCAGCCCTCGGTCCCCCGGTACTGGAAAACTTGATCGCTTAAAGCCATCAAGTTTTCGCTGCCAGCTATAGATTTGTTTATTCGCTCGCTGCCAGTCAGGGCGCGCTCCGCAAACGTCAGTCCGGCTCGAACCAACAGGCCAGAATCGTCGCCGTCAAAACCGCTCCCACGAAGGCCGCGGCCATGTCTTTCTGGGCGTCCCAGATGTCGCCCTGAGTGCCAAGATAAGCGGCACCGAGATCGGGCCGCACGATTTGCGCGATCACGGCTTCGATGATTTCGAAGAAACTGCTTAACGCCGCCAGCGTAGCTACCGACAGCCAAATGTCCCACAACGGCTTTGCCTGCACGCACTCGCTAAGCAGTTCGCGCATCGGATAAAGTAGAAGCAGACCAAAAGAGAAATGAATAACGCGATCATAATGATTGCGGCTGAGGTGCAGCCAATGTTGTAGCCAGAAACCGGCGGGCACTTTCGCATAGGTGTAATGCGCACCCACGGTGTGAAAAGCGAGGAAGATCAGAATCAACGCGTAGGAAATATTTGAGAACTGAAACTGGCGAAAAGTAAATCCAAGCACCGCCATGCTGATGAAGATCAGGAGGTTTTCCAGCAACCAATCGCCGCGATCCAAAAAACGACATAGCAGCCGGAAGCAATCGCAAGGAAATGCTTTCCAAGCTGGTGCGCGTTCGATTGAGGAAACGTCTTCCGCCTTTCCGCCCCTCCCTTAGGGAGGGGACTGAGGTGGGAGTAAATTCGTTGCGCCACCCCAACGACCACCATCATTAATAACGACCCCACCAGCGCGGCGACCATGTCGTTCTGCGCATCCCATTCGTCGCCCTGACCACCGAGCCAGTCGACACCTTTCCCCGGCGCAACGATTTCCGCGACGATGCTCTCGATGATTTCGAAGCAGCCGCTGACCGCGAGAATAATTGCCACCGGTAACGCGAGACTCCAGATTCCGCGCCGGACTCCACTAAATCGCAGAAGCAATTCGCGAATTGGAAACGCCAGCAAAAACCCAAACGCGCCGTGAGCGAACCGATCGTAATGGTTGCGCGAAAGATGGAAGACATCCTTGGCCCAAATCCCGAGTGGCATTTTCTCGTAGGTGTAATGGGCACCGATCGTGTGCAGAATCACGAACGCGGCCAACAGAACCCACGACGCAGTGGAGAGCTCCCATCGCCGCCAACGTAAGGCGAGCGCACCGACAAAAATAACCAGCAAAACATTTTCCAGGACCCACGCCTGCCGATCGACCGGCCGGATTGCCGCCACAATCCAAATCGCCGCGCAAATCGCAGATAAAATGGCGATTAGTTTCGCTTGCTGCTTCAACGTTGTTGCCAAGTGTCGTCAGCTTGCGGCGCGAGCACGGAGCGAAACCCGTAAATGACATCACGGTGGTTGCGATCCACGACGTTATGATAGGGCAACCACAATTCCGTTTTTGCCGTTTCACTAGACGAAAAGATCATCCATTCATTTCTACCGCATCGCGGCTACCTGAACAGGTACTTTTTGCCGACAGCTGCAGCTGACGAAAACGGCAAGATATTCAGCCGCACCTGCGCCTAGGTCGATACCTTGATGGAGCCCAATGGTAAGTGGGAGTGTATCGCCGAAGCCGTCACGCAGCTTGCGGGGAAAAACTAACCGAAAGATGACCTCCGTGCAGTCTCAGAGGACCGGACGATCCGGAACTCGAACAAACGAGCGCGCCGAGTAATTACCGATGCGCTTTTTGTTATTCATCAGCAATCACGAATTCCGATTTGAAGAGGAGCGCCGCTGCCAGCACCTTTAGCGCTCCATGCCTCGCCAATATACCCTCCAGCGCGCACCATCTTCCTTTACCGGGGCGATTGATTACGCGACGGAGTTGAATCAGCAGCAGTTGGCGGCGGTGACGGCGCCGCCGGGGCCGATGTTAATCATCGCGGGAGCAGGCTCGGGGAAAACGCGGACCTTGACCTATCGTGTCGCCTATTTGCTGGAGAACGGGGTGGATGCGCGCAACATCTTATTGCTGACTTTTACCAACAAAGCCGCGCGACAAATGCTCGATCGCGTTGCGAATTTGTTGCCGGTGGACGCCGCCGGAATTTGGGGCGGCACGTTTCATTCCATCGGCAATCGGATGCTGCGCCGGCACGGCAGCTCACTGGGTTATGCATCCGGATTCACCATCATGGATCGCGAGGATCAAAAAGATTTGATCGCGACGGTAGTGGCGAGCTCGGGAATTGATCCGAAAGAAATGCGGTTCCCCAAGGCCGATGTGCTGGCCGACATTTTCAGTTTCGTGGTCAACACCGAGCGACCGATGGAGGAATTGCTTTCCGAAAAATTCCCCTATTTCCTTCCACTACTCGAACAGATCAAAGATGTGCAGGCGCGTTACGAACGAAAAAAGAAAGCGACGAACTCTCTCGATTTCGATGATCTGCTCGAGAAAACACTCCGGATGCTGGTCGAGCACGAACACATCGCGCGATTTTATCGGAGGCAATTCCAATTCATCCTGGTCGACGAATATCAAGACACGAACAAAATCCAGGCTGATTTCATCGATCTACTCGCCCACGAACATCAAAACGTGATGGTGGTCGGCGATGATGCACAATCGATCTACTCCTGGCGCGGCGCGAATTTCCAAAACATCCTCGAATTTCCGAATCGTTATCCGAAGGCGCAGGTGTTCCGGATCGAGCTCAATTATCGCAGCGTTCCTGAGATTCTCGAAGTCGCCAACAGTGCGATCGCGGCCAACGTCAAGCAGTTCAAAAAGAACCTGAGCGCGACGCGCGACTCGAAAGCGATGAAACCAGCGCTGATCGCGCTGAACGATGGGAGCGAACAGGCGCAATTCGTCGCCCAACGAATCCTGGAGCTGCGTGATGAAGGAGTGGAGTTAAATGAAATCGCGGTGCTTTATCGCGCGCATTATCACGCGGTCGAATTGCAGCTCGAACTGTCCCGCCGCGGCATTCCCTACCAAATCACCAGCGGAATTCGATTTTTCGAACAGGCCCATATTAAAGACGTTGCGTCGTTCATTCGTTTCGTGACCAATCCACGGGATGAAGTCGCATTCAAACGCATGGTCAGATTATTGCCCGGCATCGGCGGGAAAATTGCCGAGAATCTGTGGATTGGATGGGAGAAATCGCTAGGCCAGTTACCTGTAGCCGCGGTCGCTGGCCGCGGGACGGGATCAACGACCCCGGCTACAGAAACATCCGCGGACAGCCTCCGCGGCTACAGCGTTGGCGAGCGGTTGCTGAAGTTAAGCGTCAGCACACGCTCAAAGAAAATGTGGGAACAACTGGCGCAAACACTCGACGAAATTGCGCCGAAAGGAAAACCGAATCCGCCCAGCGAGATGATCGTCTCGGTGGTGGAAGCGATCTATGACGATTACGCGAAGGCGAACTTCACCAACTACGAACTGCGCCGCGAAGATTTGAATCAGTTAGCCTCGTTCGCCCGCCAATTCAGCGACGCGCAGGAGTTTCTGTCGCAGCTCGCGTTGATCAGTAACGTCGACGCCGAGCCGACACCGAATGCAGCAGCAGACAAGGAAACGGTCAATCTGTCATCGGTGCATCAGGCGAAAGGCCTGGAATTTCACACCGTATTTGTCATCTGGCTGACCGACGGAATGTTCCCGAGCTCGCGCTCCCTCGAAACACGCGATGCCATCGAAGAAGAACGCCGCCTCTTTTACGTCGCGATCACGCGCGCGCGCGACGAACTGTATCTCAGCTACCCACACATGCGCCTGAATGCCGGTTTTGGCGATGTTTTCCAGCGGCCATCAAGATTCCTTAAGGAAATTCCAAACGAACTCGTCGAAGACTGGAATATCACAAGAGGATGATCATTCGCAGATTTACGCAGATGAAAAACGATGCCTCTAATCTGCGGACCTAATGCTTCTCTCACCGGAAAATAAGATCGCAGGCGTTCTCGCTCCGTTGTTTGCGCTGCGAAGCCAGCATGGTCTCGGGATCGGAGACGCTGGGACACTGCGCGAATTTATTGAGTGGGCGCGGGAGATTGGATTTCGGGTCGTACAACTACTGCCGATCAACGAAGTCGGCCACGATCATTCGCCCTACAACGCCATCAGCGCAATGGCGATCGAGCCCACCACGTTGCATCTCGCGCCAGGTTCGCCACCCCAACTGACACTTGAAGATTTCGAACGGGTCATTGAGGGTTTCGACCTAGCACAGCTGCGCCGCGGACATGTCAAATCCGATCAGGTGAAGCACCTGAAACGCGCGTTACTTGAAGCCGCGTTTGAGAGATTCGATTACCCCACCGCATTTGAGCAGTTCTTCAATCGGGAATCGGAATGGCTTGACCAATACGTTTTTTTCCGGGCGCTGATGGAGCGGAACGGTGAAAGCGAAGCTTGGGATCGTTGGCCCGAGGAAAATCGCTCATTTCATGCAGCGATGAAGTGGCGCGCTTCGCTTAGCGTAGACGAGCGCCGACACCTCGAAAAGCGAGAGCAATTCTTCGCTTATGTGCAGTGGATCGCTCAGCAGCAATGGCGCGACGCACGTGCTTTTGCCGAAGAGCGCCGTGTGGCACTGATGGGCGACATTCCTTTCGGCGTCAGCTACTACAGCGCCGATGTGTGGGCGCGACCCGCCGAATTTCACCTTGATTGGTCAGGAGGCGCGCCGCCGGAGCCGTACTTCAAGGACGACAAGTTTACGATGAAATGGGGGCAAAACTGGGGCATTCCCGTTTACAATTGGCCGGAGATGCGCGCACAAAATTTTAGGTGGTGGCGACAACGCGTCCGCGGAGTGAGACGAATCTTCCACATCTTCCGCATCGATCATGTTCTCGGATTTTATCGGATCTACGCTTTTCCGTGGCGGCCGGATAAGAACGCGGAACTTCTTCCGCTTACAGTCGAACAAATGCTGGAAAAAACTGGTGGTCGCGCTCCGCATTTTGTGCCGCGCGATGATGAGACTGCGGAAAATTGCGCAGCCAATCAACGAGAGGGCGAAGAGTATTTGCGCATGGTGTTGGCCGAGAGCGGAACGACGCGTGTGGCGGGAGAAGATCTCGGCACGGTCCCGAAATATGTGCGACCGAGCTTGCGATCGCTTGGCATTGCGGGATTCAAGATTCCACAGTGGGAATTTTATGATGGCCGAATGACGCCAGGGACCGAGTTTGAACGGTTATCGGTCACAACGTATGCAACCCACGATCACAAACCGATTCGGCAATTATGGACGGAAGCCCTTGATGAAAAAGCGCCGACGCGTGAACAAGCACGCGAAGATTTGCTCAAGATCGCGGAGTTCGCCGGGATCGCACCGCGCGAAGGGCTCGACTACGAACGAGATTTTTATCCGGCGATAATAGGCGCGTTGTTCCAGAGCAACTCGTGGCTCGCAATTGTGATGATTACCGATCTCCTCGCTCGCAAAGATCGGTTCAATGTTCCCGGGACGACTCTGGCAACAAATTGGGCGCGGCGTTTGCCGAAAACGATCTCGCAAATGCGAAACAGTCGCAGCATTCGTCGAAGGATGAGATTGATTCGCGAGTTATTGGAGAAAAGTGGACGCATACCCAACTCGTCATCATGAGCGAAGCGAAGTCCAAGATCCCGCGGCGTTACCTTAACGGTTTCGGGACGGGATCCTTCGATCCCCGCTACGGCCGGACTTGGGAAGACAACGTTTTTGTCATTTGATTCGTCATTCCTTCGTGCTTCGTCATTGATCCTGTTGCTCCGTATCGCATCTGTGGCTAAAGGATAATTATGATTTCTCCCATCAAAGTCGCCGTTACCGGCGCCGCCGGACAGATTGGTTACTCGCTCGTCTTCAGGATTGCCTCTGGAGCAATGTTTGGTCGTGAACAACCAATCGCGTTGTCGTTAATCGAAATTCCGAATGCGCTCGGCGCGCTCGATGGCGTGGTTATGGAATTGCACGACTGCGCCTTTCCCTTGCTGAAATCGATTACCCCTACCGCCGACCTGGATGAAGGATTTCGCGATGTGAATTGGGCCCTGCTTGTGGGCAGCGTGCCGCGTAAAGCGGGAATGGAACGGAAAGATCTCCTTGGAATTAATGGCAAGATTTTTGTTGGCCAGGGTAAGGCGATTGAAAAGAATGCCGCGGCGGATGTGCGAACGCTTGTGATTGGAAATCCGTGCAACACCAATTGCTTGATCGCGATGAACAATGCGAAGCAGATCCCGAGCGATCGCTGGTTCGCAATGACCCGACTCGATGAAAATCGCGCTAGAGCGCAACTAGCACACAAAGCCGGTGTCGAAGTGACCGCAGTGACGAATATGACGATTTGGGGAAACCATTCCGCTACCCAGTATCCGGACTTTTATAATGCAAAAATTAATGGGCGCGCGGCGAACGAAGTCATTGGCGACGAAGCGTGGCTAAAGGGAGATTTCATTGCGACGGTTCAACAACGCGGCGCAACGATCATCAAAGCGCGTGGCCTCTCGTCAGCGGCGTCGGCGGCGAACGCGGTAATCGACACGGTACATTCGTTAACAACTGATACGCGCGGGGATGATTGGCATAGCGTCGCGCTCTGCTCGAACGGCGAATATGGCGTAGAGAAAAACTTGATCACGTCTTTTCCGACGCGTCTGAAAAACGGAAAAGTGGAAGTGGTGACAGGAGTGCCGGTCAACGAATTCAGCCGCGGAAAAGTCGACGCGAGCGTGAATGAACTCAAAGAAGAGAAGTCGCTTGTCGGTGAACTTCTGAAATAATGGAGAGCGCCGCGTGTGTCGGCGCCCAAAGCTTTGGGACACGACAGCGCGTGTCCCTCCAATTAGGGGCGGCTTGCCGCATCATGGCACGGGCTTTGGAGAGTGCGTGCGCGCTGACGTTGTCAGGCGCGACTTGGACCGCTTTTTGCAGCCGTGCGATCGCCTCCTGGTAACGACCCAGCATGGAGAGCGCGACGCCAGAATTGTTCAACGCCTTAAAATCCGACGGTTCGCGCGCGAGAATGAAATCGTACTGCAGCAAGCCTTCAGCCGGTTGTCGTCATCAGCTTTTCACCAGTGAGGCGCTCGAAGGCCTCCACGTATTTCGCGCTCGTCTTTTCAATAATTTCCCGTGGCAAATGAGGCGCGGGCGGCGTTTTGTCCCAATCGAGGGTTTCCAGGTAATCGCGGACGAATTGTTTATCGAAACTGGGCGGGCTTTGGCCCACCACATACTGATCTTTCGGCCAGAAACGCGACGAGTCCGGCGTAAGACATTCGTCAATCAATAGCAGCTTCTCATCGAGGGTACCGAATTCGAATTTAGTGTCGGCGACAATGATACCGCGTTCCCTCGCGTAATCTCGACCCGCGGAATAAATTGCCAGACTTAGCTTTTCAACCCGAGCCGCGGTTTCGCCGCCCAGCAAACGGCGACATTCGTTCATGTCTATGTTTTCGTCGTGACCTTTCTCCGCCTTGGTTGAAGGCGTGAAGATGGCCTTCGGTAAGGGCGAGGCGAGCTGCAAGCTCGGCGGCAATTTTATTCCGCAAACGCTTTGCAATTGCTGATATTCCTTCCAACCGGAGCCGGCCAGATAACCGCGCACGACGCATTCGACCGTAAGTGGTATTGTTTTGCGCACAATCATGGAACGACCAGCCAACGGGTCGCGGAATTTTTTCAGCTCCGCCGGAAACTCATCAAAATCTGCGGTGACAAAATGATTATCAACCTTGTTAAAACGCTTGAACCAGAACGCCGAAATCTGATTCAGGACTGCGCCTTTGAATGGAATCGGGTCGGGCAGGATTACGTCGAAGGCGGAGAGGCGATCGCTGACGACGAAGAGGAGAGTCTCACCGAGGTCAAAGACTTCGCGGACTTTGCCGCTGCGTAGTTTGTTAATTCCGGGAAGATCAATGGCGCTTTTGGTCGCGAGTTGCATAATGGACGGCGATTAGTGAGAGGTGAGAAGTGAAAAGGAGTGACTGACTACTTCTCACTATTCACCTCTCACTTCTCACTTTTCAAATAATGGCTGGAATTGTCGTTCGACCGCGCGCCCGAATCCTGCATGGCCACGACTGGGTTTTCTCGAGCGAGGTATTAAAGGTTTTTGGCGACCCGGCCGATGGCGACGTTATTTCGGTAAAAGACGGGCGTGACAAAATGCTGGGGAGCGCGATCTGGAATTCGAAGTCGCAGATTGTGGCGCGGCGTTTCTCGCACCGGCGACAGGAGCTTGATGTTGACTTCTTCAAACGGCGAATCACGCAGGCGGCGGAATATCGTGCCCGCCGCCAGGTGAACCCGGACCTGCATCGCATGCTTTGGAGCGAGAGCGATGGAGTGCCGGGAGTAATTCTAGATCGATACGGGCATCAATTTGTTTTGCAACTAACGACTCTTGGGATGGATCAACGCCGGGAAACATTGGTCGATGCAATCCAAGAGGCTCTGAATCCGGGAAATATAATCGAGCGCAGCGACTCGGCGGTGCGACGCGCGGAAGGCTTGCAACCAACGAGCGGGGTGCTGCGGGGAGAGGCTTGGGAATACGAATTCGAAATCTGCGGAGTGAAATTTTTGATCGATGCGTTGAGCGCGCAAAAGACCGGTTTTTATCTCGACCAACTTCCGCATTATCCGGTGGTGGCGGGATTGGCGGCCGGTAAACGCGTTCTCGATTGCTTTACCAACGAGGGAGCATTTGCGCTGACCTGCGCCCGGGCGGGCGCGGCCGAAGTGATCGGTGTCGAGATGCAGACGAATGCCATCGCGGGAGCGCGGGAAAATGCAAAGCGCAATCAACTCGCGGCACGCTGGGTCGAACAGGATGTCTTTTCCTATTTGCGTGCCGCAGAGAAGGCGGGAGTGCAATTTGACTTAATCATTCTCGATCCGCCGTCGTTCACGAAAACGAAGAGCGGCGTACGCGACGCCATTCGCGGTTATCGGGAGCTGCATTTACGCGCCTTCAAGTTGCTCTCGCGCGACGGAATCCTGGCGACGTTCTCCTGTTCACACCACGTCAGCGATGCAATTTTATCCGAAACAATTTCGGCGGCGCTGGTGGACGCGCGCCGATCGGCACGACGGCTTCGGCGTTTCGAACAATCGCTCGATCACCCAGTCGTACCGACCATGCCGGAGACGGAATATTTCAAGGGGGTGATGTTGGAAATGAAACCATCGATTTGAAATCCGAGCCGGACTGGCAGGCAAGAAGCAGCTGTTGCCGGTTTCTCCGTGATACGGTCAGCCGGAAGAAAAATTTCGTCAATGACGATGAAAAATCTGGAAATTCGAAGTTGAATCTTTAATGTCCGATTAAATTGGAGCGGGGCACGACGCTTTGCTCCGCAAACCCATGCCAGAACGGATTCGTGCGATGGAACAGATGCTGGAATTAACCGAGGAAGATACAGTTACTCCCGAGCTGCTCGATTCACAGGTGCAAAAGGCGCAGGAGCAACTGCTGCTATTGCGTCGACAACAGGAGCAGATCGAAAAACAAAAACGCGAGCTGGAGGAACTCAGCCGGCGACAGGAAGAATTGGAACGCGGTCGGACGGAGATGACCGACAAGCTGACGCGTTCCCTCGTCGTGCTGGAACGCGAGGCCTACGAAACGCAGAAGAAGCTCGAACAACTCCGAGCCACGCGCGAAAGCTTCGGGCAACATCTCGAAATCCTGGAAGGGATCGATCCCAAAGGGTGGAATCCCGCGGATTTGCACCGGGAATTGAGTCGGGCGCTGAGCACAGTGGACGATGCGCGAGCGGAATTCAGCCAGCAGCGAAGCCGATTGCAAGCGATCGCGACACAGGATGCGGAAGATGTCTCGTTGCCGGAAGCCGCGCCTGAGGTCGTGCGTGGTGGAGGCGAGCGGTCGTTCGGCCAATGGGTTTTGATCGGATTCGCCCTCTCGCTCCCTCTGATCATGGTTGGATTGATCAGCTTGCTAATCTTCTGGTGGGTGGCGAAGGGTTAAGGTTTGCGAATGATTCGGCGTTCGCCTAAATCCGGCTCGGCGGTTGATAAACAACAAGAAGAACTGGCTCGGCGCGAGAATGCGCTGCGCGATCAGATGCAAAAGTTGCAGCGGATGATCGACGACGCACCGCGGCTGGCGCAGGAAACATCGCGGAAACAACGGGAGGAACTACTGGAACGTGCCAACCAACGCGGCAGCCGCCTCGATGCGTCGTTGTCGTTGCACGATAAACGTTGGGACGACAATGAATGGGGCGTGCGCCGGCCAGGTTCATTGCGCAAGGACCGCCGGGAAGGCCGGATCATTTTTCTGGTTCTGGTGATTGCGCTGACCGCGGCCGTCATGTGGTTGATGACCCGGTTCCATTTCTAAAATGGGCGAACTCGACGTCGGCTATGTGGCGCAGTTGGCCAGGTTGCATTTGACGTTGGAAGAGACGGAGCTTTTTCAAAAGCAACTGGGTAACGTTTTGCTTTACGCTGAGAAATTAAATGAAGTGAACGTTGAGGGTGTAGAACCGGCAGCCCATGGTGTTCCGATCTTCAATGTCTTTCGCGAAGACAAAGCAAGCGATTGGTTCACTCCCGCACAGGCATTAAGCAATGCGCCGCGCCAGGCCAATAATCTTTTCATCGTTACCAAAGTTGTGGAATGACGAAGCGCGAGCTGCCGGCGCTTAGCATCGTCGAAGTTCAGCGTCTGCTACGGCGGCGCGAAGTTTCGCCGGCCGAAGTGCTGGAGTCGTTGGAAGAGCGGATCAAAGCGGTTGATGGCAAAATCGGTGCCTATCTGACGCACGATCTCGCTGCCGCGCTGACTGAAGCAGAAAAAGCGGATGTGAATTTGCCGCTCGGCGGGATCCCAATCGCGCTGAAGGATTTGATCAACGTCGAAGGCCAGCAATGTACCTGCGGCTCGAAAATTCTCGCCGGCTATCGCGCACCTTATACGGCAACCGCGATCGAAAAGTTGCGCGCACATGGCGCGATTCCGTTCGGACGAATGAACATGGACGAATTCGCGATGGGATCTTCCACGGAAAATTCGAGCGTGCAGCTGACGCGCAATCCATGGGACTTGTCGCGAGTGCCCGGTGGATCAAGTGGCGGCTCAGCGGCAGCTGTGGCCGGCGACATCGCCTTCGGTGCGCTGGGGACCGACACCGGCGGATCGATTCGTCAGCCCGCGGCGTTGTCCGGAGTAGTCGGCTTCAAACCGAGCTATGGTCGCGTCTCGCGTTTCGGTCTTGTTGCGTTCGCTTCTTCTCTCGACCAGATCGGACCTCTCACGAAAACTGTACATGATTCCGCCTTGCTCATGAATGCAATTGCCGGGCACGACTCGCGGGACTCGACTTCGCTCGATGCGCCGGTGCCGGATTACACAAAGAATTTTGGTCGCAATCTGAAAGGAATTCGAATTGGGCTGCCAAAAGAGTACATGATTGAAGGCGTCCATCCGGCGGTGAAGGCCGCGATCACGGAGGCAGTGAAACAATTGCAATCACTCGGCGCGGAAATCGTTGAAATCTCGCTTCCGCACACCGATTACGCCGTCAGCGTGTATTACATCCTGGCGACGGCCGAAGCGTCAGCGAATCTTGCTCGCTTCGACGGCGTCCGTTACGGCCATCGGGCAGACAACATTGCCAATTTGTTTGACCACTATGCCCGCACTCGGGAAGAAGGATTCGGCGCGGAAGTGAAACGGCGGATTATTCTCGGCACCTACGTTCTCAGCTCGGGTTATTACGACGCGTATTACTTGCGCGCGCAGAAAGTGCGCGAGCTCATCCGGCGCGATTTCGCCAAGGCTTTCGAGAAAGTAGACGCTCTGGCCTCGCCGACGGCCCCGACGCCCGCATTCAAATTCGGCGAGAAGACTGCGGATCCATTGCAAATGTATCTAGCCGACATTTTCACCATTGCCGCAAACCTCGCTGGAATTTGCGGGATCAGTGTTCCGTGTGGGTTTTCCACCTTAGAGACCGCCGCAGAGTTGCCGATTGGCTTGCAGTTACTCGGAAAAGCGTTCGACGAGGCACGCATTTTTCAAATCGCCCATGCCTACGAACAAAGCACCGAATGGCACAAGGTCCGAGCCGGACTGGCGGATAGCGACCACTAATGCACCCGCCTTCATCCAGCTACGACGCGGCAGGCACGAATAAGCGCGGATTTCCGTCTTCCCGATTAGCGTCCATTGGTGTGCATTCGCGGTTGCAAATTCGGCTAGGTGTTCTCGCTAGATGGCTGGAACAGCCATGTCCGCGGCTCGTTCTGCGCGTTTTGTTTATCACGACCGCGATCACTTTCACTCTGATTCCTTTCATCCGGTTTCTGCGCAGTGGCACGGACATGGATTACCGGACCTGGTATCAAGCGGGTCAAACCGTCCTGCATGGCGGCGAGATTTATCCCCGCGGACAGATCTTCGCATTCATGTATCCGCCGATGTGCGCGCTGATGTTGGCAGTGCCGGCATTTTTTGGCAAAGCCATGCTGATTCTCATTTTATCGTTAGTGAACACCGTCGCGTGGTTCCTGTGCATCTGGTTTACCAGCGCGTTGATTTGGGAAAAGCGCATTCAAAACTCGTCGATTGTTATCGCGAATCTCGTCCTGATGCCATTTGTCTGGTCGAGTTATCATCTCGGCCAACCAAGTCTTGTATTGCTCGCGCTCATGCTGGGTGCTTTTCTCAGCTTCCGCTATCGCCAACAGTTCCTGGGAGGCGCGTTGATTGCCGTTGCGGTCGCGATCAAAGCCTTTCCCCTGCTCGCCATTCCTTATCTTATTTACCGGCGTTACTGGACGGCAGCGGCGGGCCTTCTAGTTAGCCTTATCATTTTGCTCTTTATTCTGCCGACTCCATTTCGCGGATGGCAACGAACGGTGAATGATGTGAGCGAGTGGCAACGCGGGATGTTGCGCTATGAAGAAGACGGGATCGCGCAGCGACCTGCGCGCAGTTATAGTTGGAAAAATCAGTCGATTTTTGGCCTGGCCAATCGTTTGCTCAGACGGGTCAGTTTCGATGATGAAGCGAATGTGGCTTATGCAAACATCGTCGATTTAAATTTCAGAACGGTAAACATCGTCATTATTGCGTGCGCGCTCGTCTTGGGAGCTTCCTTTCTCTGGGCAATGCCGCGCGAGCGCTCTCCACAAAGTGACGCCGGCGAATTCACCGCACTTTTGATTTTGATCCTGATGTTTACGCCGCTCGCCTTCGGTTATTTGTTCGTATGGCTAATAGTGCCGCTCGCACTTCTGATCAAACGCACTATAGCTTCGAACAGTTCGACTCTGTTGACGTATCTGCTCGCCGCGTTCCTACTTTTAATTGCCACAGGAATCGCACCGCGTTTCGCCCAGACTTATGGCAGCGTCTTTTTTGCCGCCTTCGTTCTTTATCTCGCGCTCGCGACTAATTTGTGGCACAGCCATCTTATCGCCAGTCCGGCTCGGCCCAATGGCACGAACGGGCATCTTACCCATTGAGTTCCCTGCTAATCAGAAGATAACTTTTCCGCCGGCAACGGTGGCACCGAATTCTTCCGCTCCGTCACTCGCCGTCCAATTGCACGGGACCACGCGACGCCAAAACGGATGGCCTGAGCTAACGACATTTTGGATGTACCACGTTGACGATCCCGGAAAACAATCGGAATCTCGCGCACCCGCAATAATCCCCGGCCGCGGACTGTTGTTTCGAAAACAATCTTAAATCCGGCGGCTCGACTAGCAAAACGCAGCAAGCACTCGCGCCGGATGGCAAAGAATCCGCCCATGGAATCGTGCACACCAGTGAGCGGGTAAGCAACTCCAGACGCAACGCGCGAAATTAACCGTCGCCACGCCGGCCAGCCTGGAGTGGCGCCGCCGGGAATATACCGGCTGCCCAAAACCAGATCGGCTTCATTCGCCAGAATCGGTTGCAACAAAGTGGCGATTTTTTCCGGCGGATGGCTGAGGTCGGCATCCATTACCACAAAAAGATTGGCACTGGAGTCTTGCGCACCGGCAAGGATCGCTCCGGCCAATCCGCGCTCGGCCCCATCGCGTTCGATCAGACGAACTCGGTGTTGAGCGGCCAAGGCACGAATCTTTTCTCGCGTGCCATCGGTCGATCCGTCATCGACAAAAATGATCTCGGAGAACGGGACGCTCGTTTGCTCGATCTGCTCGACCAGTGGCACGATGTTCTCGACCTCCTCCAGCGTCGGGACGATGATGGCAGGTTGCATGGGGCTGGAGCCGACGACGGGATTCGAACCCGTGACCTGCTGATTACGAATCAGCTGCTCTACCAGCTGAGCTACGTCGGCGGATTTGGCGTGGGAAAATAGCCATTAAATGCGTGCTCCGCGAGCTCCTTTCAGCAGAGTATCAGAATCCGCGAAATATCCATCTTTGCCAGACTACGGCGGGACAGGCGCGAAATACGCGAAGTTAAACGGCCTGCAGACAACAGGATTAATAGTCTGGTGGGAGAACAACAATCGGCGGTTCGTCCTCTACCGGAATGGGCCGTTCGACCCGGCGGACGTGGCGAGGGGTAACGATTGGGGCATCTTCGAGATTTGGAAGGGGCGGAGCGATGACCGTTTCTCCTGAAGGTAATCGCAAAACCCAATTGCCATTGGCAGTTGTTCCGACGACTCGGGCCGATTCAGACCCGACGCGAAGTGGCGCCGGCGGACGTGGGACCGAAGATCTGGCCACGCGTTGCCGACGCGATTTTCGTTTGGACGCGCGCGAGTCATCGCGCTTCCTGACATTCTCAGAAGAACCCGGCGGTTTAGCTTTCTCAGCAACCGTCGAAGACGAATCCGTCGTTGTTGTTCCCGATTTATCGGGAACATCACTTGGAGGCGGTTCACTCTTTTCGGCAGGCGGGAGGGCTTCGGCAGCGACGAGAGAATCGCTCGTTTGGGCTGGGCCTTCTGCCGGAACCGGCGGTTCGGCCATGCGATTGTTGACCGCTAACTGGGATGGGGTGGCTAACCTGTCGGTCGTCTCCGCAGCTGTTTGAGGCGGCGCTGGTATCGGCGATTGTTGCGCAATCACTGGCGATTGCTCCGCCGGTTGAGGTACCGCTACCGGGGACGCAGAAGACTGGGATATTGGCGAGGCCTCCGGAGTCGTTTCCGGCACGCCGACTAATACGCCCAATGGCTTGCGCTCCCGATTTGCGAATCGCTGCGGCAGCAAGAATGCGCCCAGAACCGCAAGAACGACAATCGCAGCAGCCAAAGCAAGAGCCGGAGCGACGCGTTTCTTCTCCACCTTCTGTGTGCCTGGGATCGCAGCCGGGGCAAAGCTGCGCGTGAAAGCCGTCCGGCGTTCCGCCTTTTGCAGACACGCGCGAATTCTCTCGGCAAACGCAGCAAGATCCTGCGGACGCCCTTCCGGATCGGTGCGGAGCATGCGGCTAACGAGATTTCGGACGAAGCGCGGAACGTCCGGTGCAGACAAGCGCGAGCCTGATTCGTTCAGTTCGGCCAAAGAGGGCGCGCTCCCGGCCAGCAAGAACCACATCGTGGCGCCGAGCGAAAAAATGTCGGAGCGAACATCGAGGGCTCTGTTTTCTCGTTGTTCCGGGCTGGCGAATTGCGGCGGCATCGACGGCACAAGCTCGCGGGTTTCACCCTGCCCTGTGTTCAACTTCACCATGGGCAAACCGAAATTGCGGACTTTGATGCCTGGCCAACCGCCATCGGCCGCCACTCCGGAAAGAATGATGAGATTCGCCGGCTGAATGGCACGGGCGGGTATGCCGCGCTCTTCAGCCGCTGCCAGCGCATTCACGACTTGGAATCCGATGCGTAAGACCGCGTCTGCCGGCATTGGTCCGTGCTCGTCGATCCACTCTGCGGCTGAGTCACCTTCCACGTATTCGGACACGAAAACCAGGTGGTCGTCTTCGGCGCCGGCGTCGAAAACTCTGGCAATATTATCGTGATCGAGTTTCCGCGCCGCTTGTGCGCTTTCTTCAAATCGGACCCGCTCGCCTTCGCTCAGACTGGTCAGAGGAATGAGCTGCATCGCAACCGTTCGTCCACTGTCGT
>JBKPMO010000135.1:0-31812 GCA_046732175.1 Verrucomicrobiota bacterium
GGCTCTCCGAGCAGCCCAAGCTTTCTTTGCGGATGGGAATCAATAGCGGTCCGATCGATCACGCCTTTGACGTGAATGAACGGCAAAACGTCACCGGAGCCGGCATTAATGTGGCGCGGCGGGTGATGGATTGCGCCGATGCCGGACATATCCTGCTTTCCCGCCGCGTAGCGGACGATCTGGCCCAATACATCGAGTGGCAGCCCTATTTGCATGAGCTGGGCTACGTCGAGGTCAAACACGGAGTGCAGCTCAACCTGGTTAACTTCTACGGTGACGGAATCGGTAATCCCCTGGTTCCTAACAAGATTCAGCAGGCCGAACGGGAGCGAGCCATTTACCTTGCCCGAACCAAGAAAACAAGGCGACGTCGCGCCATCCTACTCGCCTCTGCTGGTGTGTTATTGCTGATTGGCATCGGCTTGGGCGCCTGGGTCTGGCAGCGTCGCGCAGCGCTTACTTCAGCCTACAAGCTCGGTACAGCCGGAATAGTTGAGAAAAGTATTGCTGTTTTGCCGTTCGAATACTTCGGCGGTGACAAAGATAACGTTTACCTGGCCGACGGCGTGCAGGACGATATTCTGACTGATCTGGCCAAGGTAGCGGATCTGAAGGTGATCAGCCGGCGAAGCGTTGCGCAGTATCGCGGCAGCACCGCGGATGTGCGCGACATAGGAAAGGCATTGCAGGTAGCGTATGTGCTCGAAGGAACTGTGCGCAAAGTTGGCGACAAAATCCGGGTGACGGCACAATTGATCGATACCCGCAGCGCCCTGGAAAAGTGGGCGGACAAATATGATCGCGACTTCGCTGATATCTTCGCGATTCAAAATGAGATTTCCGAGACGATCGCCGATCAGCTTAAGGCTGTTTTAACCCCGGAAGAAAAAGCCGCTATCGAGACGGTGCCAACCAAAGACATGGAAGCGTACGATCTTTATCTGCGCGCGCGATCGTTGGTTAATGTTTTCGGCGCGAACAACAGAACGGGGCATGACAATCGACTAAGAGCGGAGCCGTTGTTGCAAGCAGCCATTGTGCGTGACCCGAAATTTGTCGCCGCCTACTGCCTCCTTGCGGATGTGCAGTTGAATGATCCCTGGCAGGAGCCATCTCCGGAGCGAGTTGTCCAGGGGCGAGCCAATCTGGAAACAGCGCTAAAGCTCGCGCCGGAATCAGGCGAAGTTCATTTCCAGCTGGGGTCATTTTACAACAATGAAGGTGATACGAAGCGAACCGAAGAAGAGTTCAGAATCGCAGCGCACAAGCTGCCCAATTCTGTTGTTGTACTTCGAGCGCTCGGTGAGTTCGAGATGTATCAGGGGCAATGGAAGGACGCGCTGCGGCATTCATTTCGGGCGGCTGAGCTCGATCCGCACGATCCAGACGCAGCATTAAAATTAGCTGAGGTTTATGGAGCTCTGCGCAGATATGATGAAGCCGAAAAGGTGGTCGATAACACGATCGCAATTTTGCCGCATGCTTCGACGTCGTGGCTTTGGTGGGAAAAAGGCCAACAGGCCGCCGCGCGTGGCGATACCAAAGCAGCCATGGCTGCCTTCGACGCTTCCCCGTTTCGGCATACCGGATCGGTCGGGCTGAATTGGCAGATCGCAAACGTAATGGTGCTGGAACGCAGATATGATGAAGCAGCTGCGCTCTTCAGCTCACTCGAAGAGATTGGACGAACCCACAATAGCTTACCTGAGAAAAACATCAGCTACGAACGCGGTGAGTGGGAAATTGCGCTTGGAACAATTGCGCGTGCACAAGGGCAAACGGAGAGGGCACAGGCAGCGTTCGAATCATCAAAAAAAGACTTCACCAACTTCCTGGCGCAAAGGCCTCAGGATCTGAAGGCGCTCGGCTATGTCGCGATCTGCGAGGCGGCTCTAGGCAACAAAGAAGAGGCGTTGCGGAAAGGCCGCAAAGCTAAGGAACTAGGCGCGAACTCGCGCGATCATTGGGCCTTGGGGGTTGCGAAACAAATGGCGCTTGTTTATGCCTGGACAGGAGATCATCGTGCGGCGTTGGCTCAGTTGCAGGAGCTGGCTCCGCTTCCGGATTGCCTCACGCTGGGCGAGCTGAAGTTCCATCCGCAATGGGACGACCTTCGCCAGGAACCGCTGTTCGACAAAGTGCTCGCGGTGGTCGCTAAGCCGGCCAGCATTGACTAATCTGCTGGATACGGAAACAACGTCTCACCCAGGGAATGCCTCGACTGGTGTAAGGGCCCGCCGGCAAGATCCGTGCTTCCAAAAGTCCTCGCCGGTCCGGGGCCGAAGACTGTCTGCTAGCTTCGCCGATACAGACCGAGACTGGCAGCATTTGTACGTCATCACACTTGCTCCAGCCCGCGTTTCAAATTAGGCCAATTGGCAAAGATTTAGCGCCAGTGTCCGATTGTCACGAAAAATGGTCCGACCGATTTTAGCTAACGACGTTATGTAATTAACGATCCTTAGGTCAGCGACTTACGTTTCTGATCGAACTCAGTCAAAGCGTAAGAACTTTGACACGAAATTTTTTGGCACGCGGAGTGATCATATCTTCGCCGTGAGTGGTCGAAGCGAAAGAATATTCAGCACAACTGAACACAACCCAAACATTGGAAAGGTAACATGAACGAAAAGAAGACAAAGAAAGTTCCAGTGCGCGACCTGAAGCCGAGCAGCGACGCCACAGGCGGCCGGCATGGCCACCACGGCGGCCATCACCACCTCGGGGCCGGGCGCGCTGGTGGAGGGCACCGCACTGACAGCTCGGAACGAGCCGGCAAATACTGGCTGTAGTTCCGCGTAGCGCCGCACGGCGAGTCAACCGCGCTGTGCGGCCTGCGGGTGTGAGTCGGTTTACGTTCTCCGAGACACGCTCCAAACAGAACATAGAACACCGTTTCGTTATGGGACCTTGCATTTTCGTTCTGTTAGTTTCCCTGGGTTCATATTTCCATTCCTTTCGCACAGGTCGATCCGGCGAACGCGGTAGTCATGACCTTGTTCCGCGAGCCAAGTAATGGGTTCGTGTGGGTTAGCGGCGGATTGCCCCAGCTTTCGCATAATGCCCGGACAGGCTTCGCACTCGACTCGATGCTGTAGTGTTCGCTGTCATCAGCGGATCCTTGAAGAATTTGCGCTGAGGACAGCGCACGCTACAGCGATTGGGGCATTGAAACCGATATTAGTGCACAACACGGCTCGCGAAACATTTCGGAGTTAGTGTCGATTCGTGGATTTCTTCGGCGGCGGCGGAGCCGCCGTCCTGTAAGGCACTATCCGTCGAATTTGGCTTGCTTCTCATCCCTTCGCCGATCCAATCTACGCCACGGGAGAAAGCCGCATTGAGCCGAATCCGATATCAGGAACTCCGGACGTTTTCGGTCGCTATCGCGGGTGTCGGTTTTAGCCTGCTGGCCGCTCCAAAAACTTCCGGTCAAGCGATCGCATATCCTTCGATGACCGCCGCGTCGCCGGCGCCTGCAGAAGCCGGGGCGGAAGCGGAGCGCGTCATTGTCACCGGCTCGAATATCCCGACCGCTGCAGAAGTGGGACCGAACCCGGTCGACACCCTTACGCGCGATCAGATCGACAAAGCGGGCGAGCGCACAACGGCGGAGTTGGTGAGGAATCTAACTGTAGCTGGTCCAAATGGTGTCCCTTCTTCTAACAACGGCGCGGGTTTCACGCCCGGAGCGTCATCGATTTCGCTCCGAGGCTTCGATGCCAGCAGCACCCTTGTCCTGATCGATGGCCACCGTGTTGCTCCCTATCCGCTGGGAACGGATAGCGGCGCGGTCACCTTTGTCGATCTCAATACGATACCGAAGGCTGCGATTGACAGCATTGAGATCTTGAAAGACGGCGCTTCGAGCATTTATGGCGCGGATGCCGTTGCCGGCGTGGTCAATTTCAAACTACGCCACGACTATCGCGGAGCAGAAGTAAACGTTCAATACGGGAATACGCTTGACAAGGACTCAGGCGAATTTGCTTCTTCAGTAATTTTTGGTCTGGGCGACGGCAATACCGATATCACCGGCGTGATGAATTATTATCATCGCAACTCCATCTTTAATCATGACCGTGGCTATTCGAACCACACATCGAAGTTTTTCGCATCCAACAATGCAAGTCCGCTCAATCTGCAGCTTTCTCGCGATGCCGTTCTCGCCGCTGGTGTCTCGCCCGATGCTCTTCCAGATGATCGCGATATCTTCTTCGGTCATGCGCCGTTTTTTACAAATGGAAATGCACCCGCAACGGCTTACACCTACACACCCCGACGCTCAGTCTTCTTCAACTTCAATCGTTTCTCCGAAGCGTTGCCTGATTCAGAACGCTATGGCGGCTTTGTCAATTTTGACCACAAGGTCTGCGGAGACCAACTGGTGGTTTATGGAGACTTCTTTTATCAGGACGTTAAGACTAGTTACGATTTAGCGTCGACAGCTACCGGTAATTTCCAAACGCCCGGTAATGTTACCCTGGCCATCCCGCCGGATACGCCGATTGCGCCCGGCTCCGAACCACCAAACACGCCGACTCACGTCGAGACCGGGGTCCCGGCGGATGCATTCAATCCCTTTAACCCATTCCATCAAATCATCTCCGGTGGCACCCGGGCACGACTGATTGAATTTGGCAATCGGGTTATCGATAACGAGACCAATGCATTCTTTTCGACCCTGGGCCTGAAAGGAGACAAACTATTCGATGGGAACTGGGGTTACGATGCTTCATTTCATTACAGCCAGGTCCAAAATATTTCTACCAGCACAGTGCAGTCGGCTTCGCGCTTCAACCGCGTTCTGAATGCAGCCGATCCGATCTTCGATCCTACGTCTTCGGAGTTCATCGGCACGACCATTCCCTACAATCCCTTCGGCGATTTCCGGGTGCCGATTCCGTCTAATGCGGCATCTGTCGCTTTCGTTAACATTCACCCGAAAGAGATTGCTTTGTCCAAGCTCGCCACCGTCGATCTGAACATTTACACAACTTCGCTTTTCGAACTTCCGGCCGGCGGCGTCGGTCTGGCCTTTGGTGGCCAGTTCCGACGCGAAAATCTGGAACAAAACCCGGATGATTTATTAGTGATGGGAGACATTCTCAGTACCGGGCCGGCCAACTTCACCCATGCCGGAAGAAAGACTTACGCTTTTTATGCGGAAGCCCGCCTGTCCGTGTTCGGTGGTGATTTTACCCTTCCGGGAGTACACGCGCTCGAGTTTACCGCGGCGGCACGCTTCGAGGACTTCCGCAATAACGATACCAATGTGTTGGTGCCCAAGTTCGGGGTGCGCTGGCAACCATTTGACGATTCCCTGACTGTGCGCGCGACCTGGGGTGAAGGGTTCCATGAGGCTTCTCTGATTGAATCGTTTGGAATTCCCATCCAACAGGTAACGGATGTGCATGATCCACTAACGAAGACAGACGTTTTCGACATTCCATTCATCATCCGAAGTAATCCGCATCTTCAGCCGGAAGACTCGCGCTCTTTCACTGCCGGTATTGTTTATACCCCGAAAGTTGTCGCGGGTTTGACGCTGACAATTGATCTTTACGACATTGAGAGCACAGGCAGAGCTGTTATTCCCGATTTTCAAAATGTAGTCGATCGCTCCGTCACCGGAAATTCACTCCCGGGTGAAGCAGTCATCCGCGATGCCAACGGAGACATCATCAAACTTGAATCGGCATTTCAAAACGCGGGGTCGCAAAAAGCGCGCGGATTCGATTTCGGTCTCAGTTATCAGGTTGAAACTCGGTTTGGCACAGTTACGTGGCTGACGCAGGCGACCTATCTGGACTCATTTCAATTCGCCCAGCTTCCCGGCCAATCCGAAGTCGAATTGCGCAGTGGGATTCGTCCCGGTTCTTCTTCTGACGAAGGTTATCTGAAATGGAGAGCCAACTCCCAGATCGATTGGGCTTGGAAAGGCTTGGATCTCACACTGACAGCTCATTACCTAGACGGATACCATGAAATCGTGGCGAAAACCGGGCAATTCGTCTTTTTCCCGAAACTTCATCAAGTCCTACCTTACCCGAACAGCATCAAGGAACACTACGTTAAGGAAACCTGGTTTTTCGATGTGCGCGCTTCCTATAGATTTCTGGTGGCGTCCGCGCCACCAGCTGTCGCGGGCTACGCCAAAAACGGGGGCAAGAGTTCTTCCGGCAAGGAGATCCAGCCGCAGGTAGGTACTACTGCGCAAATGGCAAATTGTACTTGGCAGCGTCTTCTCAATGACACAACCATCACGTTGGGTTGTAATAATGTCTTTGGTCACGATCCGCCAACAGCAGCAGGGGTAGCGAACTACGCAGACTTCATCTACGATTCCACCGGCCGCTTCGTTTACCTCAGTCTAACGAAAAGATTCTAGTGGCAAGGCCGGTTCGATCCGCCCTTCGCGGTCATCGAGCGCCAGCCCAGGGATCCCGACGTCAAACCTTTAAGGTAACTTCAACGGGATCGTTCGACTGCGCTCGGGATGACGTTGAAATCAGCGGATTTGTCATCCTGAGCCGCACAGACGGCGAAGGATCTCGCGATTGTTCGTCTAACCTTTGACCAAGTGAGGGGTCCCTCGGCCGCCATTGGCGACCTCGGGATGACAGAATGTAAGGTTGTTATCATCCGTGTCCTCCGCGCTCGATTCTCCGGTGTGTTGGCCGTTGAGTCGCGAACGTTTCGCCGCTATGATTTCATACCCATGAGGATGCCAGGTTTCTTCATCCTTGCCGCGCTCGTCGCGGCCGGTTCTATTCATGCCGAGTCTGCGGCCGACCGGCAGATACGCGATGCGATCAAGGCGCCTGAGCTCACCGTGGTCCATCTGTGGGCGCCGTGGTGCTCCAATTGCCAGGCGGAGCTGAAGAATGGCGGCTGGTTGAAAATGGCGAAGGAAAATCCGAGAACGAAATTCATTTTTGTTTCCGTCTGGAACAATGGCAATGACGGTCGCTCCATGCTGGAGAGGTTTGGCCTTGCCAACCAACCGAACGTCAGCATCACCGCCGACCCCGGACCACGCAGCGGTGAAGGTAAAATCAAAGAGTTCGCCGGTCTTCCGGTTTCCTGGATTCCCACGACTTGGGTTTACAAAGGGGGCGATCTCCGCTACGCCTTAAATTACGGCGAGGTGCGTTTCCCGGTCCTCCAGCAATTTTTGGAAGACAGCGAATCGGAGTGGTCGCACAAGGGCGAGCCGAAATTGCAAGAATGACGACAGCAACACTCTCACCCAGGAGCACAAAGGTAAAATTTCGCCTCGCCGGCGGCGCTCAACCACTCATTCTCCTCCCGACACGAGTGAATGGTGCCGGGCCGTTCGATTTTATTTTGGACACGGGCGCCGGCACGTCATTGCTTTCAGCTGCACTCGCGCAACAACTGAAGATCAAAATTCTTGGGACAAAGGAAGGCCAGAGCGCGGGTGGAAAAATTTCAGTCTCGCTCGCGAAGGTCGATTCGTTTGCGCTCGGACAAGCGAAAATCGAGGACGTCGAGGTCGGAATTGTCGATCTTGGTCACATCTCCAAAACCATCGGCACGAAAATCGACGGCGATGTCGGCTATAACTTCCTGAAACATTTCCGTGTCACCATCGACTATCAAACTGGTAATGTACGGTTTGATGATCCGAAACGGATCGAGAGCTTCGGAAAGTCGGCGAAAACCGAAGTTCCGCTGCGCCTGGCCAGCCCGGCTAAGCCGCTTGTACTCGTCGATGTCTCCGTAAACGGGCGCGGTCCGTTTCAATTCGCGATCGACACCGGCACGTCGACCACGGCGATTGCTCCTGAAGTGGCACAGCAGCTTGGTATCGAGGGTTCGCCTATCGGCCCGCTCACAACTGGCGGCTCGCAGGTCAACGTTACCGCCGGCAACCTCAAATCGTTCCAGGTCGGCGGAGCACGAATCGATGACCTTGTCGTCGTAGTTGCCGATTTCTTCGCCATGCTCAGTCAGGCAGTTGGAACGAAGCTGGATGGCATTGTCGGCTACAACTTCCTGCGAAACTTCCGGGTCGTGATTGATTATCCGAGTGAGAAATTTCGTTTGGAATAAATGACGGTGACAACTTTGCTTCCCGCGCAAAAATCGATCGATCGTCCCCCGGCAATTCTCTCGCTGATCGGCGACACTCCGTTGGTCGAAGTGACGCGGATCGATACCGGGCCATGTCATCTTTTCCTGAAGTTGGAAAATCAGAATCCTACCGGTTCGATCAAGGATCGAATCGCGCTCTCGATGATTGAAGCGGCGGAGCGGGAGGGCCATCTCATGCCAGGCGGCGTCATTATCGAGGCTACTGCCGGCAATACCGGGTTAGGGCTAGCGCTGGTCGCGGCGGCCAAAGGTTATCGCTGTATTCTCATTATCCCCGACAAGATGTCGGAGGAAAAAATCGCACATGTGCGCGCTCTCGGGGCCGAGGTTCGGTTGACGCGTTCGGATGTGACGCGAGGGCATCCCGAGTATTATCAAGACGTCGCGGCGCGCCTTGCCAGTGAGATTTCCGGCGGATTTTACGTGAATCAATTCGGCAACCCGGCGAACCCACTGGCGCATGAGCGGTCCACCGGCCCGGAAATTTGGGAACAAATGCGGCACGACGTGGACACGATCGTGGTTGGCGTTGGTTCCGGCGGAACTCTAACGGGACTTGGACGATTCTTTAACCGGGTGAAACCGCGTCGCGGCGTGGAGATAGTTCTGGCCGATCCCACTGGCTCCGTCCTCTACGAATGGGTGAAGACAGGAAAGTTAGTCGAATCCGGTAGTTGGGCAGTGGAAGGAATCGGCGAGGATTTTATCCCCGATAATGCTGACATGTCCTTCGTGACTGAGGCCTTCGAGATTGACGACTCCGACAGCTTTGCGACCGCACGCGAACTCTTGCGTAAGGAAGGTATCCTGGGCGGTTCATCCACCGGCACGTTGCTGGCAGGAGCGTTGCGCTACTGCCGACAGCAAACTAAACCCAAACGCGTCGTTACTTTTGTTTGCGACAGCGGAAACAAATATCTCTCGAAAATGTTTAACGATGTTTGGATGGCCGAGCAGGGCTTCACCATTCGTCCGGTGCACGGCGATCTGAGCGATCTGATCCTGCATCGTTACGAAGCCGGCGAAGTCATAACTGTCGGACCGACCGACTCGCTCCTTACCGCTTTCAAACGGATGCGCCAGGCTGATGTCTCGCAGTTGCCGGTGGTCGATGACAGCGGTCGTGTCGTCGGCATCATCGATGAATCCGACATTTTGGTGAAGGTCCATCATGATGCTTCGCATTTTAATGATCAAGTGAAGCAGGGGATGACCGATCAGTTAGAAACGCTCCCGTCTTCCGCGAAAATTGATGATCTGTTCGGGGTATTCGATCGGGGTCGTGTCGCCATTGTCATGGACGGTGATCAATTTCTTGGCCTCATCACCCGCAGCGATCTGCTTTCTTATCTCCGACGACACATGCCGAAATCACCGGTCGAACGAGAGTTTAGCTAAACCGCGGATTACGCGGATGACATCGAAACCTCACATTCTGTCATTCCGAGGTCGCCAACGGCGACCGAGGGAGCTCTCAGTTGGTGACGCGTCACACGAACAATCGTGAGATCCTTCGCCGTCTGTACGGCTCAGGATGACAGATGGTCTGCTGCCAATTCATCTTCCCAATCTGCGGAATCTGCGTAATCTGCGGATCGCCCTTTTCCGATGAAGAACTACGACATTGCTACCCGTGCCATCCATGCCGGACAGGAACCGGATCCTTCGACCGGCGCGATCATGACGCCGATTTACGCGACGTCGACTTATGTGCAGGAAAGTCCGGGCAAACACAAAGGTTACGATTACGCGCGCTCGATTAATCCGACTCGGCTGGCTTACGAAAAATGTATCGCCGATTTGGAAAGCGGGACGCGCGGCTGGGCCTTTGCTTCCGGCCTGGCGGCGATGGCGACCGCGCTTGATGCACTCGATAGCGGCTCGCACGTGATCGCGAGCGACGACCTCTACGGGGGAACGTTCCGGCTGTTCGAAAAAGTCCGGCGCCGTTCTGCCAATCTGGATTTCACCTTCGTCGATCTTACTGATGCGGCGAATTTCAAAAAATCGATCAAACCCAACACGCGCATGGTTTGGATCGAAACGCCGAGCAATCCGCTTTTGAAAATCATCGACCTTGAGGCGATCTCAAAAATCGCGCGAGAAAAAAAGATTATCAGCGTTTCCGATAACACCTTTGCCACGCCCTGGATTCAGCGGCCCATTGAGGCCGGCTTCGACATCGTGGTCCATTCCGCCACAAAATATCTGAACGGACACTCCGACATGGTCGGCGGCGTGATTGTGGTCGGTGAAAACAAGGAGTTGGCTGATCAGATCGCATTTCTCCAGAACTCGGTCGGCGCGATCGCGGGACCATTCGACAGTTTTCTGGCAATGCGCGGGTTGAAAACGTTGGCCTTGCGGATGGAACGGCATTGCTCCAATGCGTTGGAAATCGCGCGCTGGCTTGAAGAACAGCCGCATGTGAAGTCAGTCCATTATCCAGGGCTCAAAACGCATGCGCATCATGACCTCGCTCGCCAGCAAATGCGCGCATTTGGCGGGATCGTGACGGTTATTTTGAAAACGGATCTTGAAGGGACCCGACGATTTCTGGAGAACACGCACCTGTTTGCGCTCGCGGAAAGCCTGGGTGGCGTTGAAAGCTTGATCGATCATCCCGCCATCATGACGCATGCCTCCCTCCCGAAAGAAATGCGCGAACAGCTCGGCATTAGCGATTCACTGGTGCGATTAAGTGTCGGCGTCGAAGGCGTGCGCGATCTGATTGACGATCTCCAATTCGCGTTCCAAGCGATTTAGTAGCACAGCCGTCCCGGCTGTGGGGCCAGCGGACATCTTGCTGTGCGCTGTCTTGCAGCCGGTTTTAAACCAGCTGGCACACAGGCTGAAAGCCTATGTTCCTTTTTGCAAGCCAAACGGTTCCTTGGTTGTGATCGCGTAGCGTCGAATTATCCTTGCCGCACATGGGCAACACTTTCGGCCAACTTTTTCGCATAACTACCTTCGGCGAATCGCACGGGGGCGGAATCGGAGTGGTTGTCGACGGTTGTCCGCCGCGGATTGATTTGTCGAATGATGACATTCAACGTGAACTCGATCGCCGCCGTCCGGGCCAAAGCAGAATCACCACTCAACGAAAGGAACCCGATCGGTGTGAAATTCTAGCCGGCGTTTTCGAAGGCAAAACTCTTGGCACCCCGATAACAGTTCTCGTTAGAAACGAAGATGCGCGGCCGGCTGCATACGAAGCAATACGCGAAACGTTTCGTCCTTCTCACGCGGATTTTACCTACCAGGCCAAATACGGAATTCGTAACTGGCAGGGTGGCGGCCGTGCTAGTGCGCGCGAAACCATCGGTCGCGTCGCTGCCGCCGCGATCGCGCGCAAAGTCCTGGCGGCGTTTTTCCCGAAAATCGAGATCGTCGCTTTTGTTACCCAGGTTCATCAGATTATTGCCAAAATTGATCGCTCGAAACCGAAGGCTGCGGAGATCGAAGCCTCGATTGTTCGTTGTCCCGATAAGGTGGCAACGAAACTGATGGTCGACTTGATTGAGAGGACACGGGCCGATGGCGACTCGCTCGGGGGCGTAATCGAATGTGTTGCCCGAAACGTTCCCGCCGGACTGGGAGAGCCGGTTTTCGACAAACTGGAAGCGGATCTCGCGAAAGCGATGTTGAGTTTGCCGGCTACCAAAGGCTTTGAGATTGGTTCCGGGTTTGCCGCGACACGAATGCACGGATCGGAGCACAATGATGCGTTCGAAAAACGCCGTGGCCGCATTGTGACACGCACGAATTTCTCCGGCGGAATCCAGGGCGGTATTTCTAACGGCGAGGAAATTTACTTTCGCGTCGCCTTTAAACCGACGGCCACGATCGCGCGCGAGCAGGATAGCGTTACTTCATCGGGCAAAAAAATGAAGCTCGCCGCACGTGGACGCCACGATCCATGTGTACTCCCGCGGGCCGTCCCGATGGTGGAGGCAATGACGGCCCTGGTGTTGTGCGATCACGCGCTGCGGCAGAGGGCAATTTCGATGCGGAAGCAACTTGATGAAAGACCCTAATCGCAAGCTTTTCCCGGGGCGAGAATTATCGACTATTCGACAGCGATTTTGTGCGAGAAGTCATTTACTGGGAGGGGCGACTCCCAAGTCGCCGAACTAAAGATTTGCGATTGCACCACGACTGAGCGCTGAGGGCGCGCCTCAATGAATTCGTGTCTCATGCGGATGAACCGCGCCTTCAGCGCTGATATCCCAGGTTGGTTCGATTTCCCTGGGGCGCTGCTCCAGGCTGGAATTGATAACGCGCCGTTGGCGCTAAACACGTACTTGAGAGAAAGAACGAACGTCTGCTTCGTCAGGCAGAGCGAGGTCGAGCACACTTTCTCTCCTAATCCCCATGATCGCAGCCGTCACTAACCCGCAGCCGGCAGCCACTTCCGGTTCGAACTGGCAAATTGTCTTCGTCTCGTTAGCCGTCATCATCCTATTACTTGAGGTCATTCATGGTTGGCGGCTGGGTCTCATCCGACAACTGGTGAGAGTGATCGCAATCGTTGTCGCGTACTCCTGCGCTTTTTTTGCCGCCGGCGCCACCGTACCGCTCCTGCGCCCGCACCTTAAGCTGCCGGACCCCATCCTTGCCGCTGTCGGCGGCGCAATTTTGGCGTTCATCCTCTTCGCCGCCATTAACCTGATCGGTGCTTTCCTGTTCAAAAAAACCGCGCAACAGTCATCGTCAATTATCCGATTGATTTGGGGAATTGCCGGTGCGTTTCTCGGGATTCTGCTCGGCGTGTTTACACTTTGGCTGACCTTTACCGGAATTCGGATGGTCGGCTCGATCGCGCAGGCACGATTGCACACGTCGACCCCGCCCGCTATCACCGCACGCCCAAATGGAACAGTCGACCCCGCCGCAAAGTTACCTCCACCGAACCCGCTCATGACCATGCTGGCGGATATGAAAAGCTCGCTGGAAAGTGGTCATGTCGGCGAGGCCGTACGCGCCATCGATCCGCTCCCTCCCACGCTCTATCGCGGGTTGGAGAAAGCGGGGGAGGTGGCCTCGAATCCGGAGCGTGCCGAACGATTTCTTTCTTTTCCCGGCGCCCGCGAAATCAGCGAGCATCCCAGGGTAGTGGCGTTACGGAACGATCGGCAGGTGATGGAGCTGATTGCAAGCGGGCAGATTTTTGAGCTGATGAAAAACCAGCGCATGATCGACGCTCTAAACGACCCCTCGCTGCAGGCGCGCATCAAAAAATTCGATCTGGAACGAGAGCTAGATTATGCGCTGCAGAAAAAATAACAGCGTGATTCGTTAAAACGTTAAATGGTTGAGTCCGACAGCCGATTTACGGTGTAACATTTTTTAACAATTTAACCTCGTCACGTGGTGTGACCTCTGTGGCCTCCGTGGTAAGAAAAACTAGGCAATGAAGTACATAACGACCATCGGCCTTGAGGTGCACGCGCAGCTCAAAACGCGGTCGAAAATGTTTTGCACTTGTCCGGTTGAGTTTGGCGCTGAGCCGAATTCACGTACCTGCCCTGTCTGCCTCGGTTTGCCGGGTGCTCTCCCGGTGATGAATGAGGAAGCCCTGCGTTTTACCCTGCTAACGGGACTTATGCTGGAATGCGATATTGCCGACGTCTCGAAATTCGATCGCAAGAACTATTTCTATCCTGACATGCCGAAGAATTATCAGATTTCGCAATACGACATGCCATTATGCACAAACGGTAAGGTGCCGTTGCATGACCTTGCTTATCCGAAAGATGCGCAGAAGAATATCGCGACTCCGGACAAGGAAGTGCATCTAGTCCGCATTCATCTGGAAGAGGACGTAGCCAAGAGTTTTCATTTTGAAACCACTAGCGGTATCGATTTCAACCGCGCCGGCACGCCCTTGATGGAAATCGTGACCCAGCCGGAGATCGCGTCACCTGAAGAAGCTTTCGCTTTCCTTACCTCCCTAAAGCAAATCCTCATCTACGGCGGGGTGAGCGATGCGGATATGGAGAAGGGGCAGCTGCGTTGCGATTGTAATGTGTCGGTGCGACCGGAAATGCAGACGGAACTCGGAGCCAAGATCGAGATCAAAAATATGAACTCGATCAGCGGAGTGCGGCGCGCCTTAACTTATGAGGTCGCGCGACAAACCGCGTTGGTGGAGCGCAGTGAAAAGCTGGAACAGGAGACACGCGGCTGGGACGATGCCAGGGGCGAGACCTTTTTGATGCGGACCAAGGAAAGCGCGCATGATTATCGATATTTTCCCGATCCGGATCTGGTACCGGTAAGAACAGAGAGCTTACTTTCGGATGTGCGCACCCGCTTGCCCGAACTGCCAAAACAAAAGCGCGCTCGCTTCGTTCAGCACTACGATATCACTCCCTACGATGCCGGTGTGCTTGCCGATGACCTGGAACTGGCCGCTTATTTTGAAAAGGCGGCGGCCAATTCAAAGAAACCGAAGGCGATCGCGAATTGGATTCTGAACGATCTGCAAAGCGCGCTCTCGACCGCCGCAAAATCAATTACCGATTGTCCGATTCCAGCTCAGGCTTTGAACGAACTGATCGCGCTCATCGATTCGGGAAAGGTTAGTAGCAGACAAGGTAAGGACATTTTTGCCGAGATGTTTGCCACCGGCAAAAGCGCGGAGGCGATCGTTCGTGAGAAAGGAATCGAGCAACTAAGCGACGTAAACGCGATTGAACGAATTTGCGACCAAGTGATCGCAGCCAATCCAAAGCCGGCGGCGGATTTTCAAGCGGGCAATGCGGCATCGCTAAATTTTCTTAAGGGCCAGGTAATGAAGTTGTCGAAAGGAAAGGCCAACCCGCGATTGGCAGGCGAGATTTTGGAGCGAAAGTTACGGCCTTAAATCGGGAGCAGTGCTGTAGCGGCAGCCGTATCAGCCGCAAATTAACTTTGTAACGTCTTACACTTCCCTGATGAAATTCCTCGTCGCACCCGACAAGTTCAAGGGTTCACTCAGCGCACAGGAGGTTGCGGAAAACATTGCGCTCGGAATTCGCGATGTAATTCAAAATGCCGAAATCGAAATTGCGCCCATGGCAGATGGCGGAGAGGGAACGGCGGAAGCCATCTGTAGCGCGCGTGGTGGCAAGTGGGTGAAATGCAGCGCCCACGGTCCGCTCGGTGATCCGATCGAAGCATCCTACGTCTGGTTAGGCAGAAGCGCCGTGATGGAGATGAGCGAAGCGGCCGGGATGCGCCGGCTGAAGAACACTATCCGGGACCCTCTGCGCGCAAATACCTTCGGCGTCGGCGAAATGTTGCTCGATGCAGCAAAACGTGGCGCGCGTGGGATCATCATCGGACTTGGCGGCAGCGCCACAAACGATGGCGGCCTTGGAATGGCGCGCGCGCTAGGGTTTCGATTTCTTGGAGAAAGTGAGAGTGAGCTCACCGATGTCGCTTCGCTGGTGAAACTAATTCGAATTGCTAAGCCAGAAGCATCTGTAGGGGCGCTTGTGCCAAGCGTCCAGTCGAAAGAAAGGCGTTTGACCCAAAAGCCTTTACAACATGCGAAAATCATCGCGGCGGTGGATGTGAGAAATCCCCTGCTCGGTCAGAACGGTGCGACGCGGACGTTCGGCCCGCAAAAAGGTGCGACGTCCGATCAGCTCGAGCTTTTGGAGCGGTCGCTCACAAATTTGGCCGACACCGTGACCAGAGATCTGGGCTGCGATTTTCGCAACGAACCTGGCGCGGGTGCAGCGGGCGGGCTGGGATTTGGTTTGATGAGTTTTTGTAATGCGAAAGCTCAGCCCGGCTTTGAGGTCGTGGCTGAAGCCGTGGGGTTGGAACAGAAAATTAAAAAGGCCGACGTCATCATTACTGGCGAAGGCAAGCTCGATAATCAAACGTTGGAAGGAAAGACACCGGCTGGCGTTGCCGATCTGGGGCGTAAGTTTCATAAACGGGTCTTCGCGATTGTGGGGCATGTCGAGGCAAATTCGAAAGCGCGCGATCTCTTTGATGGCGTCTACGAACTTGCAGGGCCGATTCCGGAAGCAAAGGAGTTACTGCGAGAACGAGCCCGCGAATTGGCCAGGATGTTGAAGTCGTGAGCATTGGTTTCCTGCTCACCCCGTATTGCGCAATAATCTGGTATCGCGCGCGTCTCGCGTGTTGGCGATTGCGTCTCGCAATCGCGGACTTTTTGGGAAGATCGTTTCGGCGAGACGCCGAAAGTCCGAGCCGGACGGTCGTTTCACGCGAGACGCGTGCGCTACCCAAATTCTTGCTGCCACACCAAATCGGACAACGATAACCGCCCCTTTCCTTAAATGACGGCCGTTTCCTTGTTCGCACTTATTCATAATCGGGGCAAATTACCAAGCCAATGCCAGAAGATGTCCCGCCCGGGCTGACGCCGTTTGTATTCTCCGATCCGCTCGGAAAACGCTGGCCGCGTCTCCGCACTTTTTTGCTGATCACCGCCGTGCTGGTTTTTCTAGGCACCGTCTTGTTTGTCGAAACGCTGTTCATCGCACCGCGGATGACCGCGCCTTTTTCTTTGCGGCAATTGAAGGGGCAGTTGAAGTCGCTGCAAACACAAAATCCGGCCGGTCAACGATCGGCTCCGAATTCACTACTCTGGCAAAAGTTTGAGGCGACCAGGCAAGCAGCGAAGAAACTTGCCGCGCCCGGAGTAGTCCCAGGCGCACCCACTGCAACGCCGGCGCGAGCGCGTCGCAAAGTGCCGGAAAATGAGGTGCGGCTGGCCTTTTACACCAACGGCGATCCCTACAGCTATTCCTCGCTCGAACAACATGCGTCGCAGATCACGCATGTCTGCCCCGAATGGATGTCGATGGTCAACGGGGTTGGCGATTTGCAGATTGATGCCGATGCGCGGGTTCCCAAACTGTCGCAAAACAAGGGTATCGCGCTCATGCCGCTGCTAACGAATCTGGTAGGTGATAGCTGGCAACCGGAAGCGGTGGAGAATGTGGCGCACGGCCCGCCTGAGCGACAGGAGAAGTTCATCGCCAATGTGCTGGTCGTGCTCCGTAACGCGAAAGCGGCGGGAGTAGTAGTCGACTGGGAGCAATTGGATCCGACCTACAAAAAAGATTTCACCGAGCTACTCGAGAAGTTTGCCGATGCACTTCATCGGGACGGCCGTCAGCTGTGGCTGATCGTTTCGCCCGGTCAGGAGATCGATTACATCGATTTCGACGAACTATCTCCATATATCGATCGCTTCGTGGCGATGTTGTTCGACGAGACGTCCGATGTCGACGCGCCCGGTCCGCTGGCCTCGCGAATGTGGTTCGAAGGCTGGTTGCATGTGCTCATGGAAGATTCCGATCCGAGACAATGGATCATCGCGCTCGGTAGCTATGGCTACGACTGGGCCATTGGCGGAAAGAAGGCTGAACTGATCAGTTTCCCGGAAGCGATGAGTCGCGCGAGCAGTGCCGAAATCGAGTCGGCTGAAGTAAACGCTCCCGGCTACAACGCATACTTCTATTATGAGGATAACGATGTAGAGCATGCGGTCTGGTTTCTTGATGTTGTTACGTTCCTGAACGAACTGCGCGAAGTTCGGAAGCAAAAAGCAGGCGGCATTGCCTTGTACCGTCTGGGAACAGAAGATAGCGCAATTTGGGATGCACTAAGTACACCGTCTGATTTCAAGTTCGACGCCGGCACGCGGTCGCTCCTGGAGGTGCTGCGCGGGACTGATACCATCGCAGACGTCGGCGATGGGGAGATTGTAACAGTGGACGAATCGCGGGCGGACGGAATGCGCAACCTGATCGTCGACAAGGACGGCTATCTTACTGCGACCTACACCAGGTTCCCGGAGTTCCCGACATTGTACCATCAGGGTGCCGGCGACGCGCACGAGGTGGCTTTGACCTTTGATGACGGTCCCGACCCGGAATGGACGCCGAGAATTCTTGATATCTTAAAGGCTGCGAAGGTGAAGGCGGCATTTTTTCTCGTCGGCGTAAATGCGGAACGCTACCCAAATCTCGTTAGACGAATCGTCGATGAAGGACACGAAATAGGCAATCATACCTATTATCATCCCAATCTTGCGCTTTGCTGGCCGGAGCACGTCCGGCTGGAATTAAACGCTACGCAGTTACTTATCCAAACCTTGACCGGCCGGGGCACGACCTTGTTTCGTCCACCTTATGCAGCGGATACTCAGCCCGCGCGTCTGGCCGACCTAATGCCATTGCAAATCGCGCAGGACCAGAACTATCTCGTAGTTCTGGAGAACATCGATCCGCAGGATTGGGCGAAGCCGGGAGCAGACGTTATTTTGCAGCGGATCAAGCAACAGCGGCACGATGGTAACATTATCCTACTCCACGATGCCGGAGGCGATCGCTCGCAAACCGTGGAAGCATTGCCGCGCATCATCGAGTACCTGCAGGCCCGCAACGATACCATCGTGCCGCTGAGCAAACTTCTGAATACGACTCGCGATGCCTTAATGCCGCCGTTGCCCGGAGGACAAACCATGTCCCACTACATCAGCAGCACCGGTTTTCGCGTCCTGCATGCAGTCGAGGAATTTCTCTGGGCTTTCATGATTGTAGCGACGGCGCTGGTTCTGGTGCGCACCCTCATCGTTATCTACCTCGCCTATCGCTTTCGTAGCTCGCTGTCGGTGGATTTTGCTGAACCGGTTAGTGTAGTCATCGCTGCCTACAACGAAGGTAAAGTCATCCACGCAACACTCCAGTCGCTCTTGAAAACCGACTATCAGGGTGATTTGGAGGTTGTCGTGATCGATGATGGCTCACGGGATGATACCGCCATTGAAGTGGAGAAACTTGCGGCCATTGACGGACGAGTCCGATTGATTCGTCAGCAAAATCGCGGCAAAGCCCGCGCCTTGCAACGCGGGATCGCCGCAGCCAGGAACGAACTCATCGTTTTCATAGATGCGGATACCCATTGCCAGGGGAAGACCTTGCCGCGATTACTGGCGCCATTTATCGATCCCAACATCGGCGGAGTGTCTGGCCATGCCAAGGTCGGTAACCTGCGGACCTTCATCGCACGCTGCCAATCTCTCGAGTATACCGTTGGTTTTAATCTTGATCGACGTGCCTATACGCGATGGAATTGCATTACGGTTTTGCCCGGAGCAATTAGCGCGATTCGGAAGCAGGCGATCGATCGCGCTGGTGGTTTGAGTTTGGATACTTTGGCCGAAGATACTGACCTGACGTTAAGCCTGCACAAGCAACGGCTGCGCAGCGTTTATGTTCCGGGCGCGGTGGCCTGGACGGAAGCGCCGGAAACGGTGCGCACGCTTTCGCGTCAACGGTTCCGCTGGGCCTATGGTACCCTGCAATGTTTGTGGAAACATCGCGACATGGTCTTTAACTGGAAATATCGCGCCCTGGGCTGGTTTAGTTTGCCGAGTATTTGGTTTTTCCAGATCATCCTCGTGGCAATCACTCCCGCGGTAGATTTGTTCCTTATCTTGTCACTGCCATTCGGAGCATGGCGCGATCTTCTTCCCTTTATCATTATATTTTTGGCAACCGACGTGATTCTGGCGACGCTGGCCTGCATTTTGGAACGCGAAAACGTTCTGCACGCCTGGCGGATCATTCCGATGCGGCTGATTTATCGTCCGATGTTGAGCTATTGTGTTTGGAAAGCGATTTTGCGTGGAGTAAAGGGCGCATGGGTTAGCTGGGGCAAGCTGGAGCGCACCGCCTCCGTGCCGGTCCGAGCATAAGTATAATCAAGGTCATCCCGAGCGGAGTGCAGCGGAGTCGAGGGATCCCGTTGCGGCGCCTTGAAGGTAACATTTCGGGATCCCTCGGCTTTGCTCGGGATGACCGGAATTGGATAGCGCGTGCTATGGCTAGTGCGCGACCTGCCCACGCAACACCGAGATCGAATAAGGTGGTAGTTCGTAGTATTCGGATGCCGGGCGCCGAATCTGCGCCGGTGGGTTACTAACGGTCGGCCGGCCATTCTCTCCATCATCCTGCCAGTGGTACTGCTCACGCGAAAATTGCGTGATAGCTACTACGCCGACAAATTTCTCAAAGGAAGTTCCGTCCGAAGAACGAAATTGGACGGCAAGTTGTGCCGAACGAACTGGATCCTTGTTAATCGCCAATAATGCCCATTGTTTGTCTGGTCGGTGCACAGCATAGGCTGTAACCGGCACATCGGTCGGATCGATATCTACCGGATATATTTCATGAATACTATCTGCGGGCTGCATCCAATCCCGCGCAATGAGTCCGGCACTATAGTAGGTCGACAGTCGATTCAGTTTTTCAGCTCCGTTTGGCATCTGCAGCATCATCAAATTTCCCCACGAACACTTTAGCTCGTCCGTGAGCGTGTCGGGCTCGTATCCGTAAAGGTAGGCTTTATTGCGGCCCGCCGTAAGGAACGTTCCTACGGCATCGGCGTGGAAGAGCGCGCCTTCGATATCAACTTCATGGCGACCGGCAAACACCGAATAACCAAACTCCGTCATCAGCCACGGAATTTTCGAGGGAACACCATCATCATGCAGGCTGGATAAGATCTCCCTAAGCCGTCGCGGAACCTCGAGTAGCTGCGTTGCTGCGTCCGCGCACACGTTATCGAAGGGGTAATATTCGAACGAGAAAAAATCGAACGGCGAACGGCTTGCTTGAACAAAGCGCAGGAAGCGATTCATCCACGAACGGTTTCCAGATTGATCCGGCCAGGTGAGAAGGTGAGCATCAAAATTCTGCAGGCTCGGGCCGCCGATCTTCAATTTAGAGCTTAGATTTCGAAGCCGTTTCGCGGTTGCCGCATAGAGCGTTGCGTAATCCTCGGGCGAAGCCCATTGTCCATCAGGCTCTTCCCCGAGTTCAACGCCTTCGAGCGGATACTTCCTCGCCAGCAGGTATTTAATTTCGGCAACTGCGTTCTCCGGCGTGTCGTAGAACACACCCACAGGCACCAGCACGGGCAGATGATTGGTCAGTTTACTTTGAAGAATAAAATCGAGACCCGGCTGTTCCGTTCTGTAATCGATGTCTTCTGCACGATGCCACGGATCAGTCGACGAAACATAGATGATGGTTTGATGGTGCTCCGGATTGTGAAGTACGTAGTCTTCGAAGTGACCGGTGTCATCAATATTGCCGACGCTGATTTCGCGAACAGCAAATCCCAAGCGATCCCGAATATCGGTCGAAGGTTGCGTGGTTGTGCCCGAACCATTCGTCATCAGGACGCGGACAAACTGTACCGGTACGGTGGTATTAGTAAGCCGGACAGTTAAGTCGCCGCCGGAGCAATCCGATACGACGCCCTGCGGAAAAGTTCGCCATTCATCTTTTTGGTCGATGTGCAGATGCATCGGATCATTCCCGCTCCAGTATTCGACCCGAAACTGCCTGGCATAAGGCGCTCCCCATTGAATTCGAATGGAATTTAGCTGCTTCCGCGCGCCCAAATCGATTACGATCCACTGGGGATGAGCTTCCGCATCTTCGTGGGTGAAGTATGGATCGAGATAAGGATTACTCTTCCAAAAGGAATTTTCATCGCCATCGGAGATCCGGGAATAGCCATCGTTATTAGCCTGGTCGATGGTATTACCGCGACGCGGCAGGCGATAACCGTAGGAAATAGTAATTGGGAGAGTAATTGAACTACTCGATGTCCAGTACCCACAATGATGACCTTCATCACTCCAGGTCCCGTGCGGGTTCCAATGCCAGACTTCGCCGCCTAGCTCTGTCCGCAACCGATAGGTTAAAGGGCCGAGGCCGGCTGATAACATCTGAATGATATTTTGCTTAGATAACATTCGCATGCATTCGCCGCGCTCGTGTCCGTCAATCCCGCCTCCGAGGATTCGTTTCGGCACGCACTTGTTGAGACAGCGATTCGTCGCAACTGTTGCCGATAGGGAAAACGCCGTTTTATCTCCGGTTGTAGGGCCGCCGCGTCGGCTACCTATCTCTGGCGCGGCATATGACGCAGTTGCTGCCATGAAACCGATGCAGCAAACTGCCGCTGTGCGGCTGAACCATTCTGCGAGAGTAAGTTTTTGCATCGGTATCTTATTAGCGTTGTCATCATGCCATCAACGGACCCAGACCGAAAAGGCCGATCGCGATGCTCCCGTGGAAGTGATGGTCCCAGAGCGTGGCACTTATACGGGGGCATTCATTGATTTCGGCGAAGCGGAAGAGGATGTCACGCTGGAGGGGATCGAGGATTTCGACAACATGGTGGGCAAGCACCAGGCGATCATCGCCTCATCCAGCTACTGGGGCGAACAGGATTTTCCGACCGCAAGCCTTAAGGTGATCTGGCAGCATCGCTCGTTGCCGCTGGTTTTCTGGTCACCATGGGACCGTCCATATGAACAGAGCAAAGGGCCCGATCGCTTTAGTCTTACCTCGATCCTTGCTGGAACCTGGGATAAATATATCGATGACTGGGCCGACGCCGCGAACGCATTCGGAAAACCGATGATTGTGGTTTTCGGGAACGAAATGAACGGCGACTGGTTTCCATGGTCGGGCATCTATTATGGGGGCAACCAGCCGGCTAACGAAGAGAAGACGAAATGGCAGGGTCCAGAAACATTTAAGAAAGCATATCGGCATGTCGTGGATCGCGTCCGTGCGCGCGGCGCCAATAACATCAAATGGATGTTTCACACCAATAACTATTCCTACCCGCTCGATATCTGGAACTTCGCCCCGGCCTACTACCCTGGTCCTGATTACGTCGATTGGCTGGGATTAAGTGTCTATGGTCAACAGTACAGAGAAGAAGCATGGGCTGACATACCTTCCCTGGTCGACTGGCCTTATAAAGAGATGAGCGGCCTCGACCCGAATAAGCCAGTCATGATTGCAGAGTGGGGGATAGGGGAGTTTCCTCCCAGCAACAAGGCCGAGTGGATCAAACAGGGGTTGGCGCTATTCCGCAGCAAGTATCCCCGGATTAAGGCGGCCGTTTACTGGCACGAGCGCTGGCAAAACGAGGAGGGTTACTACAGCAACCTGCGGGTAAACTCTTCGGTAGAAGCGCTGCAAGCCTACCGCGAAGGTGTGGCGAACCCGGACTGGCTAGGCGAGCTGCTACTTCGGCCGATCGCGGTGAAGTAAGAACTCGTACAAGCTTTTTCCGGTGAGATACGGCGACGGGTCATCAAGCGATCGCAGGCGCATTTGACGACGAAGCCGCCAAAGCGGCCGCGACAGCAAGGCGATGGTCTGCAGACCACGGCTTGTCTGCATTACGTAACGCTGAAACGAGTTGTCGCAGGGCTTGGATGCTGAGACCCAGTGCGGCCGCCGCTCGTTGGTAGATGTCGCGGTCCGAGAAGAAGGTCGACGAGATGCCGGCACTCCGAAGGGCGTCTGCGAGAACCGTGCGGAACAGCTGGCCTTCGAGCCCGTGCGCACGCATGTGCGGATGCCTGATGGTGTGAGGATCGGTGAGGCTGCCGATGACGAGAGCGGCTACTGTGACTTGCAGCCCACGTGATTGCCACGCGGCCAGAGCTTCCTTCACTGAGGCCTGTGCGGCGCGAGTGACTGCGCGAACCCGCGGTGCAATGCGTGCTTGATCGACTTCAAGCGTGCCGAAGGCAGCATGGTAGGGCTGTAACGTCGAGGGATCATCGGGATCGGCAAGCGAGAACTCTCTGGAGTCGAGAAGTGGGAAGTTATCCGCTGGATACGCCAGAAGGACTGCAGCTGCTCGGCCTGAGCGAACCCTGCATCCCAGCACAGCTCTCGATTTCACGGACCTTTGAAGCCTTTCGATGTTTCCGACCTTAGCCTAACGAGAAAAAGCTGAGCTTTGCCTAACTATCAACAATTAACTCTCAACCATCAACCATCAACTTTCCTCGTCATATGAACAGCGGAACAATGATGTAAACGGTGGCGATCGCGATCATGTGTGTGAGAATGCCCAACTCGAGGCCGCGCCACCAGTAGATCCATCCCAACACGATGCCGGCGATGCCATTGATCGTGACCGCTCGAAGCACAGGATGCGCAACGTTTGAAAGACCCGGAACGTGGGCTAGACCAAACAGGTATGCCGCGATTAGGATTCCCACCCACTGTGCCAGCTGCTTGGGTTCGGGATAGAAGTGCGAAACGGCCAACCACACCAGCCATGCCACCAGCGTCGCGATGAAAACTCGGTAGATGAGTTCTTCTTCGACAGCCGAGACAATCATGATGGCGAGGCGCGTGCTCAAAGGCTGCGACCCGATCTCTCGGACTCGCCCGAGACTCGCACCAGCAAAGAGCGCCTGATCAACCAGCAACACGGCAATGGAAGCGGTCACTCCGGCAACTAGCGGAAGCCACCAGTTGCGTGACAGCAGGGATCGAGTGCTGGGCGAAGCGAGCGCGAGATTAAGCGCTGTGCCCAGTCCGAGCGGCCGTGGCGGCCACCGAAACTGAATTTTCATAAGGTCCTGAATAGCGCCTACCAAGGACAGGATAAATCGAATCTCTGCGGCCATCGAGCTTACTTTACTCTCAACAACCTGTCGCGCCGCCCGCTCGCGACAGCTTTCGGAGTAGCCATACAAAAGCGGATCAACTCTCTCAACTATCAACCCTCAACTCTCAACGTCTCCGCAGTGGGTCGCAGTTCCTTCCGCAAGAGAATCGCGGCGTAGAGGCATAACGGCAACGGGGCACAGGCTAGCGCGACTGCACCTAACATAGATGGCTGGACCTCTACCCCGAGCCTGTTCACGTGAACGAACGCATTCATGACACCGTGCAAGACCGCAACCGGCCAGATCGATCGGCCAACGATTCGCAAGCATGCAAATACCGCCCCGAGAAGAAACGACCACACCAGTTGCGCAATCACCCGCGCTTCCGCATGGCCGGCAAACAGATTTAAAGCGTGTGGCAGACTGAAAAAGAGAGCGGAAACAACGATCGCGCGCCATGCATTGCCCAGGTTCTGATCCTTTAAATCAGAGCTTAGCCAAAGCGATAGAATCAGTCCCCGAAAGACCAACTCCTCCAGTGCACCGGCCGCGAAACCATTGCACGCTACCCCACCTGCTAGATTCGGATCGTTTACGTTTAAAGCGAGTGTGCCCGTGAATAAAAGTGGGTAGACAATGAGCGAATAAATTGCGACCGGAAGAATGATCCACCACGAGCGGGACGTCGGCGACCTCAGCACATCTGAGGCCCACTTGCTTTTTCGAAGCGCGAAGATTGCCACCAACGCGAGAACCACACGGGCAATTGCCGCCGCGTATTCCCTGGCCGCGGGATCGCTAAACGGTGAGGCAGGAACACTGACGAAAAGAATGGTGGCCACGATGAACGCAGCGGTTATTGCAACGCTAATCCAAACTTTCCGCCAAAGAGTATTAGGAGCCACTTAGAGTGCCTTGATTAGTCCGCAGAGAGCGCACTGATTGTGACAAAGTATCCGTCCGGATCCCGGAGTGAGAACTCCATTGTTTGAGTGTTCGGGTTCAGGTGCGGCTCCTCTTCGAACCGGTCGACAAGCGCGCGCCCCCTCTTCAGGGCCATTTCGTAGTCATCGACGCGAAAGAACAAGAGGAGTCCATTGCCGGGTGACGCCACGTCCGGGCTCATCAAAGTGGGATGTTCGTGCGCGCCCCACTGGTGGAGGCAAAGCAACACGGTTCCATCCGTATCCAGGATCTGACCAAAGTAGTCATGCCCCGGAGGTGTCGCGGGCTGGCCAAAGAGCGACTGGTACCATTTGAAGCTGTCGGAAACGTCTCTTACGCCGATGATCGTCCAGGTGCGTTTCATGGCATTTCCACGGTCGGCCTAACGAAAACAAGGCTTTCTTTACTATCAACTCTCAACTAAAGACCCTCAACTGCATTTCTGTCTGCGAGTTATTCTACGAATCTCGAACGCGCCTATTTGTCCGCAGGCACTTGTGCGGCGGGTTTGAAGTCGAACTTGCCCTTTCCTTCCTGATAGAGCACACACTCGCTGCCAGACCGACAGCCACTCACGTGCAACCAGTCGGCCGGCATTACTATTACTGAACCGGGCCCGAAATCTTTGGCCGCGGTCGCGTTTGGCCCCGTGTACCAGGTTCCGCTGATGATTACATTCTTGATTTCGCTGCTGTGTGAATGGAGCGGGTTGTCAGTTCCCGCAGGGACCTTGCGGATCTGCGTATACGGGCCGGTTTTGGGATCGCCGCTCAGCAGGGCGAACTGCATGCCTTTCCTTTCAGCAAGCTCGACCCATTTCAAGTCCGCGAACGACACCATCACCGGCGTTTTACTCTTTCGCTTCTCCGCCGGCTCTTGGGCGAAGATCGACAGGCAAACCCATGCTGAAATCAGCAGGATCGACACTATTCGCATTTCCGCGCTCCTATTCTCATGTTCAAGGGACGATCACAAGCTGTTTCTGCGCCTAACGAGAAGGAGCTCAGCCACCGCTTGCGGAAGGGAGCTTTGCTAGTGAGTTTAATGTTGAAGTCATATGGCGCGTGGAAAGCTCTATTTTTCCATGACATATAGGAATCGCAGAAGCCGACGCTCTGACGTTAGCGAATGTACGCAGGTCAGGAACCGTTGAAGACCGATAAAATTAGCTTCAGTTTCTATTGCCACCAGTGCTGACTTCCTCTTGTTCCGGGCATCATGCCAGCGCTTCGAAAGCGTGGCGGCGCTTTCAGTCGTGTCCCTGGCTTCTAACAATGTAAATCCTGCTTGCCTGATCAAACGCTCATTCTCGCCCGGAGGGCTAAAAAAGTACATCCCGATAGAACTCCTTGTCGCAATCTCCTCATGCGAAACAAGGCCTCCAATCACAAGTGCATCGCTAAATAAGAATCGCCCACCCGGCTTGAGGACGCGAAAGAGATTGGCAAGCACCTGTGCTCGGTGCCGGACATGGCACAGAACATCGTTAGAATATACCGCGTCAAATGTGTCATCTTTCTCAAGTAGAGGCTGTGATACGTCAAACTGTTGAAATCCGGCTCTTGCCCCGACCCCTGCCTGCTCAGCAAGGACATTTGCATTGCGGACACCTTCTGCATTGATATCAAGCCCGACGATCCGGCAACCGGCACGCTTTGCCAGATGAACTGCATAGCCGCCAGAACCGCAACCTATTTCCAAAACTGAAGATTTGTTGGAGAGCTTAAGAAGCTTCGGGATCTCATGAGATTCTGCTGTGGTCACCCAGCTGGTTTGGCCGTAGTCCTCTCCATATGTCTCGAGCCGAATCTCGCCATAGACCGTCAGCGCGTAATTTCCGTATGAACTGTTATAAAGGTCGACGTTGGCCATTTCTTACCTCCGTGTCATAACGAGAATAAGATCTTCCACCGCACAAGCTACAAGTGACGTTCATAAAGAGTGAAAGTGGCGCAAACGGACGGTCCGCAGTTGGCTGGCATCGCCGGGTTAGATATTGGGGCATTCCGACATCGGAAGCGACGCTTACTCCCCGCGAGAGGTGCGATCGGTATCTGCCACTTGTTCTACAAAGACAGTTTCTGCGGCTAACTCCTCAAAGCACAAGTTCACGGTTCGTCCGATGGCGCGCGTGCGGTGGACGGTCATCGCCGGGATCATCACACTCTCCCACGGGCGGAGACGAAGTTCCCGCCTATCATCTAAATCTATGGCCAAGCACCCCTCTATAACGATGAACAACTCATCCGACTTAGGGTGATAGTGCCAGCGGTAGTCGCCATCGAAAACCGCGAGCCTCAAACAGCTACCGTTTACGCGATTGATCACCATGTTACGGTAAGATTCAGTAACCTTTGCGCCTTCAGCTTTTAAGTCTACAGCGTGAAACGGGAGATAGCGCACAGGCTCATTCACATAAGTGTCAGCGGAAATATCCATATAGGCTCTTTTAGATTCTGAAACGATGCGGCTTCGATATCTATCGAGCTCAAGCTCAGTCACCGCTCAGAAGAGCGCAAGTGGACCTCTGACAGCACTGGCTAAGCGCGAATGTAGCTATTTCGTTTCTGTGGTCGCAACAACTTCACCAGCCGTGATCTGGGGAGGCTTCGGGAACAGGGAAGCTGTATTTTGTTTTACCCAATCAGCGGCCTGGCGATTTGATTCTTGCGCCGCCTCTTTACTCGTAAAAACGCTTACCGAAACCATTACACTGTTTCCTGCATCGACCCCAATGGTAGGAGATGAATCTGGGATTTTACTGAGGAGTCGTACGAATCTCTCTTCTACCCTGCCACCGGCCTCTTTAGAATCTGTAACGCCCTCAGGATCGAAGTCGCGATGGTAAAATAACCGAAAGAACTAAGGCAGCGCGCTGAGAGGAATTCCGTCTCGCGACCTACTCAATCTCCACAGTGATCTCACCGTTAACGTCTTTCAACGTGACCGTGTCAACGCCTGCCAGGTCTACCTTTTTGAAGGTTACTGAGAGTCCCTCGTTGTCCACCAGGTTGAAATCCCAAAATTCTGCTTTGGCGTCTTTCTTGAAGCGGACGCGGATTTTTCCCCCAGCAGCCAGCAGTTCTCCGTGGAGAAGGATATTTGCGTCCCAATCCTTGTTGTCAGAAGCGGTGATATAGAGACCTTCAAAGCTTCGGCCAGTCTGATTCACTAGGGTGAAGTCGAGATCGGACGCGAATGCGTTTGCCATGCATAGGAGAAGAATCAAGAAACAAAATTTCATGTATGAGGGCTATTTGTTCTTTTTCTTCACCTTCGTCGTCTTTTTGTAAACCGTGTGACCATATTGGTTTTTCACCTTTGTAGTCTTGAACACCTTGTTGCCTTTTCTCTTCTTGCTTGTGTATTCGTAATAGCGCGGTTGATGGTAGATTTTAGGCTGGTTGAAGTACGGGTCGAAGTCGCTCGGATAGGACCGGTCGCCGACATACACGTCGAAGTCGTCGTCTGAAAAGATTTTTGAGAAGATCGAAGCATGGCTTACTTCGGCACAGCAAGTGACGAGACAAGCCATAATCAGCGCCTGTGCGACAGATCGAGAAGTCACTCTTTTCGTCTAGCAGGAGCGTTTCGCCGAGTCAAAAGGGAAATTAAACTGCCCAAGACCGCCGATTATCGACGGGGAATTCTGCCCAATCAGCGAGACGATCTCATGGAACACGTCGCCGACGGGTCCGCACAACTTCCTCAACATCTTTGGTAATGGCATCGATCTTCGCGGGGCCCCGACCGTCGAATTGCCAATTCTTAGTTGCGCATTTGTGCGGGGAAAGATGCTTATGTCTGAGACATGTAACGAGACGGAGCTCAGCCGCCGCTGACGGGAGCGAGCTTTGCTCTACTCTCAACTATCATCTCTCAACTTTCTCAGTGCAACGGCCAGCGGTTGGCTCGAGCGCAGGGTTAGTCCCTCAATGTATTGTCCATCGCCTTCTGCCGGATTATCCCGGTAATTTGACCTTGCAGGACGGGGAAATTTCACCAAGGGCCCACGAAAACTATGGTTCAAAGGCCCCGGCTGGGTAGCCAAGATCCATTCTGCCTGAGCCCCACGTTTGGATGAGGAACTCAAGGATGAACCAGAGACCAAGAAGCTGTGCAAAAAGAGTAGAATACATTTGCAGCGTCATGTAACGGCGCAGGTCAAGGGAGCTGATGATTGCGACTTCGAGGCAGCAGACTGCGTTAAATGCAAAGCCGAATACAGCTACGGTCGCGATGAAGCGTAGCCGTGCCCAGCGTCGAGAATTCAGCGCGACGATCATCGCCAGGACGAGAGCTACTGCGAGCCAGGTAGAATAGCAAAGCGACAGCAGAAATGCAGCGATTGGAATAACCGGAAAGAACAGAGGCAGTTGAAAGCGCAACTGGCGTTGAGCCAGCTCTTGCGTCCGGTTCATAAAATCGACGGCGGGGGACGATAGGCGGTCCAGACCTTGCGACAAATTGGATCGCTTAGAGAAGCGACACCACCCTGATAGCGATCGGCAAACTTCCGGATTATTCCATGGTCATAGGCCCGGCACCAGGGCAGATAAAACCTCAGCATCTGCCGCGTGATCTTTTCGAGAACCTGACGCGGCCGATTCCGCCAGATCCTCCAGTAATAGTATCGGTAAAACGCACAAACCGCCGCTACATCACCATGAAATTCGCGGCGAATTTGAGCGGCGATGGAACTGGGATTGTCCATCAGGAAATCCGGATCAAACCCCAGGGAAGGGTAGGCATGCGGCTGAGCCGCATGCGATTTGCTGATCTCAGTGTCCAAGGCAAGGCAGACACGTTCGAGTCGATCTCGGGAATACGGCAGGCTCGCATTGGTTTTCGAATCGTCTGCCAACTGATCCCGGATCAGATCGGCATGAATTACGAAAAGAGTGGTCGGCAAAAACGTCCGGCTCATTTCATCATTGCGGCTGAGAAAATATTCCGGAAGCAAAAGCGCCGCGGCGCTAACGGCGAATCCGATAGAGAACCAAACTTTTTGCCACCACCACCCGCTCCGCCACAACAGCGCAATGACCGGCGACAGCACGAAGAAGGAAGCAAAGACAAAACTCGGTTTAATCGATGCAAGAAGAATCGCGCTAAATCCGAGGGCGATGGCAGACATAACAGAGGCAATGCGCCGGTGTTCCAGGAAAAAGCAGGCAACAAATTGAATTAGAAAATAGATACTAATGCTAAGAACAAAGGCGCAGATGCCTTCGGGCCGGATTGAATGTTCATAGATGATCGCTTCCCATTGAAAAAGAAATACCGCGACCCCGCCCAGACCCAGCAGATCGTGAACAACGCGACCGATCCGCAGATCTGGCACGAAGATCCGCGCTCGCTTCCAGGATAGAAGAAAAACTACGCCGGCCAGGACTCCGAGGAGGTGTTGAACGAACGAGATCGCGCGAAAATCTCCAAAACCACGCAAAATTAAATAGAGGAAACCCGGATAAACAAAGTTTCGGCCGTTGGTATGACCAAATTCAGCACCCGTCAATTTACGCAGAGCGGGTGAAAGGTACCCCCAGGTATCGGGATCAGCAATCGGATCGAGCGGAACAACAAAGCGTTGCCAAACCGCCCCGGCAAAGACGAGGGTCAGCACGATCCAATAGCAGGTTTGCCGAAGCGAATCTCTTTTATGATAGGAGGATTCATCGCTTGCGCGCTGAGCAATCATTTCCAAGGTTCGGCCAATGTTTGGACTGTGTGCGACCCGATAAAAGCACAATTGCATTTGAAGCCCATGTTTTAGGAGCTTCGCGGCGACAAAGAACTGCCCAGCTAGGCCAGTGATTTGGCCGTTCACTCTCTTTTTGCCTATGCGGGGGCAGGCGTTGCCATTTGAGAAGCCTAACGCTCAACATCAGCGGCGGCGCGCACCGCCGTCCGCTGCATGCTGTTGTTAGACGGCCCTCGCAAGAAACGCAATGAGGCGTTATGGACTTCAGCGGAGCGGCTCAGCCAGAGCAATGAGAATGCCTTCAGGACCACGAACGTAACAGAGTAGGTATATGTCTTCGTATTGAACTATCTCTCCAACGAGTTCAGCACCATGGGCCTGCAGGCGGGTAAGGACTTCTTTGATATCCTCAACGGCGAACATGATGCGACGTATACCCAACGTGTTCACCGGTGCATTCAGCTCGACGCTGGTCGCCGTTGGCCTTTGGAACTTCGTCAGCTCAAGTCGACTGTGGCCGTCAGGAGTCCGCATCATTGCGATGTCACTTCGGACACCGTTGAGC
>JBKPMO010000136.1:0-14353 GCA_046732175.1 Verrucomicrobiota bacterium
GCGGAGGCGAGTCCGCATGAAAGCTTCTTTCAGTGGCGACCTGGGGTTCCTTTCCCAAAATCGTATCTCGCCGGCGAAGCATGCCGGCTGATGAACGATCACGCAAAAGCGCGGCTGTTATTTGAGCAGGCCCGGCAGACAGTGGAGCAATCAACTCCGGCGAATCCTGGCGACGCATCGCGACATGCGCTGCTTGGTCAGATTTACGCCGGGCTCGGATTGAAAGAGGAGGCTATTCGCGAGGGAGAACAAGCAGTCGAGCTGCTGCCGGAAAGCAAGGATGCTTTGGACGGTCCCGCCATAACGCTCGTGTTGGCGAAAATTTGCGTCCTTGTCGGTGAATACGATCGCGCGTTTACGCTCCTCGAGCACTCTCTTTCCTCCCCCGGTGGCGCTACGCCGTTTGCTCTACAAACCGATCCGGTCTGGGATCCTCTGCGAGCAAATCCGCGTTTCCAGCAACTCCTCTCTACCCCTCCCGCTTTCAATCCCACTAAAATCGACACCAACCAGGAGACAAATCATGGCTAAAGAACAAACCTCAAATCAAACAGACTCCGACACAGAATACTTATCTCAATATATAGCCCGCATCGAAGACGCTCTGGAAGGTCTCGAAAACCAGCCGGTCATCCGATCATCTGATGTTCCGGAAATTTGGCTCGGAGACGGCCCAGTGAAGAGGATGCCGATTCTGTGGCGGCTGTATGAACACACAATGTTCTACATCACCACCATCGAGGCAGGTACTCGTGTCGAGACCCACCAGCATTCCGAGAATGTTTTCCGCTATGTCATCGATGGAGCCATCGATATCGTCGTTGACGGAAGAAGTTACCCCGTGTCGAAGGGAATGTGGGTCCTGGTGCGGGCGAACACCAACTACTCAGTTATTACAAGAAGTAATCCGAAAGCCGCCACGATTGCGTCCGCCTATCAGTATCAGTGCAAAATCCTGTGAGGAAGGCACAGGGGGTCAGTCCTCGTTTTTTGCCAAAAGGGCGCGAGCTGAGCTCGCGCGTTATCGGTTAACAGTTATCGGTCTCGAGGATTATTTGGAAAATCCGAACGCAGCGGTGACGTCTAAATCGAAGGTCGACGTTCATCGAAGTGCGGGTCTAGATTTGTGAAATCCCATGGATCATCCCCACGAATCTGAATCGCCAATTCATAACATCTCGGATACCGCGCGTTGGGTGGCAGTCTATCGCGCCCGGGAGTCCAAACGGTCCGACGCGGTTTTTCGCGATCCGTTCGCGGAACGATTGGCCGGTGAACGCGGGCAGCAAATTGCCGCCGCGATGCCTTTTGCGGAAAAGAATTCGTGGCCATTCGTCGCTCGCACCTGGTTGATCGATCGGCTCATCTCCGAACAAGTGCAGAACGGTGCCGATATGGTCGTGAATCTTGCCGCCGGGCTCGACGCTCGTCCGTACCGCATGGAGCTGCCGCAAACATTGCGATGGGTCGAAGCAGATTTGCCGGAAATTCTTGCGCACAAGGAGGAGATCCTCAGCAACCAGAAGCCGGTATGCGCGCTCGAGCGGGTTAGAATGGATCTCGCGAATGTGGACGCGCGTCGCCAATTATTCTACCGGCTTGGCCAGGCAGCGAAGCGTGTGTTGATCGTAAGTGAAGGTTTGCTGGTTTACCTAACGAACGAGGAAGTCGCAGCGCTCGCCAACGATCTCGCGGTGGAAGGAAGCTTTCAGCATTGGATTATTGATCTGGCGTCTCCAGCCCTGCTCAAAATGCTGGCAAGAAAAATGGGCGCTCCTCTCGATGAGGCTGGCATTCCGCTAAGGTTCGCGCCGGAGTCGGGTCCCGCGTTTTTTACCGAATGCGGCTGGAAGCCGGAGGAAGTTCATTCGGTCATGCACGCCGCAGCAAAAATAAACCGTCTGCCGCTTTTCCTGCGCGTCATCGCTGCGATCTCCCCGACTCGCTTTCAAGCCAAACGGCCGTGGTCAGGCGTCTGCCTGCTGCGCAGACAACCATGAACGCGGAAAGCCGATGTCATTCGCTCCGTCCCTGCAGCCGCGGGACTACGGCACAACCCGCTTTCGCCCAGGCTCCAGCGTGGCATGCGGGAACGCTAAAAATTAATCATTACGTGACTCACGCATGGCAGGCCGAATTGTGTTGAAAGGCTAAGCAGGCGAAGCCGCCAACCGCTGACCGGCGCATGACTTCAGTGAAATTTTGTGTGAGAGTGCTAGATCTTACGACAGCTCGGCTCCTTCAAGGCGGCTCGACTCGTCTCGTTCGATCTATGAATATCGGTAGATGTGTGAATCAGTCTGTTGCCGCTCTCCTCGTGGCTAGTTGCGGTGCTGTCTGCCTTGCCAGCTGCTCCACAACGAGGGACGTGCACACCGCGTCTGATTCAGAGCTAAAGAGCCGACGAACTGAGATAAATCGCAAGATCGCCGCGAATGACTTTGGGCTTTCCTGGGGCCTAACCCGTTGGGTTAGTCACGCGACTGAAAAGAACAAAGTTCTTAAAGAGAAAGAGCAGATAGACGCCGAATTACAGCGCCGGCGGCGATCAGCGAACGTTGGAATCACGCGGACCTCGCACATTGCCCGTCATGTGACGGCTTCTTCAACCAATAACCTGGCGGAGCCCCCAGCCGAAGGCCCTTCGACAACGACGCCGTCAGATTCGCAATTTCCCACAGCCAAGCGAGTGCCGAACAGACCCGGCTTCGTCTTCAGTCCCTCCGACCCGTCCAAATTTGTCGACGTGAGTGGCTATCCTTCGGGCAGCAAGGTCAAAGACCCATATTCGGGAAAAATTTTCACTGTTCCCTAATCGCAAAGGTTTTCCGGTCAACAAGTGCAACGACAAGGCTGAAGTCGGAAAGACGAGCCCAAAGCGGCTAATCTACCGAATGTTATAAGCTGGCCGTTCCGTGATCGTGCTGGTAGGCGCGCAACGCATAGCGCGTTCGAGGTCCCATTATTCCGTCGATGGCACCGCGATAGTATCCGGCGCGAGCCAACTGTTGCTGGAGGCGGACAACGCTAGATTGATGACCATTGTAGCCGTAACCGCGGTAATAGCGGCTGCCGTAGTAGCGGTTCCCGTAATACCCGTTGCCGTAGTAGCCCGTGCCATAGCCGTAGTATCCTGAACCATACCCGTAATAGCCGCCACCGTACCCGTAGCCGTAGGGATAATAGCCATATCCGTAGCCATACGGATAGCCGAAGAAAGGAAAGCCGCCTATGAAAACGAAACTCGAGCCACCGCCGTGGCAATGATGATTCCAATTGCCGCTATGGAATGAGCCGCCGCGAGCGAAACCGCCGCCGAAATTTCCATGGCGCCCCCCAGCCATGGCAACTGACGTTGCCATCATCAAAACAATAAAGCAGACGAGAAATGATTTCGTTTTCATAGGTTTTTCAAAAGATTCACAAAATTAGACACCGGAAACCGGGCAAAGTTGTAGTATTTTTTCTGACGCGCGAGCGGGCGGCAGGAAGAAAAGGGAAGACGTTTCGTTAAAGAGGTAAAGCGTTGAAGGGTTGAAGCGGTAAGGGAGCGAAGCAAACACCCAACGTCCAACGCTCAACGCCCAATTAAAGGGCACAGAGCGGAGGCGAAGCCAAAACCGCGGGACTACACGACAAGGGACCGCAGTAAGAAGTTCAGAGTTGTCCGAGCCGGACCTGCGGTTTGTTGAAAGTTGAGAGTTTGAGAAACTGGGCCGGAAAGCGATACCCGCTTTGGCGCGAGGCTTCCTTACAAGTTGTAAAAATTCATCGAGGAAGCGAAACAAGTCGATCTGAAGCAATAGCGTGTCATCTTCCCCACGACTTCAATGCGGAAACACAAAGATCGCCACGTAATTGGCGCTTGCGGCTGCTGCCTGGCGCCGTTCGTCATTCTGCTAATAATTTTTGTAGCCGCGGTTGTTTTCACCTCGCTGGTGTGGCATGCAAGCATGCCTGGCAGCTTTGACTGGGGACCGATGCGCCACCATCATTTTGATGCCTACCGCGCTGGTTTTCAGCAGGGCAATGTTGTCGGCGAACAGTACGCTTCACACGGCGAGGCTGAACCCACCGGGGAAGATCTTAGCGATCTGGCCCGGCATGAAGCCGAACGGCTGCACGTGACTCGTGACCGGAACCAATGGATGAAAGGTTTTCGCGATGGCTTCGCCCGCGGATTCGAAAGCTTCAGAAAACAAGCTTTCTTCGATGTTACTTCTTCTGCATCGATTAACGGTAGCTGAGCGATAAAGCAGACGGGGTTGCATCTTAACTCCGAAAGCTTTCGCGAGCAGGTTTTTTGACATTTGATTGGCGGGATCGCGTAGCTAGGGGAAGCAAAAGTGTTCAGTCCTCACTTTTTGCACAAATGTGCGAAAGCTCGTGGTTTATTCGCCGCGTCAGCGATAGACAGGAAAGCGAAAGCGATCAGTCCTCACTATTGATGCAAACACAACCGGGCGTTGGTTGTTGCCGGTTTAGAGTTGATAGAATTGTATCTCGGCAGCTCCCGCTACGCTCGACGGCTGCCGTTCACGGCCTTATCGGCCATCTGGCTCACCCCACTTGCTCCATTGCTGCCGCGCGACAAGCAGGCGAGAATCAAGTTATGGGACACAATCGCGGTAGAGATAACATGAGGAAACGCGCGGTCCGCCGCAAAAAGACGGAGCGCCTCGGCGCCGCCAAGAAAAACAAAAAGAAAACGGCGAAATAGCGCCGCGCAGACGCAGCGACAAAGCGGCCGCATGAGCACCAAGAAAGGCGTGATCGGTATTCTCACCGGCGGCGGAGATGTACCGGGCCTCAACCCCGCGATCCGCGCGGTCACTATTCGCGCCCTGCGCGAAGGCTATCAGGTGATCGGAATCCGCCGCGGCTGGCTTGGGGCGATCAGCATCGTGCGCGATGAGCACGCCGATAACAGTGAGCACTTTCAAGTCTTGACGGAAGAGATCGTCAATCGTGCAGGACGAACCGGCGGCACATTTCTGCATACCTCGCGGACGAACCCGCCGGCAGTGAAAAAAGAAGATGTGCCTGAGCCGCTGCGCACAACCTACGATCAAGACAAGAACGATCTCACCGCGGAAGTGATAAAGAACCTGGATTGGCTGGGTGTTGACTATTTGATTCCGATTGGCGGCGACGACACCCTTTCCTTTGCCACGCGGCTGCACAAGGAAGGCGTCAAGATCGTCGCAATACCGAAGACAATGGATAATGATGTGCCGGGCACTGATTATTGCATCGGCTTTAGTACGTGCGTCAGCCGCACGATTGAATTGTCAAATCGCCTCCGCACGTCGGCCGGATCTCACGAACGAATTCTAGTCATGGAAGTGTTCGGACGGTACGCGGGCTTCACCGCGATGTTGCCAACGATGGCGGGTGCCGCGAACCGGTGCGTGATTCCCGAATGGAAATTCGACATGGAGGATCTGACTGAATTGTTGTGCTATGACCGCGCCCGTCACCCGAGCAAATATTCAGTCGTTATCGTTTCAGAAGGAGCGATGTTCGAAGGCGGCGAGATGGTGCTGTCCGACAGGACGACCGACGCGTTCGGCCACATGAAACTCGGCGGCATCGGGGACCTTGTCTCGGCCGAACTCAAAGACCGTGGCGCCAAATACAACAAGGGCAAGCCGATTAACGTCATCAACCAGCGTCTCGGTTACATGGTGCGCGGGGGTGATCCCGACGCGATTGATTCGATTGTGCCCATGGCCTACGGCAATCTCGCCCTCGATCTCATCCTGCGCTGCAGCTATGGCCGTCTCGTTGTCCTGAAGAACGGGCGCTACGACAACATGCCGATTGAAGTGGTGACCAGCACCAAGAAAACGGTCAACGTGGACAAGTACTATAACAAGGAGCGCCTGCGTCCACTCTACACCGATTTCGAAATGCAGCCGCTATTCATCATGGCGAGTGATTAAAGAAGGCAGCGCGGGGCTGTCATTGGGATGATCGGCTACTCCGTGACGGCACTGCTGGTCAGAGAAGCAAAAGGGGTCGGTCCTCACTTTTCGCACACGTACGATCGCAGGCGTCCCACGGGACTGGGTGCAGACAAATCCGCGGCGGCTGCCGTTGCGCCAGTGCAAAGATTTCGTCGGCTTAGTAAAACCGAAGCTCGAGCAAGCCGATTAACTGAACGACTGCTATACCACGACCAGATGCGCATGGAGACAGTTGATTTTGTGTCGGTGCCGACCCGTGACAGAGCACGCGCCATCGCCTGGTACCGGGACGTCCTCGGGCTAAGAGTGAGCGCGCATAAGCCGGGCGAAGTTGAGGCACTTGGCCCGCCCTGTCATTTTGAGCACCGGAGGAGCAGGCGAGAAGTTCCCTCCTAACGAGAATGGGATCGCTTTTTAGGTGGCTGATGTTGAAGCAGCTGTGGCGGAAGCGCGCGCGGCGGGCGGGCAAGGCTACAGATTTTACGTATCGCCCGCAAGTTTACATGAAGGCTTGGGCGCGCGACATTAGGAACAACTACGGAAACATGAAAGATTTTAGGCCTGGGTAAAAAGCTGGAATATTCAACCGGATTAAACATTATGAGCGAAAAAGAAGGCAGTGTATTACAAAGTGAAGGGCACGGGCGCGAGAAGCAGAGAAAGAACGTGCGGGATAACCTCGCTCACGCAGGAGAATTTACTAAGATCGAAAATATAGCCATTGTGTATGTGCTCCGGGGCTGGTTCGGGGCGCTTATCAGGCCGGAGAACGCCACGGAGATCGTTCAGGCCAGTGATGACGTATGGGCCAATCAGACGTTATTTGAACATTTTGACAGCGAATTAAACTCCGATCTTAACACCAGGACGCGGGAGAGCCGCGCTGTGTTGGCGGAACTTAAAACCCGTGCAGAAGCCGCTCAGGAACGCTTGAATGGGCTCATAGGCGATACCGATGAGGATGAACGGATCAACGAATTAACCGATAAAGCCGTAGAAGAGGTCTTGAAAAAACTGGGATTTTAATATGGCAAAACTATCATGTCAGCAAAGGAAAAGCCCGGCTGGCAGCTCATTTGTATTCCCTGTCAGAAGCCGACGGGGGGGAAACCAATCGGGGTCAAATCTTAATATTTGATATTTGACTGGGCGGGAGTCGTCCGCATCGATCTCGAAATCCAGTAACTAGAACTGCGGTACGGACGCGCGTGCTTTTTGGTCCTTCTCGAGTTTAAGCCGCGCTTCGTATTCACGAGCGGCGGGAAGTTCGAGTCGCACGGTCACAGCGTAAAACATTGCCGGCAGGAATCGCATGTGATTGTCTAACGCTAGTCTCCATGGCCAGAGAATTTAAGCCGGTTCGATTTTTCGTATTGATGGGATTAGCGGCATTCGTCGTGTACGGTGTTACGGCTTTTTATACTCATCGCGCGACTCATGGCCGAACGGCGGAAGAGCGGGCGGCGTATGAAACTGGCGAGAAGGCGGGAGAGCAAGCGCAGCGCGACGCAACGTTGCCCACGGACGCGGAGTTGAACATGATGGCGCAAAGATATTTCGAGCAGCAGGGATCTGCGCTCCGAAGTCCTTCGCGAACAGTCGAGCTGCAGGCCTGGAAGCAGGCTTTCGAAAACGGTTACATCGACGGATTCAAGAAAACGCATCCGCCGTGAGCGCCACGGATTCACACAGTTGAAACTCGCTCGAGTCCCGATCTTGTCGGCGGCCAAAGCGGTGATCGGGGCGTCGCCGCAAAAGGCTGTGCGGCAAACTTTGTTGAACAGTTTACCGCAGCGGACACTCAATATAATTGAACTGGACTCGCCCGTATGAGAGCACATTACTTCGCAAAAGCCGGTTTGATCGTTTGTTTTCTGTGTCCTCTAGGCTTTTCATCAAGCTTCGCTCAGTCGGCTGATCCTGGTGACCACACCAACCGTGGTGTGGAGTACGCACGGGCCAAGCAATACGACAAGGCGATAGAGGAATTTAGCAAGGCGATCGAGGCACAGCCAAAAGATCCCAAGAATTACGTTAACCGGGCACAGGTCTATCAGGCACCGGCAAAGCAAAGGAAGCCATCGCTGATTACGCCAAGGTGATCGAGCTGGATCCGAAGAACGAGCATGCTTACGCGAACAAAGGATTGCTCGAGGTGCAATCGAACGAGAATGACGCTGCCATAAAAGATTTATCGACGGCGCTGGAGCTCGATACCAAGAACACGACTGCACTGAGATATCGTGCCTACGCCTACCTGCGAAAGCAGCAATGGAACAACGCGGCGGCCGATTATACCGCGCTGATCGCCAGCTCGCCCGACGATATCGAACTGCGCGATCGCCGGGCCTATGTTCTTCGCAACCTGCAACGCTACGACATGGCCATCGCTGATCTGACCAAGGTGATTGAGAGACGGCCGAAGGACGTGGAGATGTATCGGCGGCGAGCCTATACCTATCGTTTGGCCAAGCAATACGACAAAGCTTCGGCTGATTTTCGCAAAGTGCTCGAGCTGAAGCCCGGTGATCCTGACGCCACCACTCGCCTGAAATTCACCGAGTCTAAGATGCGCACACCGCTGCCGCAAATACCCACCACGCCGATCCCGGCGAGCGCGGGCGAAGAAGCTGCGCGCAAGGCCGCAGCGGCTCGTGCGAAAGGGTCGCCCACGCCGGCACCGAGCCCTGGCGGATAACAGCAAGAGCCAGGGGAGCGAAACGAACGCCCAACGGGCCGAGCCGGACTTGCGTTTGTTGAGGGTTTAGAGGTCCGAGAACGCGGCGCGAGTAACTTGACTGGTTTAACCAGTCAAGTTTAATGACTGCGCGTAATCCAGGGTGCGCGTAATCCCGGGGTCAGATCTCAACATTTGACATTTGCGCGGCCGGCATGGGGAAGCGTTGAACTGTCGAAGCGCTCGCCATCGGACAGCCCCGAAGGCTTTCGGGGTTACAAGGTTCGGCCTGCGTTCAACACTTCCATCTCCGCATAAGGCTACGACGCTAAGCAAACGCCCAACGTCCAACGCCGAACGTCCAACATCCAATGTCAGAAGGCAGCCTAGCTTCGCATGGAGCTACCGCGCGACACGAAAGCAAAGGTCGTTAACGGTTTAATCGGGAACAGCTGATATCCCAAGGGATCTGAAGCACGGAAAAAACCGCGATCTCGAGGCCGCGACCAGATTTGCGTGGCAGGCGAGCTCCGAGCCGGAGGGGCCGCGCTTCCCAATCGAAGACCTGCAAGCTGTTGTCGTTCAATTCACAGCAATGTCCTCTGTCCTTGCGGAGTCCCGAGAGCCCAAGCGATCCTGACACTGTTTACAGAACAGAACCCGATGTGTTTTAATGGTTGAATGGATTTTCTCCCCCCGGAGAGCTAGCTTCACCACAGCGCATCCGCAATGTTCGTCGCCGGACAATACCTATTCCTCCAAGGACCTTGGGCGGCTCATCATACCGAGATCACCACCGCGCTTGCTGCTTTGCTCATCGGAATCGTCGTTGGTATTACGGGTATGGGCGGCGGTGCGCTAATGACGCCTGCGCTGATTTTTCTGGGAGTAGGTCACGTTTCCTCGATCGTAACAGCGGACCTCACGGCCGCAGCAATCTATAAGAGCGGTGGCGCTGCTGTGCACTGGCGGGGAGGCTCGGCCAATGTCCGGCTCGCCGCGTTGCTCATCGCCGGCTCCGTGCCGATGGCGTTCCTCGGGCCGCACCTCGTGCGCTGGCTTAATCCGGGTGCGAACATCGACAGTTTTCTGGCGGGCTGCATCGGTCTCGCCTCACTCTTGGCTGGGGCGACGTACACGTTGCGCTACTTCGTTCAGGTACGACGCAGGGCCAAGGGCCTCTACCGCGAGCACGACCACCGCGTCATCGTGCGTCCGTTGCCTACCATTCTCGTCGGCGCGCTCGGCGGCCTCCTGGTCGGCATCACCTCTGTCGGTTCCGGTTCGCTCATCATGATCACGCTGCTGATGCTCTACCCAGCGTTGCCGGCGGTCCAACTCGTCGGCACGGACCTGATGCAGGCGGTGCCTCTGGTGCTCTCGGGCGCGGTATCGAATATCCTGGTTAACGGGCTGGATTGGAGCATCGCCATTCCGCTCACCCTGGGTTCGCTTCCCGGTTGCATGATCGGGGCAAAGATCGCGCCGCGTATCCGAGTTACCTATATCCGGCGGGCAATTGTCGTTGTCCTCACCATGGCCGGTTTAGCTCTGCTGGAAAAGGCGGGATGGGTTTCTCTGGGCGCGGACGACGATCACTCCCACCCAAGGACGATTGCGCTGATCGGGGTCTTGATCTTTTGCCTGGCGCCATTTGTCACCGCGATCATTCGACGAAGTTTCCGACGCTCAATTCCGGTAAAGTTGAGAGTTGGTCCGAGCCGGACTGGCGTTTGTTGAGGGTTGAGAGCGTAAAGTTCCGGAAGAAAAGGCAGACGTTTTGTTAAAGCGTTAAATCGTTTTTGATCGTTAGGAGGGGACACGTATCCCAGCTATCGCGATGTGAGCGACGTTTGCAGGACGGTCCACCCCACAGGCCAACAGAGCTTCGGCTGTTTGTTCAACCGTGAGCAAATGTTTGCGCACGATCGGAAGTATCGCGCAGGCCACATCGGCATCTCGCAGGATCTGACGAAGCTGGATTTGGTGCACGTCGGTTAACGGCCGTTGTCGGGATGGAATCGTAAGGCAATAGCTGCCCCGCCAAACGTCGCTGGCCCTCGAACGCCGGGTCCTTGTCGCCTTGCCCTATCGCGAAAAAGTTTGAAAAATGCGTGGCGTTCTTTTGCGATCCGATGTTGCGCCAGATAAAGGGCGCCGTTCTGCGTAAGTGTAGGTTCCATGTGTTATTCTTTCTTTTATTCGGGAAGAGGCCGCGGTTGTGAAGTTATGATATTACAGCTGTCTTCTGCGCGCTGAGCGGACTGGTGCAGGGCGGTGCATTGGTTTTCCAAGTGAGTAATTTGGGCGTCGAGCATTGCGACGTCGGCGTCGGAGACTGCGATATTTCCGGCAAGATCCACCAGCCAGGTTTTGAGTTGAACGTCGCTTGCAGGGATTAAATCCATAAGACAGGTATTGTTGGTGCAGAGAGAAAGGCCCCGCACCCGCGAGTCGGTTGACGCTGCAATAATCTGACTAAGCCATTCTACGACCGAATGGCCGATTCCCTAGCGTTATTTCGCGCGCCTTAATTCTTCGCTGCGGCCCGGTACTGAACAAGGTTGAGGGTTGAGGGGTAAGGGAGCGAAGCAAACGCTCAACATCCAACGCCGAACGTCCAACGTTCAATGAAAGAGGACACTCGCCTCCGCCAACCAGCCTTCACGGGAAGCTACAGCGAGTCGGAAACCTCGGCGCGGCGGACGGAAAAGGCAGAGGATTGAGCAACACAATCGCAGGCGACACGTCTGCCCCCACAGGGGTAGCAAATGACGAACAACGGATGACAGGCGAGCGATCAGCGTTGTTCGGCAAATTCGTCTTTCAGCGATTTGATGTGAAGTCGGAGCAAGGACAGCTTTTGTCCAACGAAAGATGAATCCCGAGAAACGGAACAAAACCTTAGACGCATGGCAAACTTCGGCCCGGTACTGGGACAAGTATCGGGCGCTCATCGCGCGGATGTTCGCGCCTCTGACGGCTGGTCTAATCCAGGAAGCGCGAATTGGTATGGGGCAGAAGGTACTCGATATCGGCGGCGGAAGCGGCGAACCTTCGCTCACCATCGCCGGCATCGTCGGGTCAACCGGATCAGTCATGTATACCGATCCTGTCGCCGACATGGTCGAGATCGCCCGGTCGGAATCGGGCAGACGCGGCCTGACAAATATCGATTTCCGGCAATGTTCCGCTGATAATTTGCCCTTCCCGGACGGTACATTCGACGTAGCCGTCAGCAGATTATCCGCAATGTTTTTCGGCGATCCCGTCGCCGGAGTCCGGGAGGCGCTGAGAGTGATTGTTAAGAATGGATACGTGTCGTTTGTTGTCTGGGGCCCAAAGGAAGCGAATCCGTTCTTTTCGAGTCTTAGCGACGTGCTAGACAGATTCGTCGAGTCGGTCGATCAGGATCCCGATGCGCCGGACGCATTCCGGTTTGCTTTTCCCGGTAAGCTGGCTCGAATATTAAAAAACGCCGGCGCTGAAAATGTAGTTGAACGTCAGCTGAATTTTAAGATTGAAGAGAAAATGTCACCGGAACAGTTCTGGCAATTGCGGACTGAAATGTCCGAGAGCTTGCGTGGAAAGATGGCGCGCCTCGCGCCCGATCAATTGCCGATCGTAAAGCCGGCCGCTGTCGATGCTGCCCGGCAATATTTTGTGAACGGCAAAATGAGTTTCCCGGCGGAGGCATTAATCGTTACCGGGAGAAGCAGGTAAACCAAGTTGAGAGTTGTCCGAGCCGGACCGACGTCTGCTGAGAGGTCTAAAAATGCGAGGCGAGTAACTTGACTGGTTTAACCAGTCAAGTTGGGCAGCGCGCCTAAGCTAAGGGTTAGATCTCAACATTTGGACCTGCGCGGCCGGTATGGGAAAGCGTCGAACCGTCGAAGCGCTCGCCATCAGACAGCCCCGAAGGCTTTCGGGGTGGAAGCAGTAGAAGCAAACGCCGAACGTCCACGATCTCGCAAATGTAACAACCCTGTTACTTCTCGCCGTGTCGTGTTTGGTCAAAAAGGGAAACCTTTAGCCGGTTTACGGGGTCTAATTAGAGAACCCAATTACCTATGAGTACAAACCTGAAACTTTTCTTGATTTGCTTTGCTGCATTGACGTTAACGACGTCAATGGTCAGCGCTGCTCCGCGCGGTGGTGGTATGGGCGGCGCCCAGTTCAGCTCTATGCCGGCACGGAGCGCCCCTGCATTCGCACACAGTGGGTCGGGAACGTTCCGTAAGGATCACTTCGACCACTTTCACCATCGAACTTTTATCTTCATCGACGCATTTGGCTTCCCGTTTTTCTCTCCATTCCCATATTACGGATACTACCCGTACGGCACAATCCTTATGGTTACTATGGATACGACTATAACGCGGAGTCCGCTTACGGATACAGCTACGGCGATCGAGCCAGCGTCGCAGCGGCGCAGCGCCGACTTGCTCGCGCTGGTTACTATCATGGTGCCATCGATGGGATCCTGGGACCGCAAACACGACGAGCGATTCGCGCGTACGAGCGCTCCCATAATATGCCCGCATATGGCGTGATCGATCGGCAGTTTCTCAGGAAAATGGCATGGGACGCAGCACAGAGCAGCGGCTAAGGGAAGAAAAAGCTCCTGGTTATCAGTTAACGGTTATTCGCCACGGCGAATCACTCTCGTTCGACCGATTAAGCTTTGTCCTTTTTGTACAAGCGGAATTCGCGGCCGCGGGCGTTTCGTGTAGGTAACAGCGTTGCCAATAAGCGGAAATGATTCGTAAGACCACGCCGGAACGACTGACTTTTTCTCCGACGCGATCTTCGCCGTTCTGATCACAGTGCTGGTCTTGGAGCTGCGTCCGCCGGAGCACCCTACCTTCGAAGCTCTCCTGGAACGTTGGCCGTCATGGCTAAGCTATGCCGTTAGTTACCTGTTCGTCGCTATTGTCTGGGCCAATCATCATTACTTATTGCGCTACGCCACGGAAGGAACACCACGTCTGATGTGGTTCAATTTCGCCCATCTCTTTTCCGTCTCTCTGCTCCCCGCTCTCGACGGCCTGGATGGCAGTGAGCAGGTTTTCGCCTCAGCCGGTCGCCTTTTATGCAGCGGTCTTTTTCTTCGTTAACGTCACCTATATTCTCTTGATTTGGGAGCTGATCGAGCCGCATGCTGATGTTCCTTCGAAAGTTCGCCGGAACATGCGCTATCGTTCGATCGCGACCTTGTGCCTTTTCGGAATTGCCTCGCTCGTGGCGCTAAAGTATCCCTATGTTGGTCTTGGAATTTGTTATTGTTGCCTCATCGGTTATCTGAGACCAAGTGCCCCAGGTGCCACTCTGTAAGGAAGTTCGCGCTACGCCAGGGAAGCGAGACAAATATTCCTGTCTATCGTCGACGGCCTGCTGCTTTCCAGCTTTGCTTCCGACCAGGCACAATGGTTAGTGTCGAACGATTAGACCCAACACCAATCCAATACCCAGCGCAGCGAAAACTGCCTTGATCGGATTCTCGCGCACGTAATCTTCGCCGTCTTCTTGCCATGCGCGAACGCGCTTTTTCGTTTCATCCCAAGACTGCTCGGCCTTGCCTCCATAATCTTCCGCCTCCTTGGCAGTTGCCGATTCTAAAGCGTCGGCGGCGCGTTGCGCCCGCGCCTGGGTGCTTTCCAGTTTATTTTCGGCGGCGGCGATTCCGACGCCAGGATTCATATTTTCG
>JBKPMO010000137.1:0-15641 GCA_046732175.1 Verrucomicrobiota bacterium
AGCGAAGGCGTCGCATCGTATCGATATGTCGGAGTTGCAAAATGAGTCTGCCTTCTCAGCGTGGCGCGATGATCCTAAGTTCAAAGCCTTTCTACCTACCGCAGCCGACTTCGAACGCCCATTTGTCGAACATGTGAATATCATTCGCGAATGGGACGGCGAAAGTTCTAATGACCAATTCGGGTGGATTGCCCGAAATATCGGCGATGTGAATCAGGATGGTGTTAACGATTTTGTGACGTCCGCGCCAACAAAAGCGATCGGCGGTGAGAAGGCGGGACGAGTTTATGTTTACTCGAGCAAGGAGGGCAAACTACTTTGGAAGGTAGATGGTCATCCGGGAGATATGCTCGGTTCCGGCATTGAGGCAGCTGGGGGTGTAGATAAGGAGGGTATTTTCGATATAGTTGCAAGCGCCCCTGGAGCGGGAAAGGCGTATGTTTACTCGGGCAAGGATGGTCATGTCTTGCACGAGTTCACCGCCGAAAACAAAGAAGACTCGTTCGGTGAACATGTTGCCGGCGTCAGCGACATCGATGGTGACGGCTTCGCTGATGTGATCGTCGGCGCGCCGGGAAATGACGCGGGCGGTGAAAACGCCGGACGCGCCTACGTCTATTCCGGCAAGGATGGCCACGTCATCGAAACTCTGACCGGAGAAAGAGCCGGCGATCAATTCGGCAGCGCCGTCTCAGGTAATCCATTCGGCAAATCATCCCTTGTCATCGTTGGTGCGCCCGGCGCTGGCCCGAATGAGCACGGACGCGTTTATGTATACGAGGGGATCACAAACAAGCCGAAATTTGTTATTGATGCGGATGAAAGCGGCGTTGCACTTGGCGCAATGTTTCTCTCGGTGGTGGGAGATATCGACAAGGACGGTTTTCCCGATGTTTATGCATCCGATTGGTCGAACCGCGCGAAAGGCGACTCGACCGGCCGCGTCTACGTCCATTCCAGCAAGGATGGGCATCACATTCTTACGCTCACCGGTAAAACAGCGGGAGAAGGCTTCGGAACTAATCCGGGCAAGGTTGGCGATGTAGATGGCAATGGATACGACGACGTAATTGTCGGGTCGTGGCAATATGCAGCAGTCGCGAATTCCGCCGGTCGCGTCTGCCTCTACTCGGGAAAGGATGGTCGGTTGTTGAAGACCTATACCTGTCGAGTCCCCGGCGATACCTTGGGGTTCGACGCGGTAGGAATGGGCGATATCGACGGCGATGGAGTTGTCGACTTGCTGGTCACATCAGGGTGGAGCGGCATTCACGGTTTTCATTCGGGGCGAGTGTTCCTCATCTCGAGCGGAGTTCACCCGCCGCTTGTGAACAAATAAATACTTTTCAACTAAGTACATTAATGAATCGACGGCGTTCCTAACCACGGCTACAACTGCATCCGTGGTAGCAAAGTGCCCAGCGGCCGGGTTTCGCTGTGCAATCTTATCGCCACCTCATCATCGCGCTTCTCTTTGTGATTCTTGGCGGGTGAATTCGCGCCCAATCAGCTGTTCGGAAAATTGTTGATCCGGGGACGCACGATGATAGGGCGTGTTCCTTGCGCTGTTTGCTCCGCTCAGCGGAGCGTTTCCGGCACATCGCATCCCGCGCGGGTAAACTTTGCCTCTGCATGACGACCAAGGCGCGATACTGGTGCGAACCAGCGACGCCTTTCGTGTCAGGTTGTGCTCTACACTTGAGCTAACCGCGCCAAGACGGTGACCCGCCGGCGGCTCTTTTGCAAAATCATTGCCTGACAGGTAAGTGAATCAGTGATCATAAAATAGGAATGGGATCGGCGAAGGCTCACATGAAGATTCGAGGTGGTGCTCCGGCAAAGCCGACAGCTGGCACCTCGTGCGAGACGTAACGAACCTGAGCTATACCTATCGCCGTACATAAAAGGGGCAGCGGATTGAACCCGCTGCCCCTTTGTTGAATCAGAGGTTTAGCCTAGAACCTCTTTACCAACTCGACATACCAAAACCGCCCGAGGTTGTCGTAGAGACCGACCGGAAAATTGTTGGCGTTACCGAGGAAAGTACCAAACGCTTTCGGCGGATCTTCGCCCAAGATATTGTTGCAACCAACGGTAAAGGTGGTGTTGTTCAACAAGTTCTTCCAGCAGGGCATCCCGGCTGCCGTCTGTTCAACCACTTCCTTATCTTTGCCACTCTTTACCTCTTTGTTGTCCTTGGAGTAGCCTGCCACCGGGCGCTCTTCCACTGGCTGAGTGAAGACCAGATTGTAAGACAACTGACCGTCAAAGAAGATGCGCTGTTTGATCCAGTGCTCGACTGGCACGTTATCAGGAGGAATTTTGGTAGTTCGCTGCTCTCTAAACCCATCGTTGTAGCGGGCCGCGATGCTCAGATCAATGTTGTTCCAATCCCAGGTTAACCGCGAGATACCTTTCCACTTCAGGAAGCCGTCGCCAATGGTGACCTGGCCAAAGAAGGCACCCTCAAATGGATCATTGTTCGTCCGTCCCGAAACTTCGTGCGTCTTGGCATCCCCGTTCAACTGAAAGAGGAAGGAATCCAGATAGGTCCAGTCATTGCTCCAGGTAAAGGTGCCGATGTTGGCGGTCTGAACCTGATATTGAAGTGAAAAGTCAATACCACGCGCTCTCTGTCGCCCAGAGTTTTCAAATCCACTCCTCACGAAATTGGCCGTGTTGGTAGCCGGGTCAATAGTAACTACCTGACCTGGCTGTAACGTGCCCTTAAAGAATGCCTGCACCAGCGACTGGGCACTAGGCACGGTCACCACGCCCGTGCGCTCCACATCCCAGAAATCAACTGACATGGTCAAGGTGGCATTCGGCTGCCAATTCTTGATCCACTTCGGTGTGTAAACAAACCCAGCACTAAAGTTCCGCGAATCCTCAGGCTGCAAGTTTTTGTTGGCATCAACTTCCTGAGCCGTTTCCGGTTCTACACCGCCGGGCGGGTTCGTGCCGGGAGGCAAGAAAGGAGCGGTATTTGTCACCGCCAGGATGAACAGCGGCGCACCGTAGAGTGAGGCGAGCGACGGTTCAATGAAGCCCTCGCCCCAGGTCGCACGAATGGTCAATTCCTCATTGAAGGGCTGCCAGCGTACCCCGATTCTGGGCACAACGACGTTGGTGTCATTATTTCTAAACTCCTCAAACCGGCCCGAGGCATTAAACTCCAGACTGTACAGGCCAGGAATACCCATCTTGGGGCTGGTAATCGGGATTTGCGTCTCGGCAAAGATGCCATACGCTTTGCGCCCGCCAAAACTTGGCCTCGCTATACCCACACCAATCTGATCACCGGTCTTGTTCTCATCATCGGGGTTAAAATCATATTGTTCCCGACGCCAGTCGCCGCCGAAGGCGAATCCAACCGGCCCGGCCGGCATGTCAAAGAGGTCGGTCGTGTAAACGTGAAAGTCCGCTGCCGTCAGCGCCGACTTGGTTAGATCCCTGATGTTGGCACGAGCAAACAAAATCGAGGGAATGTTGCTCGCAAACGCCGGCTCCGTGAAACTGGTAAACGGATTATACGGAATGGTCGTCCCGATAAACTGGTCCGAATTCGGATCAAAAATCGGGTCCGCCGCATTCATGATGCGATTTAAACGCGATGCGGAAGCGGTCTGAATCTGGGAAATGGTATAGATCTGACTGTAGCGGAAGGCACCATCGTAGCCCCAGCTAGAACCAAACACCTTGTCGCCTTTGACTCCGATCGTCGCCAGGTAGGCCTCGTTCTCGATATCAATCAAACGATTACCGAAATCGAAGATACGAGCCCGGGTACCACCGGAGATAATCTGATTGAATGGGTTAAATGGATTGAAAGCGTTAACCGGGGTGTTCGTCTGCACTTCGCCGGCGCCGGCGCCCTCCGGTTGCCCAGCAAATCTTGGGGTGTTTGGAGGCGCTACTCCGTTCAAGTCACTGTGTGGCGGAATGGCCAGGGTCGGCGATCCTTCCGTGACAAACGACCCCGTTGCAATAGGGGCCAATTCGTCGTGTTGCTTTACGTCAGCATAATAGAAGTCGCCGAAAATCTGCAGCTGCTCACCACAGATCTTATCGTTAAAGGCCGCATAACCACCCCATCGTTCCTGCTCGGGATAGAGACTTGAGAACAAGTTAAAATTAAAGCCAGGCAGTATACCGCCGGGAGTCGCCCTGATCCTGCCAACCGCGGCAAGATAGGTACTGGCAGGATCCAAACCGTTCGTAGTACTCTGCGGAGAAACGAACTCCAGAGGGCCCGCGCCGGGGGCTACCGGCGCACCAGCCGCTGCAGCTACCGCCGTACTAACGTTAAAATTCCACGGGCTGGCATTGGAGCTCAGGAATGGGGGTGTGAGAGAATTGCCCCGATCCCCGTTAAAGGTGGAGTTATGGTGGAAGTAAAAGATGTCGCCGGTAATGGACATCTTGTCATCACCCACACCGAAGAGCACGTCCGCCTTGTAGGCTCCCGCATCTTTGTCCAGGGTGTTGCCATAATACTGCGAGATTTGGGCCCCTCGGAAATCCTTCCACAGATGGATATTGACCACGCCAGCCACGGCGTCCGCACCGTAGACGGCCGAAGCACCCGCCTTCAAAATTTCAATGCTCTCAACCGCCGCCAGCGGAATGGTATTAATATCGACAAAGGTGCCACCAAGCACTCTGGTCACGCGGCGCCCGTCCAGTAGCACCAGACTGGCTCCCGGATCCAACGCCCGCAACGAAACCGAGGTAAACCCGACTGGGCCACCCTGGCTCGTGCCATTGCCCGCCACCGGGATACTGTTTGCGTTGTTTACGGGCTGATCTTTCAGCAATTGCTCGACACTGACGGTGCCCGTTTTTTGGATGTAATCGCGGTTTAGGTTCGTCACCGGGTTCGGACCCACTTCTTCTGCGGTGGGAATGTTGGAACCGGTCACGATGACGCGCTCGGCCTCAGCCGTCGCGCCCGCCGCGCCCGGGGCGCCACCCGTCGGCGGCGGGGCCTGGGCAAACGCGGTTGAACTAACGAACATCAATATGCCGATGATAGCGACATGTTGCCGGAATGACTTGGTAAGCCAGGTGGTTGTCATATCTGTTTCTCCAATAGTTTGGTTAGGTTATCGCAGATTAGTTTGTGCGAATTGGGAGCAACACTAAGTTCAGTGAGTAACTGGCGTTAGGACATACACCGGTCAGTTCGAGCCATTGCTACTATCCGCGTCGTGTACTTCCCAGGTATCGGAGCGAGCGCGACAACACAATGAGCATTGCGTTCAATAAACCTCCATCTACGGCCAATTATTTGGTAATGGCTGGTTAGTCGCGACCTGCAACGTTAGAGTCCACGCTCGCGGTATATGTGCGAGCACGTAAGTTTAAGCGGCTAAACACGCTTTCGGCAGACTTCAACGCATCCGCGATCCGGATGAGCTGTTCCATATACAAGCTCGGAAATTAGGCGTGAGCTAACGTTAGCTGCGGCTGTTGCCATTCGAATGGTTCTTTGTCTGATCCGATTCCGAGTCGTGCCCGATAAGCGCTCGGCCGCATACCTGTATACCGTTCAAAGGCTCGACTAAATGCGTCTGCACTCTTGAACCCAATGGAGATCGCAACGTTATCGATGGTGTTACGTGGAACAAGCAGCCGCCGTTGTGCCTCAGTGACGCGGGCGCGACAGACAAATTCAGCCGGCGTTTTCCCAAAAACATTCGTGAAAACACGAGTAAAATTCCGTGTCGACATACATACTCGCTGCGACAGCGATTCTACCGAAAGGTCCTGGCTCAAGTTGCACAAGATCCACGCTGCAAGGTCCGCGAATCTATCCACGGATTGGAGCTGGAATTGGAGCGGCTCGGAATATTGCTCCTGAGCGCCAGGTCGTTTCAGGTGAACAACCAGATCACGCGCCAGACGCAAGGCCACATTACGGCCGTAATCCTCTTCAATCAAAGCCAGCGAAAAGTCTATCGCCGATGTGCCCCCGGCACAGGTATAGAAAGGTCCGTCCTTGATAAATAGAATGTTCGGGTTAACTCGAAGCTTGGGGAAGCGAAGGGCGACATCCTTGGCAAATCGCCAGTGCGTGGTGACTTGGCGCCGGTCAAGCAGGCCGGTCGCGGCCAAAGCATAGATTCCCGTGCCCAGTGCGGCAATGCGTCTGGTGGTAGGAGCTCGATAGTTGAGCCATTTCGCAATCGTTTTACGTAGTTTGGGTGCAGGAATGCGGTTTTCGCCGGGGACAATGATTGTGTCGAAAGGTGGCGCGCTCTCAAAATCACACTGGGGTTTTACCAGCAGCCCCGACTCCGTCTCGCACGGCTCGGCCGTGATACCTACGGTGACGACCTGATAGCACCGACATTCACATGCTCCATACACGGTGGGAAGGGCAGCGCGGGAAAAGGCCTCGGCGGCGCCGGTGACGTCGGTGGCGGTCATCTGCTCCAAAACCACGAGACCAACTGCTTTTGGAGTCATGCAATGAAAAGCGACAAATCCTGCAACAATCGCAAGCAGCGCGTCTGATGAAATCCAAACTTTTCAGTCGAAGCGGCCGCGCCGAAACAATTTCTTGACGAAGCCCGACCGAGCTTACTTCCTTTAAAGCAGATCTTTGACGCCGCCGTCACTGTTATTAGCTGTCTCGACATTAGTGTGCTCAGCATCATGTAGACGAATCGCTCTTTTCACGCTTGCTGTAGTTAGATGGATTAGCTGAGAAGGAGACTTAAGAAGGGGAGTAAGTTAATTAAGTAAGTGTGCTTTATCGGCGAAACGAATCGTTGCGCTACGACGAAAGAGGGACAATTCGGGCCATGGCCTTTATTAGTGCAAACCCGCAACGCTGAGCTTCGGGAAAGCGAGAATCTCGCTTGTATTGCTTACCGCGACTGGGGAGTCAGCATTTGAGCAAGCTCGAAAATCTAATTATCGCGCAAAGTGAAAGCCTGAAATCCAAATGGGTTATGACTCAGGTTGCAATTTTTCGAGAATGGGAAAACCTGCGTGGCAGTTTGAATCAGGAGTCAGCGAACAATCGAGTAAGCGACCGGAACCTTGTAAACATCGCGCCGCTTCAGTTCGGCGAAGAACCCTGGGTTCATGGCCTTTGGTTGTGACGCACGCTCAGTTCATGAGTAAGACCAGCGTTGCCCAAATCACGCTATTGACGCGTATTATGGGAGACGACATCGGGTTTCATGACACCGTTGCCGGCATCGTGGGCGGCGGTCAGTGTGTACGAGTTGGGAGTAATATCGGTCCAAAGATCTTGCATCTTCGTTCGCTTTCCCTTGATCACTTCCTCGTAGTCGTTAACGAACACATCGCCGTCCCAATGTGCGGTTCCTCGCAGCTCGCAGCCGGCGTTGGTATCCGTCTTAAAGCAGGTCAGAAATCGATAGAGCTTCGTGTCCGGGTCCCACCAAATCGTGATGAACCAACGCAGGTCTCCTCCGACCGTGCCGACAGAATGGCCCTCGGACACCAGGGCAGTCCCCCTCCAGTCAGCGCGACGCGCATAGATCCTGAGCGGCCCGCGCCTTCCGGAACAGGCTTACCGTGCTGGACAACTTCCACAGTGTTCCAATCTCCGCCAGCACCTTGGCAAGTCGCGCCATCTCAGGAATTGCGGCATCGGCGGCGGCTGGCTGGGCTCCAGCGGGCGAGCGGAGAAGAACAACTCCACAAAGTCCCACAAAAAGTAATCCAACCTTGTAAATGTTGCGCCGCTTCAGCTCGGCTAAGAAGTTATCGATCGTCATTTGATCGTAGAGGCGGATTCTTTCGGAGCGAGCGAGGCGACGATTTGTTCGAAACGCGGGTCGCCGCGTACTTCGTCCCAATGTGGCCATAATCGCAGTTGCCCGTATTGAACGCCGCATGGAATACGGGCACTCTGCGATAGTTGCTCGATGGCCAGGTCCTTTTCGCCGGCCCAGACATAGAGTACTCCCAACAGGTACATGATGTGCGCGCCGTTAATCGAATCCTTACTCGGGGGCATCAGTTCGGCGGCACGCCGACCTTCGCGTAATGCGTCGTCTTTCCGGCCAAGCCCTGCATCAATCAGGCCGAGCACGATAAGCGTTGGTCCGTAATCCGGCTGTGCATTCACGATCTGCTGCTGTTCGGCTCGCGCCTTCGTAAAGGCGGCTTGGGCGCCAGCCGGATCGCCCTTCAGCCGCGCAAAAAAACCTTCGCCAAATGAACGCGAATATCGAATGGCGTCGGGGCCATAGGTATTTTGACCCAGATCGGCGACCGCCTGCTCGCCTGCGACAGGATCCCGCTCGGCTGTCGCCAGGAAAATGCGTGACGGAGCGAGGCTGGCGGCGATCGCAGGATTTTCCCGGATGGCCGCTTCAATAACCTGATGCAGCGGTCGCGGGTCAGCCTTCCAAAAAACGTTCACCTGTGCGCGAAGCATCCGCGTGTTCAAATCATTTGGTTTCAGGACGAGAATACGATCTAAGGTGGCTGCGTTCTTGTCGTATTCGCGCAGGGCCTGATAGCTGGTCGAACTCTGGTTAAGGATGGAAACGTTGTTAGGATCCAGCTCCAGTGCCCGCTCCAAATTGCGGGTTGATTCCTGCCAGCGGCCCTGCCGGCGATCGATGTAACCGCTCAACTCGAATATTCCTGGATCATTCGGCAGGCTGCGGCGTGCAGTTTCGAGTTCTTTGCGCGCACTGTCGTAATCCAATTTGCTATAGAGATGCAGCGCCAGGGCAAGGTGTGCTTCGCCGGCATCTGCCTGCAATCGTAGCGCGTGGTCGATCGCTTGTTTGGCCAAAGTAAGGCGAGCCGACGTATGATCCTCACCAAACAAATAAAGCTGGTCATGTGCCCTTGCCAGTTTGCAATAGGCGTTGAAAAAGGTCGGGTCGCGCGCGATTGCTTGATCGAGCAGGCCGATCGCGTGTAGCAAATGCTCCTTGGGATTTTCACTATCCGCCGCCAGGTCGATTTCCTCTGTCGCGCGGATATACAGATCGTAGGCCGTAATGTCTTTGGTGGGTTTTTCTTCGATAGCCGTTTTCTCGGGCGGCAGGATCGTGGCCTGAAGCTGGTCGGCGATCGCTTTGGCGATTTCGCTTTGGATGGCAAACACGTCAGCCAAATCGCGATCATATGTTTGCGCCCAGAGATGCGCGTCATTGCGGGCATCGATCAACTGCGCGTTCACGCGCACGCGATTCGCGACGCGTTGCACGCTGCCCTCGACCAGGTGCCCGACGCCAAGCTGCTGAGCGATCTCGCGCAGGTTGCGTGCAATTCCGCTCTTGTACTGCATCACTGAGGTGCGGCTGATTACCTTGAGATCGGCGATTTTCGATAGGTCAGTCAAAATCTCGTCCTGAACGCCATTCGCGAAGAAAGCGTTGTCCGGATCGCGGCTCAGATTTTCGAATGGCAAAACGGCGATGCTCTTTTCAGAAACGTTCGACGCGTTGGACGGACCCCTCGGATGTAGCCGCTGGAAAATCAGCACACCGATCACGACCAACAGCACGCCGATGATGAGAAAATCCAGTTTGCGGCCGGTCCGGCGCGTGACCGACTGGGTAAGATCGACATCTTCCGTGCGTTTGAGTCCCTCGGGGGTGAGCTCGAACGCCCATGCAAAAACGAGCGCCACGGGAAAACCGATGATCACAATGAAGATGATGACCTTCAAAATCCACGGGGGCGCCTCGAACGTCGGCAGGACAATCGACGCCGCTTGAATCACCAGCCACGCGACCACCGCATAGGCAGCAGCGACCTTATAAACGTTGCGACGTTTGAGCTCGGAAAAGAAATTGCGATTGGCCATCCTATTATTTGTTAGGTCCGATCTGCTCGGGGCCTGTAAGCAACTTCTGAAAATCGGGATGGTTGCGAATCGGATCCCACACCGGATCAATCTTCAAACGGGCGATGGAAATACCCGAAGGTATCGAGAGCAAATGCCGAAGTCGCTTGGTTGCTTCCTCAGGCTTATCGCCCAGGCCTCGATTTCGGCTAATCCAACCTGACCCACCGCACCCAGGATCGCATCCATTTCAATCGTTAATGAGTCAGCCACCTCTCGAGAAATGCGAAGAGCATCGGCTTTTCGATCAAGTGCAAGATAAACCCAGGCCAACTCGCTGCGGCTGAACAAAACATCCGGCCGTTCGCTCAATCCTTTTTCAAGCAGAACACGAGTTTCTTCCGCTTCGGCTTTGGCAGCCTCTCCCGCGAGCATTTGAATGGCCACACGCGCAGCCAGCCGACGGGAACGAGGGGCAGATTTGAGTTCAGGTGCTGTGTCCCAAACTGCCAGTGCCTCGGCAAATTGTCGGGTGATCACATGCAGATAGACCTGCATTCCACCGCTTACGGTAGTTACATTTCCCGCCGATGCTGCCGGCGCACCGACAGCGATCGCCGGAAACACGCGCACGCGCTCGCGAGTTGCATTAAGAGCTTGCCGCGCTCCTTCTATGTCACCGCGTCCATTCAAACGTGCAGCAACTTGAGCTTGGATGGCGACGAGATTATTAGGATCAATGGCTAGGGCTCGCGAAGCGTAACGCTCCGTCTCATCCCATTCTCGCACGGCCGCAAAATCGAGCGCCATGTTCGCGGGAATTTGTTCGTCCCGTGGATCGAGCTCCTGGGCCAGCTTGGCTTCATCGTGAGACTGTTTCCATTTGCCCTGTCGGCGGAATATCCAGGCGCGAAACTGCCTCGCCTTCGCGTTATTTGGTTGCAGATTGAGAGTGCGATCGAGTTCGGCCAGCGCCGCGTCGTACTGCCGCTGGCCCCAGTAATGAAAGATGGCCAGGCTCACATGTGCTTCAGGCGAATTCGGAGCGAGCTCCAAGGCGCGGTCAATAAGCGACTTTACTTCGGTGAGCTGTTCCGGCGTCCTTCGGCTCACAAACCAGTGGCTGGATAACGAACAGTAGGCGAGCGCTGCGTAAGCCTGAGCAAATTTCGGATCGCGCTTGATCGCCTCCCGATAAAATCCCTCAGCCCGCGCGTAGGTTTCGGCGAGTGGCACCGACTCGGCTGCGCGTAATTGGTATTCACCTCGCAGGAAAAGGTCATATGCTTGTGAATCCTGAGTCGGGACTGAGGCGAGCGCGTGCGATTCGCTCGGAGAAAGTTTCGCCTTCAAAGTGTCGGTGATTTCCTGCGCCACTTCGCTCTGGACGGCAAAGACATCCTTGAAATCGCGATCGTAAGTCTTCGCCCAGAGGTGCGCATCGGCGTGCGCGTCGATCAACTGCACATTCACGCGAACTTTATCGCCGGACTTCTGAACGGCCCCCTCGAGCAAAGTTGCGACACCAAGTTCGTTGGCGACCGTTTTCAGATTATCAGGTTTGCTATGGTACTTTGCCGTCGAGGTGCGCGAAATCACCTTCAGATCGCGCACGTTGGACAATTTGGTGAGAATTTCATCTTGAATGCCTTCGGCAAAATAAGCATTCGCCTTTTCCTCGCTCAGATTCTCGAAAGGCAGCACGGCAATCGATTTCTGAGAAACTGTAGTCGCCTCGGTCCGAGCCGGACCGGCATCATGTCGAGGCGCTCGTGCCGTATAGCGACCGAGAAGAAAAAGACCGATCGAAAGCGCCGCGGCGATAATAACGACATAAATCCAGGTGCGCGACTTGGTTCGCGGTTGCGTTGCAAGATCGACATCTTCGCTTCGCTTAATTCCTTGCGGTGTCGCCTCGAAGGCCCAGGCAAGCACAAGCGCGATTGGAAAGCCAAAGGCCACGAGCGCCACGAGCGTTTGCACCACCCATTCGGGCGCATGAAACGTCGGCAATACGGTCGAACTAACCTGGATAACAAGCCAGCCGACGACAGCGTAGGCGACAGCAACCTTGTAAACATTGCGCCGCTTCAGCTCGGAGAAGAGGTCGCCCGATTTCATCTCGCGCTTCCTTTGAATTCGCGCGCCGGAACAATTTTTTCGGCGAGCGCTTCGAACCGCGGATCACCGCGCAGTGGATCGAGTAATGGGTCAACTCTGATAAATCCTATATCAGTGCCCGCGCGATCCTGATAACTTTGTTCAAGCCAGCGCAGCGCCTCCTCTTTGTCGCCCAATCCGAGATAAACAAGGGCAAAGCTGTAGGCTGAGACATATCGCTCCTGGGATAGCTTTTTCAGTTGGTCCAGGATTTTTTCGGCCTCCATCTTATTACCCGAGAGGCCATGAGCGCGGGCGAGGACCCCGAGCACCGCAGGATCGTCGTTCAATGCTCGCGCCTTTTGGCATTCCACAATCGCTGCGTCGCGAGCGCCTTTCGCGTCCAGTATCTGACCAAGAACGAGATGCGCGATGTAAAAACCAGGATCCATCTCCAGCGTTTTGCGCAACTGCGCGATAGCTTCATCGTAGCGGCGCGCATAATAGTAATCGCTGCCCAGATCCGTGTTGATGACAAGCGAGAGAGGATCCAGCTCGACGGCTCTCTTTCCCTCGACGATCGCGTCGTCGAACCGGCCCAATGCGGACAAAGTGTTATTGCCGTACTGTTGGTGCGCAATCGCGTAATTTGAGTTCAGCTCGATCGCGCGTTGAAATTCCCTAATCGCTTGAGAAGAATCGAGATCGTAAAGCCAAATCGCGAGCGCCAACGAGGTCCGCGCTTCAGCGAGCGTGTCGTCCAGCTCAAGAGCCTTCTTTGCCGCCGCCGCCGCTTTCGGGTAACAATCTCGCGGAGTGCCTGCCGTGTAGCCGGAGAGCCATACGTAACCATCGGCGACTCCGGCGTAGGCGAGTGCGTAGTTCGGGTCTGCCGCGATAGCTTGCTCAAAGTAATCGATCGACTTCTTCAGATCGCTACCGGTGCGCTTGTTCCAAAAAAATCGCCCCTTCAAATAAAGCTGATGCGCTTCGCTATTCTCGGTCGGTCGCGCCGCGATTGCGTGCTTTTCGGAACCGCTCAGTTTTGCCTGTAACGTATCGGCAATCGTTTTCGCGATCTCGCTTTCGACGGCGAAAATATCGGTGAGTTTACGATCGTAACCCTCGGCCCAGAGATGCGCCTCATTGGCAGCTTTGATTAACTGCACGTTCACGCGCACCTGGTCGTTCACCTTTTGCACGCTGCCTTCGAGCAGGTTAGCAACCCCGAGTTGTTGCGCGATCTGAGGTAAGTCGCCCTTGTTTTGAAAACGCTGCGTGGAACTACGCGCGATTACTTTGAGGTCCGCGATCTTAGCGAGGCGGGTGAGGATTTCGTCCTGGATACCTTCGACGAAGTAAGCGTTATCGGGATCGCGACTAAGATTGTCGAAGGGAAGGACCGCGATCGATTTGTTAGGAATTGCTGATGCGATTGGTTGCTCCGCCGATGTCGATCTTGCGCGCAGAATCTGAAAGACGAATAAACCGGCGGCCATCAGCGCAACGACAATGGTCAACGCGACAATTTTGCGACCAGTATGATGCGTGATCGATTTATTCGCGTCGACTTCCGTCTCGCGCACGATCCCTTCCGGCGTGATCTCAAAAGCCCACGAAAAAATCAGCGCTGCCGGAAAACCGAGCACGAGTAGTAGAACAATGACTTTCATCGCCCACGACGGCGCGTCGAATGTTGGCAGAAGAATCGACGCCGCTTGAATGATGAGCCACGCGACGACCGCGTAGGCGACGGCCACTTTGTAAACGTTGCGCCGCTTCAGCTCGGCGAAGAAGTTGCCGATCTTCACGGCTTTGGCGCCACAACCCTTTGCACGAGCACTTCGAAACGTGGATCGCCGCGCAAGGGATCGAGCAGGGGGTCCACTTTGATCCAGGTGAGACTGGAACCGTCCCGGTCGGCGACGGCGCGTTCAATGGCGCGAAGAGCCTCCTCTTTGTTGTTTACACTCAGGAAGAGGAGAGCCCGTGAGTACTCGTCCGCCTCCTGATTTTGAGCGGTCTGGTCGAGATTCTTCAAAGCTTGTTCGGCCGCGTACTTGTCACCAGCCAGGCCCTTGGCCGCTCCCAGTAGAGCCATCACCAAGGAATCACCACTTAATTGCCATGCCTTTTCGTATTCCGAGATCGCCGCCGACAGATTGCCTTTTAATTGCAGAGCGACGCCAAGGTTATAATGGGCGTAGAAGAAGGTCGGATCAATCGCAAGCGTCTTTCGCAATTGGTCGATGGCGTCGTCATAGCGACGAGCGAGATAAAAAGTTATGCCCAGATCTGCGTTGATGATCGGTGAGAGAGGATCGAGCTCGACCGCGCGTTTAACTTCGGCGATGGCTTCGTCAAATCGCCCAAAGCTTACCAGCGAATCGTTGCCGAACCATTGATGCGCCGTGGCGTAGTTTGGCTTGAGCTCAATCGCGCGCTGGTACTCCCGCATCGACCCGGCAAGATCCATCCGGAAGAAACTGAGCTTACCGAGGGCGACGTGCGCTTCGGCGATATTGGGGTCGAGTTGCAGCGCTTTGAGCGCAGCTTCTTTCGCTTTCGCCAGTGAGTCGCTCCGGCGCGCGCTCGTGGTGTAATATGGAAGCAGGACGTAGGCGTTGGCCAGGCCGGCGTAGGCCAGGGCATAACTGGGATCGCGCGCGATGGCCTGCTCATAAAACTCAATGGCTTTGGGAATGTTGTCGCCAGTTCTCTTTTCCCATAGAGATCTACCTTTATGGTAGAGCTCATAAGCGGTTGTATCGGATGTTGGTTGCGACGCCATCATCTTCTTTTCCGAGCCAGTGAGCTTCGCCTGCAAAGTGTCGGCAATCGTTTTCGCGATATCGCTCTCGACCGCAAAAATATCCGTAAGTTTGCGATCGTAGATTTCCGCCCACAGATGCGTGTTAGTCAGAGCATTGATCAACTGCACATTGACGCGGACCTGATCGTTCGCTTTCTGCACGCTGCCTTCGAGAATGTTCAGGGCACCGAGTTGCTGTGCGATGGCGGGTAAATTCTCCGGCGCGCTCTTGAATTTTTGCGTCGAGGTGCGGGCAATGACTTTCAGGTCGGCCACTTTCGCCAACCGCGTCAGAATTTCGTCCTGCACGCCTTCTGCAAAGAAAGCGTTGTCGGGATCGCGACTGAGATTGTCGAATGGCAGAACCGCGATTGATTTGGCCGGTAATTCGGTGCCGCCCGCACTGGCAGAATGCTGCCCAGTGTAGCGGCCAATGAAGAATAATCCGATGGAAAGCGCCGCTCCGATAACTGCTACATAAATCCAGGTACGACCTTTCGATGCACCCTGGGCACTGGGACTAACATCTTCCGTTCGCTTAATTCCTTGGGGTGTGAGTTCAAACGCCCAGGCGATAATGAGCGCAATCGGAAATCCTATTGCGACAAGGATGATCACCAACCGTACGACCCAGGTCGGGATTTCTAGGAAAGGAAAAACCTGCGTGGCGATCTGAACTATAAGCCAGCCGACAATCGCGTAGGCGACGGCAACCTTGTAAACGTTGCGCCGCTTTAGTTCGGCAAAGAACGAAGGCCCTTCGTTCATGGGGTTGCCGGAAAATTCATTTTCGCGACCAGTCTTTTGTAACGCGGATCGCTACGCAGCTCGCGCAGGAGCGGATCGACTAAAAGACTCGGCATGCCGCCGTCGTGATTATCAAACGCGACTTGCAACCACTCGAATGCTTTGTCTACCTCGTGCTGTACGGCGTAAACC
>JBKPMO010000138.1:0-13131 GCA_046732175.1 Verrucomicrobiota bacterium
GTCGAAGCGCGATATCAAGTTCGTCGTCGGCGTCATCGAAATGATTTTCTTCGGCCAAAATTCGCGCCTTTACCGCATGGGCTTCCGCCAGGTCCGGATTGAGCGCGAGGGCTCGTTCCGCCGCGGCCAGTCCGCCATCACCACCTTTCCGGCCCACGGTGGCGCGCAACGCCAATTCGGCCAATGCGATGAATGCCCAAGCATCGGCATAGTTAGGATCGATCTCGACTGCTCGCCGGCACATCCGAATGATGGCATCGAGCCGCCGAGCATCGCCTTCAATCGAGGTGGCATAAGTCTGGCGCGCCATCAAAAACAAATTGTAGGCGTCGACGTTTTCGGTGCGATGCTGCTCGATCGCCTTTTTCTCTTCCGGCAGAAGTTTCACCCTCAGCGCCTCCACGATCGCGCGCGATATTTCATCCTGGATAGCGAAGATGTCATTGAGATCACGGTCGAAGCGCTGGGCCCAGACGTGACTGTCATTGGAACCATCGATCAATTGCGCGGTAATGCGCACCCGACCCGCAGCTTTGCGGACGCTGCCTTCCAGCACATGGCTCACATTGAGTTGGCTGGCGACCTGTCGCACATCCACCGATTTGCCCTTGAAGGTGAATGCGGTATTACGCGACACGACGTGCAACGCCGAAACGTTGCTCAAGTCGGTGATAATATCTTCGCTGATTCCGTCGCTGAAGTATTCCTGCTCCGCGTCGCCACTCATATTCGCGAACGGCAATACGCAGATGGAGAAGCGGCCGCCTTGGGTTCTGGCTTTTTCCGGCACTGACCCTCGAGTCGGCCGATCATCACGCTTTAGCTGAGTGAATTTCGCCGGCGGTTCTGGCTTGCCGGCGTCGCCGTTGTGAAAATTAAAAACATGAACCCGTTCACCGTGCTTCACTTCCACTTCGCCCAAATCATGCAGATGCGGTCGCCACCGTCCGTTCTGCTGCAGATCTTCAGCCACTCGCTTTGATAACAGGATGTGACCGGCGTCCCCACAATCCATCAAACGTTGGGCGATATTGATGCCGACTCCGGCTGCGTTGACCCGACCGTTAACGTCGGTGACCGCGCTCACCGGGCCGCTGTGCACCCCCATGCGCACCGGCAGATCAGGATAATGCTTTAGAACGCGGCTGATCTCCACCGCGCACTCGATTGGTTGCTCGGGACTATCCTGAAAAATGAGCGCCATACCGTCTCCAGTCGGAATCTTCTTGAGTCGGCCCGCGGCAGCCGCTCGACTGAACTCGTCCGAGCTGCGAACCGCCTGGTTCAGTTGGTCGACTAGCGCCTGTTGTTCATCCGTTGGACGGGCGGAATAACCCACGATGTCGATAAACAGAACGTGTGCAATCTCGAGCCGCACATTCGTTTTCGGTGTTTCCGCCATCCCACTCTGATTTTACGCGGCGTTGAGTGCAGGCTCAAACGATTCCGCGTTTGACCGGGTGTTAGCTACTAAATCCTCGATCCTGATGTTTGATGCTAGCTACGAAGCTGGCATCGAGGAGCGAAGGCGCCTCGCTGCTCCCGCACGCTCGTTTTCTCCCTTCACAATTCGTCCTTCTTAATTCTTCCCTCATCGCTAATGCCAGTCCGGCTCGGACCCTTAAAACGAGCGCGCCAGTAGATCAATCCGCCGATCAGAATGAATCCGAACGCTCCACCAATAACCTTCAATCGAAACACGAAAGAGTCTGCCATATCCGGCGGAGGAACTGTTGCGATGATCATGGCAAACAAGGTCATGATTATACCGCTCAAGCCGGTGAGCCATGCGCCAATCGACCCGCCAGGAGCCAGCACAACGTCACCAGCGTTCTCGCCGCGCCGGCGATGAATCAAAAAGACGATGAACAAGTAAAGGTAGGGAATGAAGTAAATCAGAATCTGTGTATCCAGCAGGATCAGATAAACGTCCTCGACGCTCGTGCCTTTACCTAATACCGAGACCAATAGAAATATCGTTCCGAGCATCGCCTGAACGAGGATAGCGACATACGGCGTGTGCCAGCGCGGATGCACTACTCCGAAAGCTTTCGGGAAATAACGGTCCAGCCCGATCACGAACGCCATCCGCGCCGGTCCGATCAGCCAGGCGCCCACGCCACCGAGATTCCCAATGGCGTAAAGTGCTGCGCAGAGCGGAACGATCCACCCCAGCGTCGGCGAAATGTGATAAACACCAGCCTTGATCGCCTGTAGAAATCCGGAGACTACATTGACATCGTTGCTCGGCAGGCGCCACAGCACTGCGGCTGTTCCGAGAATGTAGACGACGGCGATCAACGGCGCAGAAATGAAAATCGATCCAGGCAGGTTGCGCCGTGGATTGTCGACTTCGTCGCCCATCGTCGAGGCCAATTCAAGCCCGGCAAAAGCGAACGCGATCGAAGCCAGAAGATTCAACGCCGAAAGATTATTCAGATCAGGGGTCAACGTCGCCGGGGTGAGCGCATTGGCAGGAGGAGCGGTCATCACACCGAAGATGCCTAACAAGATTAGAATGAGCCCGGGGATGTAAGTCCCGACGCCTCCGAAGTTTTGCAACCATTTGCCCGTGCCGGTACCGACGATGTTTATCACGGCCGCGATCCACAGCGAGCCAAGCGTCACCGGCAGCACATAGGCCCAATTGTCACTAAATGCGCTAGCACGTTCCCCGAAGATAAAAGTCGCGACGACCGCAGCCGAAATCAGCAGGTTTGGGTAATAAAGAACGTTGTTGATCCAGTAACACCAGCCGCACAAAAAGCCATTACCTTCGCCCAGGGCGCGTTTCGTCCAGAAATAGATCCCGCCCTCTTTTGGAAAACGTGATGACAGCTCGATCACGGCCAGTCCCTGTGGAATGAAGAAGAACACAGCGGCGATCAACCACATCAGCAACGACCCGGGACCGAATTTCGCCGTGGTTCCGAGATGCCGGAGACCCAGCACGGCAACCAGGTTAAACAGGACGAGATCGCGCAATTTGAGGGCGCGGACGAGGTGCGGAGTGTTTTGTGTCGTCTCCTCAGTCATAGACCTGGCACGTGGTAGGAGGTCAGAGGTCGGCCGGCCCGAAATAATCAGCTTATTAAAGGATCTCAAATCAGCTTTGCCGGCTCGGACTTCAGCTTCGCGCTCGCTTTGCCCTGCTCCATGCTCCTCGCCATGGCGACTTAATGACAGAACGCCTCGGATTTCAGCTTTTACAACTCTCAACTCTTCCACGGCTCTCAACTAACGACTACTTGTCGCGCCGTCTGGCTTGCCACGCCGAAGCCTCGGCACAGGCGGGTCGCGGCGTAGCGTTTAATGCCAGTCCGGCTCGGACCGAAATGCATTGACTTTCCAGTGGCGGATCACTATCCCAGGCCTAACGCTAAAAAAAGCGGGTCCCGCCTTTCACCGGTTCGGCGGCAATAACTAACGAGACCGTTGTCCGCCGCAGTATAAATATTGAGCGTGGTCGGCTCAGACATAGGGGGTATCCCCGAAGGAAAAATAGAAATGAAAAAACTGATGTTGGTAGTAATCGCGTCTGCTTGTTGCACGGCTTTCGCGATAAATGTGTCGGCTCAGCAAGCCGACCAGGCAACCGCCGATGCGATTATTGCGATGACGAAAGCGCAATGGGCGGCAGAAATCAAAGATCCGACAAGTGCCGCCGAACAGATGAAGGATGCGTCGGACGACTACACCGAGTTCAACGGCGATTATGCCACGCGTCTCGATGGAAAAGCGATGAGTGTGCGCTTGGGGGAGGCTACGGGAAAAGCCTCCGGCAAGACAATTGCCGCCGAAATGGCCAATCCCAAAGTCCAGGTCTACAACGGGAATGTTGCGATCCTGACTTACAACTATGTCGGGGTTACCCAGGACAAGGACGGAAAGACGGAACCAGTGCGAGCAAAATCCACGCGCGTGTTTGTGAAAAAGGACAACAAATGGGTGATGGTCCACGCAAACTTCGGGGCGGATCCAGTTCCAAAACAATAAAAACAGGAATCTGAGAAAGGGGTCGTCAGAGCGCGCTTAGCGCTTTTGGCGGCCCCTATCTTGTTCGCCTGCGTCAGCCGGACGAATCGCGCCGTAGTCTCGAGCGGAGGCGGATACTTTCTCTCAACTCCGTAAAGGAGCGTGGCTCCCACGGAACTTTACGCTCTCAACTTCTCCGAACGTGCTGATCTCCTCCAGCTTTTGCGCTTTCGTAGCGGCGACGCCTTTGTCGCCGGAAGTACCCGCGGCGCCCTCGCCGCGATAACCTTCGCCGGCCACGAACGAACTAATCTCGGCGAAATCTTTGCGCCCGATGTCCGGAACCTGCGCGTCATTCGCGGGATGACCCACCACCAAAAGCACGAACGGTTTCTCGTGCGTCGGGCGCCCGAGAATTTTGTTTAGAAAACCCATCGGACTCGGCGTGTGCGTCAACGCCGCCAAGCCGCACATGTGCACCGCCGTCACCAGCAGGCCGGTGGCGATCCCGACCGATTCGATCGCGTAATAGGTTGGCGAACGTTCACCGTTGGGCAAAATCCGAAACGGCTGTGCGAAAACGGCGATCAACCACGGTGCGATTTCCAAAAACGGTTTCTGCCAGTCGGTCCCGATCGGTGCCAGCGCTTCGAGCCAGGCTTTCGGCGCGCGATGAGCGTAAAACTCTCGCTCCTCCGCTTCCGCCGCGATTCGAATCTCGTGCTTTATCTCCGGATCGCTCACCGCCAAGAAATGCCACGGCTGCAAATTTGCGCCGCTCGGCGCTGTCCCCGCAGCACGAATGCAACACTCAATCACTTCGCGCGGAACCGGGCGATCTGAAAAATCGCGGATCGTCCGACGCCGCTGCATCGCTTCGTAAAATTCGCGCGCGCGCCGCAGAATTTCCTCATCCGTCTGCTCCACTCTCGCCGGAGCAGGTACTAAACGCAGTCCCATTCGGTTTGAGCATCGTGGTTAATTCAGGCATGCGCAATTCCCTCTCCGGCGTTAAACGTTGGATTTTCCGCTTTACCCTTTCTTCTTTCTCCCTTCTTCACGTTTACCATTCCCTCAACTATCACCTGTCCGCCGTAGCTTTAGCCAAGGAGGAACTATCAACCTTCAACCTCTCGGCTAGACCGCTATGGTCAGACAAGCGCAGCCCGCTGGGCCTTGCTTTCCATTTCTTAGGTCAACCGCGAAACCGCGGTGGACCTTGAACGCACCGGGGAAAGGTATTGCGCGTATTGAATACTGCGTACCCATGCTTTAGCGATGCCAAGCATTCGCGTATGATTCCGAGTGGCAAAGGGTAAACAGAAAACGGCGTCCGTTGATCCGTCGGACCAACTCGTCGACGATGTGGTGAATCATCATCTCACCGTTCTTCCAAATAACTCAAGACTTTCTTGGCATCATTATTTTCGATTCGATGTTCGCGCAGCGCGCTGCCCACTAAGGTGAGGCAGTATAACTTCCACAAGCTAAGAAATTCTTGCTCGGAAGCCGGTGGATCGGCGACAAGATCTTTAAATGCTGGTGCTCCGCGAGGATTCTCTCCGGACTTAACTATGATTCCTCGTTCAAACAGTGCGTCCTCCGCCTTCAGGAGACTGAAATAGATCGCGCTCTTTCCTGATCCTTTAGGACCATAGATAATGTCGACATCTCCTCGCAAAATCCTTGAGTATAGGTTTGTTTCCACGAAATACGCCGCCAAAGCATCTATTTCCTCCTCGGCAATTCGTTTACCAAAGTTTGCGTCGCGTAATACATCCTGCTTTGTCAAAGACTTGTCGCCTCCGCCGGAAGGTGGCGGGAAAGCGTCTCGCTTGGGCTCTTGGTTAAAAATCTTATCCATGCGTCATACTTTTTGATAAACGTCGCCAGCTCTTGCGAATTCAGAGGGTCTCTCTTCCATTCCACGCTTTATCGCATCGTCGTCAGTCATTCCTTTTTCGCTAGCGTAGCGCCGTACATCTCCGGTTATTTTCATGCTGCAGAAATGCGGGCGGCACATTGAGCATCCTCCTTCGCCAAGGCTTCCATCTTCGCTGAAAAGCCACGAAGTGGCAAGACGGAGGGACAGGGAATTGCGCAAAGAAAAGCCATGGGTCAGCGGTGCGCCTGACGATGATGACGGATTTGCTGCACTCGCACAATTCGAATCACGACGGGTTGCGCTCGGTCGCCATCGCAGTCTCTTGGCGAAGATGCCCACGCCGAAAGCTAAGAAACGCCGCGTAAACCGCGTAAAAGGCTTCGCCTCACGGGGTCGAGGGAAAAAATGGATTCTGGTTCTGCTCATGGTTTTGCTCCTCATCCCGGCGATGCAAGTGGGGGTGGTGCGATTCATCAATCCTCCGTTGACGCTGCCGATGTTGATCGATCAGGGCAGCGCGATGTTCTCGAGCGCGCAAAAACCTCAGCTCCTCTACCGCTGGATCGGTCTGCCGCAGATTCCTGAGATGTTCCTAAAGCACCTTTGGATTTCGGAAGATCAGAGATTCTTCCAGCACGAAGGTTTTGACTGGAAGGAGATGGAACTCGCGGTGAAAGAAGCGGAGCGAAAAGGGAAAGCGGTTCGTGGAGCTTCCACGATCACGAACCAATGCGCTCGGTCGATCTTCCTTTGGCAGGGCCGTTCCTGGATCAGGAAAGGACTGGAATCGTACTACACGATCTGGATGGAGGCGCTGTTGCCGAAGCGGCGCATCCTGGAGCTGTATGCAAACGTGATCGAGATGGGGCGCGGGATCTACGGAGTCGAAGCAGCCTCGCAACATTATTTCGACGTCAGCGCGCGTGGTCTTACGCGGGAACAGTCGGCTATGCTGGTGGCAGTCCTGCCGAATCCAAAAGGCTGGGATCCGACGAAACCGAGCAGGATGTTGCGATGGCGTCAGCGGCGCATTCTGCAACGTGAACAGAACGCCCAGTTCCCCGAGAAGTTGCTTCAGAATCCAAAATGACCGCGTAAAAGGCTTCGCCTCACGCGGCTGTCGCGGTAGAAAGAGAGTGGATGTTTTATGTTTATGTGTTGCGGTCGCGAACCCCCCGTTTCGTCGCTGCCTGCGTAATCTGCGGTCAAACGCTCAGATCTGGATTTCCTTCTACGACCTGTTGAACGAGGGCCGGTTTTTCGCCTTTTCTCCACAGTTTCGCGCGATGCCGGACGCGGTAGTTAAGCGGACCACCGTCCGCACCCGGGCTTCGCTCAAGCGGCCTGGGAATACAGACGAACTCTGTCTCGAAAGCGTCCGGCGTTACTTTTACGGTCGCATATCCGTGCCCGCCCATATCAACGAAAGAAAGATGAGGGGCCAGTTCGGGATTGGAGAGCGCATGCGCTTTTTGCAGATCGCGGCTTCTCGCATACTCCAAACAGGAACGAACGCCATGATGCACTAACATATTGACCATGGGCATTGGCTTTTTCTCGCCGGCAAAGTCCGTGAGAAGGAGCGGACGAATCGCAAGATCCTTGCTTATTTTGTGCTCCATCGCTTCAACAAGACCAGGCGCTGAAATCGAACCGGTGATGAAAGCTATGCCAACCGGCTCGAACCGCTCGGGCGGAAGCGCTTTGGCGGCCAAGCCCGCCCAAAAGCTGTGGCGATCGCCGGCCACGATCGCAAATCCAGTGGTGCCGGCTCGCTGCACGGCGTCGTAAATCTCCGCTCGCTCCGCATAGGCACACGCCCAGTCCCCATTGGGCGTACAAGCGTATCCCGACGCAGGCCACTGCTTCCCGAAAGTGCCGGGCAAGTTTTGCAGATCGGCGCGCATCTCCAAGGTCCCGATCGAGTTCCCCCAAATCTTCCAGGTCGCTTTGGAGGCGCGCAGTTTCTGGATGAACCACTCCTTTTGTTTCGCGCCCAGGATGGTTTGCGGAGGCGAGTTGCGCCTGAAATTCTCCACTCCGTTCTGGCCGAAGCGAATCGACTCGGGCGCGTTGTTGTAGGCGCGGCCCGCGTCCAGAATCTTGAGCGCTTCCTCGGAAGTGAAAAAAGGAAAGTCATCGCTGGAAAGTTTCTCCGCACCAGGTAGCCCGCTCGGTTCCTCGGAACGGTAACTGCGCTGATCGGTGATGATCAGTTCGACATTCCGGCCGAAGCGGAGCGCGCGATAACCCACCAGGCTATTTATCGCCGCAAGATTGTTAGGCTCCTGCCCGAGTCCATGTTCATCGAACTTCTCAATCGGCGCATCGACCACTTTCGGAGGTTTGAATTCATTCAGCCCCCTTCCGCTCGGTTTTGAGATCCGCGCCGGCTGATACTCGAACCAGGCCTGATTCGCAGCCACTTTCTTGGTCTGCGCCGGCCGCACTTTTCCATCAAACACCTGAAGGCCCTGCCAGCCGAGCCAGCTATATTCGTGGTTATCCCACATGCAGACGAAGGGCCAGCGCGCACGCGCATCCTGCAAATCGGGATCGTGAAGATAGGCGCGGTAAACAGCGCGATAGTCATCCAGCATCGTCGGAATGTGAAAATCGTGAATCTTCTCTCCATGCCCGTAGCGAACGATGTCGCGCAACTTTCGATCGTACATGCCCTGCGGACGATCTTCCGGATACCAGACGATCTCGTAAATGAAATCGCCAAGGTGCAGAACGAAATCGAGCCGCTCGCTTTCGGGCGCGCGCAGGTCTTCGAAGATCATGCGCCGATACGCGTTTTGCGCGCCCTGATTCGCGTTCTGGCAACTGACGAAGGCGAAGCGGACGTTGCGAGAATCATTGTTGTCCGGCGCAGTAACAGTACGGCCGATGCGACTGCCATTGCCGTCGCTGTCGCTAAAGCGATACCAATAAACCCGCGCCGGCTTCAGGTCTCCCACTAGAACGCGACAGGTCCAATCTGCTTCCGCCGAAACCGTCACCGGTGCGCTTGCTGTCACGCGCTCAAACAACTCATCTTCGGCAACCTCGAGAGTCAATTGAGCTTGTTTGCCGGAGCTTGGATAGCGTGTCCAAAACAAAACGCTGTTGCTATCGGGATCGCCGGAAGCGACGCCTTCCGGAAAAAGTTGGCGGCGTTCACGCCAGGCAGTTTGCGAACGGCGCGGTTCCGGCCAACCCCATGCGGCCGCTGCCCCCCAACTGGCCGCGGCGACAATAAATGCGCGGCGATTCATACTTTCCTTTTTCCGTCACTTCTACCGCGTAGAGCTGTTCGAGGCGGTTTCATCAGACACGTAGCGAAGCACGAAAGCCCCTGCCACGAAAATACGAGTCCGCGCCGTTCGAACCGGTAAAGATACGGCCGTAGCTAATGCCACCCCAGAGCGCGCCGCCGAGTTTTCTGATCTCGGGTGGAGTCTTGATCCAGCTCGATCTTTTCGTGTCGAATTCGCTCAGTTTCTGCAGCTCGAAATATTCTTCCTCGTTCAACAGCTCGACGCCCATGGTTTTGGCCAGGCCGACCGCGCTGCCTTTTGGCTTGTTTTCCTTCCGCGAATTCAAGGCTTCGTCATCATAACAGAGACTAACGCGACCCTCGGGAGTTTGCGCGGAGCAATCGACAAAAACGAATGCATTTTTGTCCCGGCCGACGACGTCGGGTTCGCCACCGGTCCGTTCCATTTCATTGAGCGACCAGAGTTTTTCAGGGTGCTCTTGCAACCTCGCTTTCACTTTCGTCCACTCCAGACGTCGATGACGCGCCATGTTTTTCTCGAAGCGGGCTTGCAAGGTCGCGAGCAAATCCTCGCGCTGTTTTGGCGCTAGTTGCTTTTTGCTCGTTGCCATCTTCTCCCTCCGAGTTGGAATGAGTGGATGGTAAGGTCAACTACGTCAAGCCAGACGACGATGGCGGATTCGCTGCACTCGCACAACTCGAATCCGCGTAAAAGGTTTCGCCTCACGCAGTCTCACCATTCTATGGGGAAAGGAAAGGGGTCGGTTCCCCACTTTTATACTCAAACACTATCACTTTCGTCCAACTCGCAGAGCTTTCGCGGCGCCAGCACCCTACCATAGAGGGGTACGAAGAGCGTTTTCGAAGATTGGACTGAAGTCTTGTAGGGATGCCTGGCCGTCAGGGCAGGCGCTCGAGGAACTCGCTGTCGATGACCGAGGGCGGAACGATGCCCGACCCCCAGATGGCAGCGAAGGTCTGTTGGAGACTGAACGGTTTGCCCGACGCTTCGGCCTGGTGGCTGGCGCGCGCGATCATTTTGTCGAGCTGCGACTTGCCGACGACATAGCTGGGGCCGTAGCCGGGCTGGCGCAGATACAAGAGCTGTTCGAACCCGACCAGCTTGCTCTTCGCGTCCGACCAGCCGCGCGGAGTCCAGCCGGCGTGGAATTTGCCGGCCTCGGCCAACGTCATCTCATTGTTCTGGACGCGGAGCGAGGCGAGCCCGCGCGCGGCGCGGTTGGCGAGCATCGCCCACACCAGCTCGCGGCCGTGAGGCTCGTCGTCGTACACTCCCTCCTGCATCGCGATCTCTTCCATCGCGGTGGCGAAACCTTCGGAACGGTCCGCATACATGTTGAACAATGGGCGCAGGGAGCGGACCGGCGTCGGCTGCGCTTCGTTAGCGAGCTTGGCGAGGTCGATCCAGTGGAATTCATGGCTGGAGAGCGGAAGCGGGTCGAGCGCGGTGACGTGACTGAAGAAATCGCGGTCGGCTAACGGGACGTAGGTCGGCGCCTGGGCCAGGAGCGCGGCGTGCGCATAGGGTTTGTCGGCGACTGTGCCGGTGTCGACCCAGAGCCGGTAGAGTTTCTCGGCATGGGCCCGGCTCATCGCGGCATAGGCGCCGGGGTCCTCAATGGGAGTGATCGGCGGCTTGTCGCGGTAGCGCGCTTCTTCCAGCCGCAGGGACGAGAGCGACCGGTCGAGCTCGTGCTCGAGCAGTCCGACCTGCTGGTCGTAGGTCAGCGGTGAGAGCATAACGTTCTTCAGCCACCAGTCGTAATTGTCCTTGCCGACGCCCGAGGGGCCCTGGCGTTTGGGAGCCTCGGCCTTAATATATGCGGCAAAGTCGACGCTCGCGACGCGAGCCTTTTCGACCGCCGCCTGGAGTGCGGGGCTCGCCCCGTCGAGCGAGATTTTACGGGTGCCGCCGAGGTCGCGCAGTTGCAGAGCGCCCTTCTGCCATTGGGCGAGGAAATCGGCCTGGCCGGCAAAGGCGCGATCGCCGTAAGCCCACAGGTCGTGGGCGGTGCTTCCGGCGAGGTTTCCCTTGGCGTCGGCGAGGAGCGCCGGGATCGCGCCGATTAATTCGGTGAGCTTGGTATCGTCGGCGGGCGACAATGGGAATTTGTAGGCGAAGAGGTCGATGTTCGGCTCGGCCGACGGTCCTTCGTGCGCGGGAACGTCGCTCATTTCCGGGAAAACGGTGGCGTAGAAGTCCGGGTCGCGCTGCCATGGCTTGAGGATGCGAAGGAAGAAATCGAGACCGTTCATTTCGGCCTCGACAACGCGATAGTCGTTCTTCTGCTCGCTCGACCAGCCGCTGGTGTCGATGGCTTTGAGACGCGTGCGGAAAGAGGCGAGCCCCTCCGCCTTCTTCGCCATGGCGGTGGCGGCGTAATCCGGCCGACCATTGACGATCGCGGGATGGTTGAACGCGCGCCAATCGGTGAACAAGGCCGCCAATTGCTGGTAGGACGAAGCGGGCGCTTCGGAGGGCGCGGCAGGGTTTGCCATGACGGCAAGCGGCGCACACAGAGCGAGGCAGACAGCAAGTCGCTTCATTTCAATTCCCTTGGTGCGTCAGTCGTAGGATCGCGGCAAGGATAATTGGGATCCAGACGGGGGTCGCGTCTAAACATTTGACATTTGATCCTATCGGCAGCCTTTGAGGGCGCCGCCAAGAAATCTAACAATTGACCGAAAATGATCGTTCATCTTATCGACGGCACCTATGAGCTGTTTCGTCATTTCTACGGGTTGCGCCGATTCACCCGCGTAAAAGGCTCCGCCTCACGCGGCGTGGACCGACCTTACGGTGCGGTCATCGGCGTTCTTCAAGGGATTCTCGCGATGATCGAACAGGGGGACACGTACATCGGCGTCGCCACCGACCATGTGATCGAATCGTTTCGCAATCGGCTTTGGGCGGGCTACAAGACCGGCGACGGCATCGAGCCCGCATTGCTCGCGCAATTTCATCCGCTCGAAGAGGCGCTGGCGGCGATGGGCGTTGTCGTCTGGCCGATGATCGAGCTCGAAGCCGATGATGCGCTCGCTTCGGCCGCGCATCTCGCGTCGAGGGACAAGAAGGTCGAGAAAGTCGCAATCTGGACGCCCGATAAGGATCTGGCGCAATGCGTGCGCGGTACGCGCGTGGTGCAGATCGACGGCCGACGCAAAATCATTCGCGGTGCGGCTAGCATACGCGAAAAGTTCGGCGTCGATCCGTCGCTCATTCCGGACCTGCTCGCGCTCGTGGGCGATGCCGCCGACGGCTACCCCGGCATCCCTGGGATCGGCGCCGGGACCGCCGCTCAGCTCCTGAACCGCTACGGTCGGATCGAAAACTTCCCGTCAAACGTTCTCGGCAAACAGCGCGATCTCGCCTTGCTCTTCAAGAAACTCGCGACCCTGCGCAGCGATGCGCGACTCTTTAAGAAGGTCGAGACGCTGCGCTGGCGCGGTCCGACGCCGGCATTCGCGGCCTGGGCAAAACGGATGGAAGCGCCGCGGTTACTCGAGCGTTGCGAAAAAGCTGTCCGATGACGATGCTTTCGGAAATTCAAACAGAGGAGAAATCGTATGCGATTCCTAGTATTCATGATCCCAGCGGTGTATCAGCCGAAAAGCGTTAAGAAGACGGATCCGCAATTTACGCCGGATGCGGAGATGATGGCGAAGATGGGCAAGTTCAACGAGGAGCTGAAGAAAGCTGGCGCGCTGCTTTCGCTGGACGGGCTGCAGCCGCTGACGACCGGCGCGCGCTTGGCATTTTCGGGAGGCAAGGCCAGCATTACGGACGGCCCGTTTATCGAAGCCAAGGAAGTGGTTGGCGGCTATTGGATGCTGGACGCCGAGTCGAAGCAGCAGGTCGTCGATTGGATGAAGCGCTGCCCGGCGCAGGACGGCGACGTGATCGAGATTCGGCAGGTCTTTGAGATGTCGGATTTTCCCGCGGACGTCCAGGCAGCGGCCGATAGAATTGGTTGAATACAAGAATCTC
>JBKPMO010000139.1:0-37788 GCA_046732175.1 Verrucomicrobiota bacterium
GGCCAAGCCCGTCGGGGTACCGGTCTTTCCCGTCGTAGCATACGGAATAACACCTTACTTCCGCGCCTTCCCCGGGTCGATTACACTGCGGGTGAATACTTACTTGCGGGTGGTTCGCGATCTTCTTGATGCAATGGGGCAGCAGGGGTTCAAGCGAATACTGATTGTCAATGGACACGGCGGTAACACGCCGGCGCAATCACTGGTAAGTGAATGGATGGCAGATCATCCAAGCGTGAGGGTGAAGTTTCACAATTGGTGGAATGCACCCAAGACCTGGGCACAAGTGTCGGCGATCGATTCCATCGCATCGCATGCTTCATGGATGGAAAATTTTCCATGGACGCGATTGGCCAATGTTTCCATGCCCAGCGAACAAAAGCCGATGAGTGACCTCGAATATTTGCGTCAGCTGGACCCGCGGTCCTTGCGCGACTACCTGAAGGATGGCAACTATGGCGGCCATTATCAGCGTGCAGATGAAGAGATGACAAAAATTTGGCATGCGGGCGTAGCCGAGACGCGCGAGCTACTGGAAAATTGGTAAAACGTTAAAGCGTTAACGTGTTGAAGCGTTGAAGCGATATAGTCGCCCTGCGCAGCCGGGGCGTCCGTTGTAGCACAGGCCTGTGGGACCAATGGGCATCTTGCGCATTGTCTGCGGTGTCGTGATGGTCGATCAGTCGAGAAATCGAGAGATCCTTCGGCTTCGCTCAGGATCACAGAGCAGGGAACCCTGAAGGCCCAGCCGCGCGGCGTCCGACTTTAACGCCGCGATGACCTGTGCAATCACATCATCCAGCGGCATACCCAATTCTTCCGCACCACGCATGATGTCTTCGCGATTCACTGCACGAGCGAAGGCTTTATCTTTCATTTTCTTTTTTACAGACGTGAGATCGACTTCATGAATGCTCTTCGATGGACGAACGCGCGCTACCGCAATGACGAATCCGCTCAGCTCATCGACAGCATAAAGCGTTTTCTCCAGCGGCGCTTCACGAGACACGCCTGAATAATCAGCGTGTGAAAGAATCGCGCGGCAGATCTCTTCACTCCAGCCGTGCTCGCGCAACCACGCCACACCGACAAAGGGATGACCTTCGGTGGAGCTCCGTTCCAGGTTCGGATGACGCTCGTAATCCATGTCGTGCAATAGTCCGACGGCTTCCCAAGTATCCGGATCTTCGCCTCTCAATTGCGCGAAATGCTTCATCGAATCAGCCACGGCGTAACAATGCTTTCGCAGGCTTTCCGATTGGACCCATTGATGGAGGGTCGCGAGAGCATCAGATGGAAGAGTCATTGGAGTTCAGAGGTCACAGGCCCGAAAAGCAACTCTTCTACAAGAGCATCGAATGTCTAACCGGTTATCACCATACTCTGCGACCAGCTTTGGACGAGGTGATGAGCTGTTGTAGCCGATTTTCCTGGGTTTGTGCGCGCTTCGCGCTAACCACCCACCAAATCGCGGTTTGTCGATAGGATTTGGGTTGTTGTTGAAAGAATTTCCATGCGGTGCTCTCGGCGCGGAACAATTTCGTTGCTGCGGTACTCAATCTCGCGGCTTTGCGATTTTCATAGCTGTAAACGTGAGATTTCGCGGAGGTGCGTTTCTGAAAGGCCGTTATCCCCGCAGGGCGAACTCGAGCTTCACGAATAAGTTCGTTCATCCGCGCGATATTGATTGCGCTCCAAATGCTGTTGGGGCGACGCGGCGTGAAACGAATTTTGTAGCTCCCCGCGTCGATCGTTTTTCGCAAACCGTCGATCCAACCAAAGCAAAGGGCTTCGTCGACTGCTTCAGGCCAGGTAATGCTGGGTAGTCCGGAAGCTTTTCGATGAAAGCCGATCCATTGCTCGGGCGTCGTCTGGTGATGTTTGTCGAGCCATGCGCGAAAGGCAGCCGGTTTCGCGAAAAAGAGAGGTCGACCTGATTCTGGTTTCATCTCATAGCACAGGCACTAACGCCAGTCTGGCTCCGACCTGCGGAGAGAATGGGCGGCTTGTCCGTGGAAGTATGTCGCGATTACGACTTTTCATGATCGCCTCGCAACTTTTTCAGAAAAAGGGCCAAACTCATTGCACCGAACGAAACATAATTAGTGGGGGGAACGCCTGTCCTGCGTCCATGTCAGCCAATATCTAATGATTGCGGTGCGACGTTGAGGGGCAGCGCATTATAGAAGACACACACATTCGCTAGAAAGGATGGAAATATGCAGCGCGTGATACATTTCGAAATTTACACGGATGACCCGGAGGCGGTCCAACCGTTCTACGAGGACGTTTTTGGTTGGAAGTTCCAGAAGTTCGAGGGCGGACCGTTCGAATATTGGGTTGTCAGAACCGGTAACGACAAAGATCCGGGAATCAATGGCGGTCTGACTCGGCCTCGGGAGGGCCAGAATCCGGGAACGATCAATACGGTTGCGGTGCCCTCGCTCGATCGGTCGATCAAAAAAATTGAGGAGAGCGGGGGGAAGATTTGTGTGCCGAAGATGCAAATTCCGAATGTTGGTTGGTTAGCCTATGCTGAAGATCCGGCTGGCAACGTCTTTGGAGTTATTCAGCCAGCGCCTCAGGTAAAAAAATCAAACGCGAAGCTGCGGCGCGAGGTCGCAGCTTCAGTTAGATAAAAACAAAAAATCAAAAAGGGAGGAAACGTGAGTACGGAAGATGTAGCGATGAGATTGGTAGAGCTTTGCAAAGGAACCGAATGGAAAAAGGCAGTCGATGAGCTTTATGCGGAGAACATTGTCAGTGTGGAACCGCACGAGGTGGCAGGCATGCCGGCGGAGATGCGAGGCATCGACAAGGTCCGTGGCAAAAATGACTGGTGGGAGAAGAACATGGAAGTGCACGACTCGAAAGTAAGCGGTCCGTTCATTGCCGATGATACGTTTGTCGTGCGCTTTGACATCGATGCGACGGATAAGAATTCGAAAAAGCGGATGCAGATGTCCGAGGTCGGCATTTACACGGTCAAAGATGACAAAGTAGTGCGCGAAAAATTCTTGCCACTGGCGGAGTAGAGAAACGGAGGCAGAGAAAAGAACTCGGAATGGCGCGAGCCGGATGGGAGTTGCCGCTCCCGGCAAGACTCGCCGCTACGGGGGTATGGCGTGCTCGGCAGCGCGAACCTCCAGGTTTTAATCTTCGTTCTCTACTTCTGGCTTGGGAAGAGGAGACGATGTTTGACGTGCGTAATTTTTTCCTCAGGAGGGCCAGTAGCTTCCAGAACGACCTACTCTTGTGGTTCGCCGCGCGTATATAGGTAGATAAAGACAGTCTTGGTATCGTTGATACTGTTATTACTGCGGCTGCTATTCAGTTTATCGCCTTTCGCTGCCTCCCAGCTATCTCCAAGCTCTGCTGGCGTGAGAGATGATGTTCCGGTCTGAACAATGTCAACCTCGTCATCCACGATTTTCTTTGTCGCCGGACCGTCAGCCTTAAACCCAGGACCAAAGAATCAAAGCTGTTCGATGTGATAGCCGCGACTACGCAAGAGGGCGATTACGCCGTCGGGTCCACCCATATGAGCCGTGCCGGCGACGACAAAATAGGTCTTACCGCTTTGCAAGTAGCCCTCGATTTTCGGAATCCATTTGCGGTTGCGATCAGTCAGAAATCGTTCCCCGAGCGAAGGAAAATTGCGGAACTCATCCAGCATGATCCGGGTATCCGTATCCGCGTCTCCTCGCCTCCACGCTTTTGCGATCTCATCACCCGTGCTCCCCGTGCCGCGTTGCGCCGGCAGAAACATCATCAGCAACATTGCTTCACTTTGCCGATCAGTTAAGCCGAGGAAGACGTCAGCGTGTTCGCGTGCCGATTCGAGGCCAGACACTGGTTTAGAATTGGCGCGCGCACGTCGAATCAGGAATTCTTCTACGCCCAATGTTTCGGACATTCCGTGCAATTCGGGGGTTTGAAGTACGAGAGAAAGAAACCAAGGCCGATAGCGCGCAAATTTCCTTTCCGGGACGTTTAACAGTTTAAAAACGCGTCGCAAGTAGTCGTAAGTTCGCGGATCGACGTGATTTTTCAGACTGTCGCCCTTCGGATATTGGCCGGCTTTGAGTATTCCTTTACTCGATTCCAGGAGCGCCTTCTGGTCCACCTCGCAAACAAGCCGATCGGAGGCCTCAAAGGCACGATTGTAGGCAGCCGGCAAAGGATAATCGCTGCTTTTCAACGCATGGATGGAACCTCCGAGATAAAGGACATTAATGCCGCTCGTGACTTTCCAGACGCAAGCAGCACCCGCCTGGTTCACGATCAGGATCAGCGATCCGGCAATAATAATTCTCGAGTAAACAAGGGGCATTCGCCGGCTGTTCCGGCGGTGGCCTTTCGGGAGAAAGAGTTTCAAAAGTAGAACTGGCACGATAATTTGGTAGAAACCAAGATGACCTTTTCTTTTTGGGTCGTTCCTAGCATCGCGATTTTGTGGGCGCTCGTTCTTGTTTCCGGTGCCTTCGCTCAGGATGCGCCCATTGACAAGCTCCTCAACAAGCTTCCGCCGCCAGAGAAGGTGCTTAAGCCGCGCGTTCAGCGCGCAGAACAGCAAGATCCCGCGTTTCGGGACCCTCTGGGGCAGCAGGCCATCTCCGCTATTGGTAAGGGAGATTATCGGCGGGCCATGAATCTTACTCGCAAATTGACCGAACGTTACCCGCACAGCGCCCCGGCATATTGTCTCCGCGGATCCTTAGCCTGTAGTTTGCGTCAATATCGGGAAGCGACTTCTGCTTTCCATACCGCTGCTGGCATTCAACCTCGCTCAGCCGATGCGCACTTTGGCCTGGGGCTGGCAGAAGATGCCCAGGGCCACTTTGCCGCGGCACTGGCACATCTTCAACGTTCCGCGGAACTCGAACCAGACTCTTTTATTCCGTACTTTTTTATGAGCGATTGTGCCCAAAGCTTGGGTCGCAAAGAGGAAAGCCGGCGATACGCTAAGAAAGCGACCGAACTTGCGCCCTCTTTCGTGTTTACGTGGTTGCAATTAGCGCGCGCCGAGAAGGAGCTGGGGCACATTGAAGCTACTTTGGACGCTGTCTCGAAGGCAGCTGAAGTAGCACCGGATAGTGCCGCCATGTTGGCGTTGGTAGGCTATAGCTATATTAGTGTAAACCGCCTGGCCCAGGCGATTCCACCCTTGCAGCGTGCTGCGCGTTTGGCGCCGCGAGATTACCTTGTGCAATCACAATTGGGATACTGCTTGACGACAACGGGACAGGTGGACGAGGGAATATTCTATCTTCGAAAAGGCGCAAGTTTAGCGCCGAACTTCGGACCAGTCTGGGAAAACCTTGGACTGGCTTATCAAAAGAAAGGCAATCACCCCGATGCCGTGAAAGCGTTTGAAAGAGCGACGCAGCTATTGCCCAACCACCGGTTGCCGTGGCAACATCTGTCCGAGGAGTACCGCGCAGTGGGACGCATACAAGATGCACAGCGTGCCGCTGCACGCGCGCAGTCACTGCCGGTGGGCAATTCAAAACCCCGAAGTAAGAAAGCGTAATCGCGATATCGTTTGTTTACCTGCCACCATGGTAAGTGGCCGCTATTCGGATGGCTTGATTGTTGCTGTTCCGGGGTCGGGCGACACCGTTGACAAGAGGCATTGTCCTATTTAAACTGCGAGCCTCGAAAATTATGCGTCCTATTTGGAAAGGCAGCATCAGCTTCGGGCTGGTTTATATTCCGATTTCCGTTTATCCCGCCACGCGCGAGGAGAAGTTGAGTTTTCGTCAACTCCGCGTGAGCGACCTGAGCCCGATTAAATACAAGAAGGTAGCCGAGGCCGATATGAAAGAAGTTGCGGCCGATCAAATCGTTAAAGGTTTCGAATATGAGCGTGGCCGGTACATTGTGCTAAAGGACGAAGACTTTGAGAAGGTGCGGATCGAATCGACTCATTCCATTGACATTACTGATTTCGTGGAACTGGAACAGGTCGATCCGAAGTTTTTTTATAGGCCTTACTTTTTGGAAGCTCAAAAAGGTGGCGAGAAAGCTTACGCCTTATTGCACAAGGCGCTCAGCGGTACCGGCAAGATTGGAATTGCAAAGGTCGTTATCAGTAATCGGGAATACCTAGCTGCGGTCAAACCCGATGGGCTATTTTTGATTTTGGAGCTGATGCATTTCGCCAGTGAAGTTCTGACACCGGACGAACTGAATCGGCCGAAGACCGAGCTGAACGAAAAAGAACTGAAGATGGCACACGCGCTCATTGAAAGCATGTCGAGCACGTGGGAGCCAAAGAAGTATCGTGACGAATATCGCGATGCGGTGATGGAACTAATCGAGCAAAAAGCTAACAAGAAAGAGATTGGCCCCAAGATAGAGGTAAAGCCGCGCGCTACTAACGTGGTTGATCTGGTCAAAGTTCTTCAGGAAAGCCTAAACCGGAATCAATCGTTAAAGGTAAAGCGTGGTTCCGGTCGAGACGGTCGCAGATCATCGAGCGCACTGGTTAAGCAGAAGCGCCGCGCGGTAGCGTAAGAAGGAGGGGCTGTTTCTATGCCAGTCCAGCTCGGACCCGCCGAACACTAAGTAATCGGCGGTCATCCGCCTTCGAGGCACTGCGGGGCGCGACAGGTAGACCGCCGCTACAGCAGCTGCATCATCTGCGTCGCGAGTTTTGGCCCAATCCCGGCCTCTTCATGCTTGAAGTAGACAAAAACGTCCGACCACCTATCGTGTTGTGCCTTGACTACATCGGCCCATCGACTCACGTCATCCGGTTGATAATCTTCGCGTCGTAAACGCAGGTACCCCCAGTCAGCCGTCGTGATTTGCGGCGTCTGTAGCTTGTCCGTATCGGCAATGCACAAGCAGACATTTCGCTTCCGCAATAGCGCAAATATTTCGTCCTCCAACCAGGATTCGTGACGGAATTCAAAAGCTGCTCGCATACTCGCCGGCAACGATTCCGTGAAATGCTCAAGCAGAGCAGCATCTTTCTTCAAACTGGGTGGAAGCTGAAATAAAACCGGGCCAAGACGCGTGCCTAATCCGGTGGCTACATCAAAAAAGTAGTCCACCGTATCCCCACAATTCCGCAATCTTGCAAAATGAGTAACCCTTTGCGGCGCTTTCAGAGTGAACCGAAACGTCTCGGGCGTCAGCTTGCACCAGTTCTCGATCGTTTTCGGAGCTGGAATGCGATGAAAGGTGTAGTTAATTTCCGTGGTATTGAGTCGCTCGGCATAAAAGGGCAGCATCTTGGCCGTCGATAAATCCTCCGGGTAAAAGTTTCCCTTCCATTCTGCATATTGGAAACCGGATGTCCCGATCCAGTAGTTCACTTGCTGTACACTCCGTTGGTCACTCGTACAAGCTCGGCGGCGACTTGTTCAATTCGTTTGACGATTTTTGCGTCGGTGAGCTTGCTGCCGTTGAAAGAATCGCCGGTAGCATAGACAAATCGCGGAATGATTAGACAACGGAAATCGAGCATCAGGCTATTGGCAAAACTCATTACCGACATATAGCTTCCCATGCCACCGGCGGCGCAGAGAAAGCCAACTACCTTATCTTCCCAGGCGCTGCCGGTTAACTCGACCATGTTCTTGGCAGCGGCACTGACGTCGTAGTTGTAAACCGGGGTGGCCACCATGATTCCATCAGCCCGTTCGATCGCGGCAGTAATATTTTTCGCGGCAGGATGATTGTAACAGGCGTCGGCGTCGCACATTGGTAGTTCCAGCTTGCTGATGTCGAGCCATTCGCAATTCACTTTTGCTTTCTTGAGCCAATCGAAGGCGGCCTGTCCCATGCACCGGCTGTTGCTTTCGGGATTTCCGCTCGTGCTGACAACGAGATAGTTCGGCATACTTCCTTCCAGCTTAGCTGAAATCTGGGACAGGCAAAATCAGGCGAGTTGCTATTTGTCGCCGGTTACCGCACAGATTCGGGATGAATTCACCGGCGTCAGCGACCCGCCATCTGGCACGTCTCATCTTTGTGGCTTTCCTGCTCACCTTCATCGCTTCGCGGACGCTGGTCATTCTGATCATGACACGCCGTTTACCAGATCTATTTCTGTACCTTGGCGGAACGCATGTCCATCACTTGAACTACGGCATCTTTTTGCTCTCCACGATCGCAGCAGTCCTTCTTTTCGTGAAACTGAACGAGGCCCAGCGAGCTGCCAGCGCGGTCATATATGGAGTCGGGATGGCGCTCACCTTTGATGAATTCGGGATGTGGCTACACCTGGGCGGTAGCTACTGGCAGCGCGCCAGTTTCGACGCCGTCATCGTATTATTAAGTATTTTCGGATTGATCGCATTTATGCCGAGGTGGCAACACCTTCGACCTCATCATTTGGCCATTACGGTCACGTTGTTCGTCGGAGTAATTGCTTTTTACCTGCTGCTTTTGAAATCGCTCGATCATGCCGACGACAAGCTCATGCCGCAGTTGCTTGAGATCGAGCACGGCGGACCGCACTAGAATTGGTTGTATCCGGGCTGCTGGTAGCCTGACGTACGCGACTTACATCGAAGTAGGGGTATCAGAATGCGAGGATTTGTTATATTCCTCCAACGCTTTCGGCATTTCCGCTTGCAGTTGCTGAATGCGCCTGCCGTGTGACGGATGATCGGAAAGAAACTCAGGTGGTTGGACGGTAGCGGCATTTTCCATCCGTTGCCAAAAGCGGATACTCTCACGCGGATCGTAACCGGCGCGCGCCATGTAAAGAAGCCCAATCGAATCCGCTTCCGCTTCATGTTTACGGCTGAATGGCATGAGGACGCCGAATTGAGCACCGGCGCCAAGCGCACCCATCACCGCGCGTTGCTTATCATAGTCCATATCCGAGAGCGAGATCGCTGCACCGGTAAGTGCAGTTTGGGCTAGATTTTGCTCTAAAACGCGTTGCGAACCATGTCGCGAAGTAGCATGCGCCATCTCGTGACCAAGAACGGTCGCAAGGCCAGGTTCATTCCGCGACGTCGGCAAAATGCCTGCGTAGACAACTATCTTGCCGCCCGGTAAACAGAATGCGTTTACCTCAGGCGAACGAATTAAGGACACGGCCCAATTAAAATCCGCACCGGCTCTGCCCGTTGCCGTCGCTAGTCGAGATGCTACTCGTTTGACCATGTCCAGCTCCGGTCCGGAATCGACCGTCTCTGACTGTGCCAGCACCTGCTGATAACTTTGTAGCCCAAGGGATGCTTCCTCCTGGGGGGACATGGCGACGTGACTCTTTCTCCCCGTCTCCGGATTCACGAATTTCTCGGACGAAAAATATTGATAGGCGAGAAACAAGCCCGCCAACAACAGCGGAAGCCATTTGATATGTCGCCGCTCCATCTTGCAGTTAGCCTACACGAGGCAGATATGATTCCGCGACACTCAGACCGATTCTTTGGATGTCTCGACAGTTCATCTCAAGTCTTTCGGGTCTAACCATATTCGTCAATCTTCTCCAAGACGAGGTCTGGTAACTCGATCGGGAGGTCTACTCCACAAGGAGGCGGACTGCCCTTAGACCTGGTCGGCGCGGTTTCCGGGAGCGACTGCTTGGTTCGGATCGGGTTGTGTTCCGGTCGTGCCAGACTCGATTCGCGGAACGTTTGCTTGCGCAGGACGCACGGTTTTTTCTTCGGCCTTGTCGGCTTTATTCAGCTCGTCGCTGAATTCGTCCTTCGCTTTTTGAAATTCGCGCACTGCCTGTCCCATTCCACGCGCCAATTCCGGCAATTTTTTTGCCCCGAAGAGGACGAGGATGATCAGCAAAATGACGATCAAATCTGGCCCAGCCAGATTCATGAAGCTCGCGAGCAAGCTCATAATATGTGGCTGAACATCAGGCTAGCTGGCAAAGTTGCAAGGGAATTCGAGAGCCGGGTGGGTCTGCGTCAAAGAAGCGGAACATAGGCTTCGAGCCTGTGTGCCCAGCGGGTTTCAAACCCGCTGGGGCGACAGCGGGCAACATGTCCGCTGGGCGCACAGACCGGAATGTCTATGTTCCTTCAGCAACGGGCAGGATGCCCGTTGGCCCCACGGCGGGACGCCTCTGCTACGGTGAGGGCCCGGCGCCAAATAACCAATCGTAGGCGTGATGAATTTCGGCCACGACCGGACCTTCGATTGGAGAATTGTGATATGCGCCCGGCAATGGGATCAGCTGTTTCTGCCCGGCGAAGGAATCGACAACCAGGCGCTGAAATCTTGGGGGAACGATCTCGTCGTTCTCGGCCAGAAGGAAAATAGCAGGTGCATGAATGCGTTTTGCGTTGGCAACACTATCGAGGTCGCGTGGGATTTGCAGGGCGACAGGTCCGGCAAGGAGCCAAAGATTCCACCAGCCGTAGTTGCGTAAAATAATTTGGCGTAGCGGTGGCGGATTGTGGAGAACGAGACCGCGAACGTCGCGGTTGACCGCGACATGCAGTGCGACCGCGCTCCCGATGCTGGCGCCGAAAACATAGATTGGTTTACCGTCGGCTTTTGTTTTTAGCGCGTCGAAGGCCGCAACACCGGCCTCACCCATTCGTTTTAGTCGTGCCGGACCGGTGCTGCCGCCGAAGCCTGGATAGTTTACTGCCCAGACTTCGACGGCCCGTTCGCCGAATGCGTCGGCTTCGAGCCCGGCCCAGCGATCTGCGCGATCGGCATTGCCATAGAAACGCAAGATGTAGGTATCGACATGATCGTGTTCTTTCGCGACATGCGAACGCGCAGTCCAGATTTCCAGCTCACCATTATTGAATGGAATGATTTCGCGCGCGGCGCCGTGCGCGTCGATGCGTTGCGTGCTAGGAAAGAGAATCAACTGATCCGGAAATGTCGTACAAAACATCATCAGGATAAAGGCTGCGAGGACGGCCAGGACAAAATATGGTGGCCGGCGTTTGACTGGCGCAAAAATGTTTTCGCTAGGCGAAGTCCTCATCAAACTCGTTCCCAAATGAGCTTGGAATCGTCTGCAGTCCGAAGCGAGACGAAACAGAGTCGAGAACACAGGTAGGTTCCCGAATTCAGTTTGGGAACCAGGTCTTAGGAATCCGAAAATAGTTAGAGATCCTTCGACTACGCTACACTCCGCTCAGGATGACAGGAGTAATCTGATGCGCGCCTATACGTCGTAATACATGCTGAATTCGTACGGGTGGGGGCGCAATCGTAGGGCGTCGTATTCCTTTTGTTTCATCTCCAGCCAGTTCGCGATGAAATCGGAATTGAGGACATCGCCTTTAAGGAGGAAATCATGGTCCTTTTCCAAAGCTTCCATGGCACCTCGGAGGGAATCGGGCACACTCGGGACGTTGGCGAGTTCCTCGGGCGGCAGATCGTAGAGGTTTTTGTCGAGCGGATCACCGGGGTCGATGCGGCTTTGAATTCCGTCCAAGCCTGCGAGCAGGAGCGCGCTGAAAGCGAGATATGGGTTGGCCGCGGGATCGGGTGTGCGGAACTCGATGCGTTTCGATTTTGGATTGGCAGAGTAAGTGGGAATGCGGATCGCGGCGGAACGATTACGCGCGGAATAAGCGAGGTTAACGGGTGCCTCAAATCCAGGGACGAGCCGTTTGTAGCTGTTCGTGGTGGGATTTGTGATGCAGGTGAGTGCAGGTGCGTGTTTCAAAATCCCCCCGATGAAAAACAGCGCGGTATCGGAAAGTCCGGCGTAGCCATTCCCGGCAAAGAGCGGTTTATCGCTTTTCCAAAGTGAGATATGGGTATGCATGCCGCTGCCGTTATCGGCAAAGAGCGGCTTGGGCATGAAAGTAACGGTTTTGTTGTGCCGCTTGGCCACATTTCGGACGATGTATTTGTAGTACTGCATGTGGTCGGCCATTTCCTTCAGTGGCGCGAAACGAATGTCGATCTCTGCCTGACCAGCAGTGGCGACTTCGTGATGTTGCCGCTCAATCGGCACGCCCGCTTTTTCCAGCTCGAGACACATTTCATTGCGAATGTCCTGTAACGTGTCAGCCGGCGGCACCGGGAAGTAGCCCTCCTTCGCGCGAATTTTGTAACCGAGATTCGGAAATTCTTCGCGTGCGCTGTTCCAATGCGCTTCCATACTTTCGATCTGGTAAAAGGCGGAATTCGGCCCAGCGGAAAAACGCACATCATCAAAAATAAAAAATTCCGCTTCGGGTCCGAAGAACGCTGTGTCGGCGATGCCTGTGCTTTTCAAATAGGCCTCCGCCTTTTCAGCGATCCCGCGTGGGTCGCGATCGTACGGTTCGCGTGTGATCGGATCAACGATAGTGCAAATGAGCGACAACGTCGGTTCGGCGTTAAAAATATCGATCCAAGCCGTGCTGGGATCGGGAATGACGAGCATGTCGGAGGCGTTGATCACCTTCCAACCGCGGATACTCGAGCCATCGAAGCCGAGGCCGTCGGTGAAGATGTCTTCGTTATACTCCGTGAGGGTGGTGGTGAAATGTTGCCACGTGCCTGGCAGATCAGCGAATTTAAAGTCCACGAGTTTCACCTCGCGGTCCTTGATCATTTTAGAAACGTCGGACGGTGTCGTTTTGTCTTTAGCCATTTAAGCGGTTGATGGTTGATGGTTGAGAGTTCATGGAAAAAGCGGCAAAGGGCTGAAGGGGGGAGGCGTGAAAAATAGGGTTACATTGTCAAAAAAAATTTAACTCGCTCACTCCGTTTTAACGCATCAACGCTGCAACGCTTCAACGCGTGAGCCCTACGGCTCACACCGCTTTTTCGCCGATCTCTTCCGTTCGGATGCGAACGGCATGTTCAACGGGAAGAACAAAAACCTTGCCGTCGCCGATCTTGCCAGTTTTGGCCGCGCCTACCACCACCGTGACTGCTTTCTCCACCATATCGTCCGCGAGCACGACCTCGACTTTCACCTTGGGCAGAAAATCAACGGTGTATTCACTGCCGCGATAAATTTCGGTGTGCCCTTTCTGGCGGCCGAATCCCTTTACTTCGGTCACCGTCATTCCTTCGATGCCGAGTTCGGCCAGGGCCTCTTTCACTTCCTCAAGTTTGAAAGGCTTGATGATCGCTTCGAGTTTTTTCATTGCGGGTAAACTTGCCTGCGCGCGCCCCTTTGCCAACCGAAAGCGGATTGCGGCACGGGCTCTCTTAACAACGCGATTGGGGAGAAGCAAGTATCGTTTTTGTGTGAATAATTTTGGTCCGAGCGGAGTGGCATTTACAGCGTGGCGCCTCAAGTGCAACGGCGGCGAAACAAAGAAGCCGTGTCGTCCCGAACCGCGAAGACGGAGAGGGATCTCACGAATACAGCGGGCGGTTACGAAACTGGCTTGTGGGATCCTACCATTGTGGGTCAGGTCCCTCGCTTGCGCTCGGGACGACAGAAAAAGCGTCGCGCGCGCGAAAAATCACGCCGAAATGCTGGGGAAATTTGCCAGACGAAATTTTTGCCGTTTAAATCACATCACAGAATGTCTTGCGATTCTTTCGTTCACCTCCATCTCCATACCGAATACTCGCTTCTCGACGGTGCCGTGCGGATGCGGGAGCTAATGAACGAGGCCGTGAAAATGAAAATGCCGGCGGTGGCGATTACCGATCACGGTAATCTTTTCGGGGCAATCGATTTTTATCAGTGCGCCAAAGCTGCCGGAATCAAACCGATCATCGGGTGCGAGGCTTATATCACGAGCGGATCGCACAAGGAAAAACCGTCACGCGAAACGACCTATCATCTCACTTTGCTGGCGGAAAATGAATCGGGCTACCGAAATCTGGTGAAGCTGATTTCCGCGGCGCATCTCGACGGTTTCTATTATCGCCCGCGGATCGACAAGGCATTGCTGGCGGCGCATGCCGACGGCTTGATTGGACTGAGCGGATGTCTCGCCAGCGAAATCAACAGCGCGCTTCAGTCCGATAATGTTGAGAAAGCAAAAAGTCTTACCGCCGAGTATCGCGACATTTTTGGACCAAAGAACTTTTTCATCGAACTGCACGATCACGGCATCGCCGAGCAGAAGAAATGCAATGTGCATCTGCCGAAATTTGCGCGGGAGTTCGGGCTTGGCCTGGTCGCGGCCAACGATGTTCATTTTTTGCGACGAAGCGATCACAAGGCGCACGACGTTTTGCTGTGCATCAACACGGCGGCGAAAATTGAAGACGAACGGCGAATGCGGTACGAGCCCGAGCTGTATTTCAAGTCGCCGACGGAGATGCGGGAAATCTTTCGCGATTTTCGGGAAGCGATCACGAACACGCTCGAGATTGCCGGTCGTTGCAATCTCGAAATTGAATTCGGGAAGTCGAAGTATCCGGAGTATCCGGTGCCGGAGGGGAAAACGCGCGACGGATATTTGTGCGAGCTTTGTTACAAGGGGTTGGGTGAACGTTACGGCGAACGGGCGGCAAAAGACCAGGAGTTAATCAAGCGGCTGGATTACGAAATCGATGTCCTGAAAAGAACGGGTTTTATTAGCTATATTCTTATTGTCTGGGACTTTATTCATTTCGCCAAGGAGCGAGGAATTCCGGTCGGGCCGGGCCGCGGCTCGGCTGCCGGTTCCACTGTCGCTTACGTCCTCGGCATTACCGATATCGATCCGTTGCAATATGGCCTGATTTTTGAGCGATTCCTTAATCCCGATCGTATTTCTCCGCCCGATATCGATGTGGACTTCTGCGAAGCGCGCCGTGGCGAGGTTCTCGAATATGTCCGACAAAAGTACGGCGAGCGTCGCGTCGCACAGATCATCACCTTTGGCCGATTGAAAGCGCGTAGTGTGGTGCGTGATGTAGCGCGCGTGATGGGCTTGAGCGTGCGGGATGGTGACCGCATCGCCAAGATGATCCCAAACGAGTTGAACATCACGCTGAGTTCCGCTGCGGAGAGAAATCCTGAGCTGAAAAGAGCAGTTGCAACTGAGCCGCAGACAAAACAGCTGATGGAGCACGCGACGGCGTTGGAAGGATTGTCGCGCAGCGCCGGGGTGCACGCCGCAGGCGTTGTTATCAGCGATCGCGATCTTTCCGACTACGTGCCGCTCTGCCGCGACGTCAAAGGAAACGACATCGTCAGCCAGTATTCGATGAATCCGCTGAACGATCTCGGGCTGCTGAAAATGGATTTCTTGGGATTAAAGACGCTGACCGTGATTGAGGACACTGTGAATTTGATCCGAACGGCCCAGCCGAAATTTGAGATTAAAGACATTCCGCTCAACGACCAGAAAGCATTCGACCTCTACAATCGGGGCGAAACCATTGGCTTGTTTCAAATGGAATCGGGTGGGATCACCTCGGTCTCCAAGCAGTTCGACGTGCGAAAGCTGGACGACATCATCGCTTTGATCGCGCTTTATCGACCGGGGCCGATGGAACTGATCGGCGATTATATCAAACGCAAGAAGGGGCTAACGAAAATTAGATACGAACATCCGCTACTGGAGGAAATCTGCGCCGACACCTATGGGGTAATGATTTATCAGGAGCAGGTAATGGCCGCGGCGAGCAAACTGGGTGGGTATTCGATGGGCCAGGCCGATTTGCTCCGGCGCGCGATGGGCAAGAAGGACAAGGAAAAGATGGCGAAAGAGAGGGCCAACTTCATTGCCGGTTGCGCGCGCACCAACAACATCGGCCAGAAGAAGGCGAATGCGATTTTCGATTTACTGGAGAAATTCGCCGGCTACGGATTCAACAAGAGCCATAGCGCGGCCTATGCGCTCATCAGTTACGAGACGGCATATTTGAAAGCGAATTATCCGGTGGAATTCATGGCCGGCCTGCTCTCGAACGAAATCAATAACACGGAAAAAATTTCGGTGCTTGTATCAGAATGCAAACGTATGGGCATTACCATTTTGCCGCCGGATGTGAATCGGAGCGGGTTAAAATTTGTGCCGGCAACTGTACAGGGGAAGGCCATCCGTTTTGGACTCGCTGCGATCAAGAATGTCGGGCAAGGGGCGATGGAGCTTGCCATTCGCGAACGCGAGCGGGGCGGCGACTTCAAATCGCTGGAAGATTTTTGCAGCCGGCTCGATTCCCGTGTCGCGAATCGGAAAATGCTCGAGTCACTCGTGAAATGTGGCGCATTTGATTTCCGGCAGCGCGAACGCGCGGGACTATTCGCCTGCATTGATGATGCACTTGCTGCGTCGGCTGCCGCGCTTCGTGATCGAATGGCCGGGCAAGTCTCACTTTTCGGCGAAGAGCACGAACATGTTGCGCCGCCACGGAAGCGAACCGTCTCACCCTGGAGCGATCGCGAGAAGATGAGTTACGAAAAGGAGTTGCTCGGCTTTTACGTGACTGGACATCCCCTCGACGCGTATGCGGAAGTGATTGCGAACGGAAAATATCAAACGATTGCGTCACTCACAGAACTTTCCGATCGCGCTATTTTCCGGGTAGCCGGTGCAATCACGCAGGTGGACAAAAAATTCACTCGAAAGGAAGGAAAACCGTTTGCGGTGGTTTGGCTGGAAGATTTAACCGGCACGCTCGAGCTCGTAATTTGGAATGAGCTTTATCTGGAGTGCGCCGAAAAACTGGTGCCGGGAAGCGTCGTCGGGGTTCGTGGCAAACTCGATCTGCGCGACGAATCGTTGCGCGCGACGGCCGAAAAATTGCGTCTGCTTTCCTCAGAGGTTTCGCGGAATTCGAACGCAAATGGGAGCGAGAAGCCTCCACTCTGCCTGCGTTTTTCTGCGAACGCCGGCAGCGATGAACTGCGCGAAGTGCAGGCGCTACTGGTGGCTTCGCCGGGCCAACAACCGGTGCGCTTATTTTTTGAAACTGCGGAAGGCGAAACCGTGCGCGTTGATGCCGGCGCCAACTTTCACGTAACGGTCACAGCCGAACTCGAGCAGCGATTGCAGCGCTGGCTCATTGCCGAGGTGGAGAAGCGGGCGAGGGAGTCGGAGAAGGGGACGGCGACAAAGCCGGTGGTGGTTGCGCGGGCGATGGAATATTGATTTGCAACGGCTGACCTGATTCCGCTTCATCGCAAAGGGTGATCGATTGTGTTGCGGCGAGCGGGGGAGGTTGGCGCAGCGTGAGATCGCGTCCATCGAGGGTAATTTCGGAAAAAGCCGCTCCCAGGTCGCCCTCGTAAAATTCAAAACCATGTGCGCAAGCCTGATTGGCAAATGGTCCGTTGCAGTGCAGCTCGTTCGCTGACGAAAGATTGGCGCGAAGGTGTTTGCGGTCGGTCAGGTCGATTGTTCCTTTGAGTTCGGCCTCGGCATTCGCATTAACTCTAAGCTTGAGTGAATTCACGGCAATAGCGTGGCTGCGCCAGTTAGTTTGCGCAGAAAAGGAGAATTGATCGGCTTGCCCGGAAACGGTGCTGCTGAAACTATTCTCGTCGCCGGCGCCGGTAATCTTGGCCGAAAGCGTACCCGCCAATTTTCCAATCACGGGAAACTCCAAAGCGTAATCGCCCAATTCGTGGCACCAGCTTTCGACCGAGAGGGTAAACGATTTCTTCTGCGTCAAATCAATCTTTCCCTGGGCGCGCAAAAAATCTTCGCCACGTTTTAATTCCAACTGATCGACCTGTGCTCGACCTGATTCCAGACCGATGCGAGCCGTTAAAGAATCGACTGGAAGCTGAAAGATTTTCAGGCCGTCGCCAGTGACAGCGAGGTCGCCATCAACGGTTCGCTCATGCGCATGCATGCGGCCGCGCGCTGCCACTTTACCGGCGAACGCTTCCGGTTGGGCACCAAAAAGTTCGGCGAATTGACCCAGATCATTAATCGATGCGGAGATATCGCCGCGAAAGTCCGGATTTAGCCATTCTGTGTTGATTGCGCTTTCGCCGCTGAGGGTCAATTCATTGCGGCGTTGTTTAATAAAGAGCTGCTGCAGTTGGATGGTGTGTCGGTAAAAATTTGCACCGAGCATAATGACGTCGGCTTTGCGCTCCCGCCAACTAAAGCCGGTTAACTCGGTCCAGATTGAAGCGGTGGCGTTCAAGAAATCCCGCGGATCGCCGCGAAACGTAAACTTCGATCCATGCACCATCCCTTCCACCGGAACAGTCAGGCCCAGGGCATTGGCAAGTTGCGGCAGCGAAATTCCGGAAGCGGTGCCGGCGGCTTCCCAGATTCGCGTCTTGTCAGGGCGTTCGGTAGCAATGTTCGCGCGCATTTTACCACCCAAAAGGGAAACGCCGAGATCGGTGCCGACTCGTCCAGTTCGCAGCGCCGTGAGATCGATCACCAATGAGTCGATAGCGAAACCTTCCAGTAGGTTAAGCGAACCAATGGAAAGGCGGTCGTCCTGCCAGCGCGTAACACCGCGAACGCGGGGGAAGCGTTTTTCCAAAAACGGCGCGCGCATTTCCACTGTGCCGATGGATAGCAGTCCGCTGTTGCCTTTATTCCCGGAGATTTTTGCGTCTTGGAAAGCCATGAAAGAAAACGATTGTTCGAGACGAAGCTGATCGGCAAAGATCTCGAAACGTTCCGGCAAGAGTCTGTCCAGGGCGATCCAATCGATGGGGCCGGCGGAGAGGGGAGCACGGCCGCGGACGAAGAACTTTGCGTGCTCAACGCGAAGCGAAGAGAGCAGGTGCGATTTTTCCGATCGCCCGAAAATTCCCGCGAACCTGAGTCCGGCTTCAATGCGGGTGGCGTCAAATTCAAAATGGTCGGCGTCGAGGCCGGCACCGATAATTTTCACGTCGGTGATTGTAACCGGGCGAAAAAGTGGGGCATGAATTTCGGAAAAAGTGAGAACGAGCCCGGATCGTCGGGCTTCGTAGCGAAGCCAGGCTGCGATGCTGCGTTCCAAAATCGGTGGCGCAAAGAAAATCAGAACGACAAGGGCAAGGAGTCCAAAACCAAGCGTGAGCAATGGTTTCTTCCGTGGCGACATACGAGAGTTCTAGCGTGCAATCATGCCGGCGGAAAGATGCATCACTCCACCTTCGTGGCGTCGTAAAAGACCACGTGCAGGGACCGAGCACTTCCGAGGCGGGATTTCAGCTGTGTTCGGAAGGACTCTTCGGCTTGCTCTGCCAGATTTTGTTCAGCGGCGCGCTCGCGCGCGAGTTTGCCCAGCGTGGCCAACTCCGACTGGACGTCGGCGCCGGATATTGGATTCCAAAAGCCATTTTCGTAGGCCAGAAGTTCGACTGCATTTTGTTCCAGGCCGAGGAGCTGGGCATGCGGCAGCCGAACAATTGTGGCCTCCGGCGAGATCGCGACACTGAATTCCTGGCGCAGGTCGAACCCAGCCTTCGCCGTATAGGTTCCGTGCAAACGCAGCCGTTTCGTGCTTCCAGCCCAGGTGTGAAGAAATTCGTGCTCGACTTCGAGTTTTCGGGAAATCAGTGCCAGCTCAGCGATCGGTGACGTTTGTTCAAAGTAGACGCGATTATTGATTGTGACCCGCGGTTGCAATTGCGTGATCTGAACAATGGCATCACGCAAATCGCGCCCGACACGTTCCATTTGATCGACGGTTTCCCGCGTTGCGCGTCCCGGGAACGCGGCACAGCGGTTAAACAGAAAAACCCCGGCCGCGATAGCGCTTAGGCCGAGAACGGTAAAGGCCAGCGGCCAGTTGAAACGTCGGGAAGAGGATGGCGGCGCCGTCATCAGAAGGAGGTACCGCCCCCCACGCCCGAAAGGACGCGAAGGGCGGCTGTTCCCCCCAGAACAATCTTGAAAACTGGGAGTCCAGTAGATGAACTTGGTGCGGGCGGCAAGAAAATTTTAGCCTAAATCCATTGTTTTTGTCCAGATGCGAAAATCTCCCGGCGAAACTTGCACTCCCACCAGGGGCGTCAGCGGTCATCCAGAGACGTCCTGGGAAAGGCTGATTTGAAACGCGGCCGTTGAGTCGCGCCTTCAGCGCTGATATTTGTGTTGTGATGGATTACTGGGGCGATGCTCCAAGCTTGCATTGAGAAATCGCCTTTGGCGCTGAAACGGCAGAGATGTGAAAATAGGCATCCGATACGAAACAGTTTACCGCTATGATCGGGCGGTCAGGTTTTCCCCCCACGATGTGCGGCTTTTTCCTCGGAGCGATCGCTTTGTCCAAATCGCCCGACTCGATTTCCGAACCAAGCCAGAGACGATAGTGCGGTTCGGGCGCGATATTTTCGATAACGTTGTCGCCTCATGCTTTTTTGAGAAGGCGGCGCAGGCGTTGGAACTGCGCCTCGAAATCGATGTGGACGTAGTGAAGAAGAATCCCTTCGATTTTGTTCTGGCTCGACGTGCGATCCAAATGCCCTTTGCCTACGAGGAAGATATCGCCTCTCTCATTTGCGCGTATTGCCAACGCCAAACCGGCGACAAGATTTCGTTGGCGCACTGGACGCCCCCGACACCAGGTTCGCCGCGTGAAACAGTGGCGACGCTCGTCGAACTAACGAGACTTTTGCATCGGATTATTTCCTACCAGCGACGCGAAGAAGGGACGGCGCAAACGCCCGCTGAAACATTGCGCCTGCGACGGGGGGCTTGTCGTGACACGGCGGTGTTGCTCGCGGAGATCTTGCGGGACGCTGGCCTGGCGGCGCGAGTCGTTTCCGGATATCTGCGTGAGGCGGACGAAGAAATTCGCCGCGCGGAAGGTTCGTTACATGCGTGGACGGAAGCCTTTTTGCCTGGCGCCGGCTGGATCGGGCTGGACCCGACTAACGGTATCCTTTGCAATGATAACTTCATCGCTGCGGCTGTTGGATTACGGCCAGCGGACATCACGCCGATCAGCGGAAGTTTTTATCATCGCGACCGTGTCCCTGCAGAAATGCAGAGCCGGATTGAACTGATCATGCTGTAGCACAGGCTTCTAGCCTGGGGGCAAACGGGCATCTTGCCCGTTTGGCGGAGTGGCGGAAATCAGCGGGCAAGATGCCATACCGGCGCAGCGGAGTTGCACCCTCGCTGTCCGCGAAAGAAAAGCGGACAGAATGTCCGCTTGGCGTACAGGCAGAATGCCTATGTTCCATAAATGCTAACGAGCTTGAGGTTGCACAATTTTCGCTGTTTCGAGGGCGTGGCGGTCGATATCGGCCCCGGTCTCAATTTGTTTCTCGGCGGAAACGGGGAGGGGAAAACCACCATTTTGGAAGGCGCGTGCGTGCTACTGCGATTGCAGTCGCAGCGTTCCGCATCGCTCGCGTCAGTCATCCAAATTGGAAAGAAATCGTTTGGCGTGCGCGGCAGATTCGACAACCACGAGCTGGAATTTGGATACCGCGCGCTCCGGCGCCAAGTAAGATTCGACGGCGTCGAGCAGCGAACGCTCGGTGAATACCTGCGTCTTGGGCGAGTAGTGTCACTTGCGAATGTCGACATTGAACTGGTCCGTGGTGGGTCGGACGCGCGGCGTCGCTATCTGGATTTTCTCGGACTGCAAATCGATAACCTTTATCGCCCGGCTTTGCGTGCTTATGAGCGCGCCTTGCGTGCACGTAATGCGCTATTGAAATCGCCGACGGCGAGTCCACGAGAAGTAATAGCGTATGACGCGCCGCTAGTTCAACACGGCAGGGTTTTGCTGCGTTTACGCGCGGAACTAGGCGAATTGCTGGCCCCCCTCGTGGCCCATGCCTATCAGTGCATCAGCGCAGCTCGCGAAAAATTTACGCTCCGATTTGTCCCCGGTGCCGGCGCCGATTTCGAAGGTGATCTCGAACGGTCGCATCGAGAGTCCATTCGCTTGCGACAAACGATAGTTGGTCCTCATCGCGACGATCTGGAGTTACGTGTCGACGATTTCCCGGCGGCGCAGTTTGCGTCGGAAGGACAGCAGCGCAGCATCGCGCTGGCGATGAAAATTGCGCAGGCAGAGGTGCTGAAGAAATCGGGTGACAAAAACGGGCCATTACTTTTGGTCGATGACATTTTTGGCGAGCTGGATCCGGAACGCCGGAACGCTTTGCTGGATAGTTTGCCACCTGATTCGCAAAAGCTAGTCACGGCCACTGCGATGCCGTGGCGCGATGAAATTATTGCCGATATTATTTATGAACTGTGTGATCGGCGGTTGCGAAAGTTGTGAGCTCTTCATCCCGAGCAAATCCGCCAGTCCGGCTCGGACTCGCGCTTGCGGATAGCGATTGGTGATTTTAGATAAAAACGTGCGCGGATTACCTCAGAATAAGAGAGAGAGTTACGCCGGTTCGTTGCTAGTGGCACACCCGAATATGCTCGACCCGAATTTTCGGCGGGCGGTTTTGTTTATTTCCGCGCACACCCCGGATGATGGCGCGCTCGGGGTAATTTTGAATCGACCGCTGGAGAAACAGGTAAGTGAGGTTGTTTCAGAAGTACCGCTGAATGCCTTGGATAAGGTGCCGGTGTTTTTCGGCGGACCGGTCGGGCGCGATCGTTTGATATTTGCTTCCCTGGAGTGGAAGACCGGAGAAGGGCTCAAACTAAATCACAATGTGGATATGGATGCGGCGAACAAACAGATTGGGGAGAATCCGGGTTCGATCCGCGCGTTCATTGGCTACGCAGGCTGGGGCGCGGGTCAGCTCGAAGCGGAGATGAAGCAAAACGCCTGGGTAATTCGCAAGCCGCATCGGGCCACCATGAAGCTCGATCGCTTACCGAGGCTTTGGTACGACATCATGCGTGGGCTTGGGCCGTGGTTTAAATTGCTCGCGGCGGCGCCGGACGATCCATCGTTGAATTAATCCTAGCGATAGCCACGTCAAAAGCGGTAACCGTGCAGTTCAATTTCGCGGGCAAATATTCGCTGCACCAATTGCCGTTGTTCCGGAGTAAATACCGACTGATACGGTGTTCGATCGGTCCGGTATTCTCCTTTTGCCCGGATGCCCAGAGTTCCTTCGAATGGAATGTTCAAGCGCGCGAAAATCTCGGCCAGCTCATCCATTAGATTTTCATAACGAACAACGCGATCGACGATAATGCGTGACCCAAACGAATCCGTGTAACGCGGGTAATTGATCGGCAACTTTCCTCGGAGAAGGTATTGATTCAGCGACAGTTGGCCGCCCTGGCGGTGAGCGGTCATGTGATAATGGGACAGAACCTTATCCCAGGGGTTGCGATCGACGCAGAATTTGAAGTAACTATTCCAGATCGTTGTGGGAACGCGCACGCGGACAAGCCATGCCGGCATGTGCCTGTAGAAACGTTGGCGTTGTGAGAGAATGTGTCGCCAAGCGGAAACGGGACCGAACGGGAGACGCAGGATCTCCGATATCGGATGAACTGGCCCTTCGTAGTTGCGTGGCTGGTGTGCTTCAATTGCTGGGAAGATAGGGGTAAGCACATCGTCCGGGCCGCAGTGCTGTGACAGAAAACCTTCAATACTGGTGCCGGCAGTCTTGACCGTCTTAACAAAAATGAATTTGTGCTTGTGAGAAATGATCATCGGCAGTGGCTCTATCGATTACGGCAGGGCAGCACTGATCGAAGATTGTTATCTGCCGGGCCAAGACATCGCAACTGCGGGAATGCAACCGTATCTGACTGGATCGGGATTGGCAGGATGAATTGGACGTTGGGCGTTTGAGTTCGGGCTTCCGGCCATTTCGGCAGCCCGGGCTCGGACCTGTGGGCCAATCGGCAGCTTGTCCATTGATTGCGACAATCGACATCCTGGTACGCAAAGGCCGTCAACAGTGCACGGTTCTCCGACGGCGAAGGTCCAAAATGGTATTACCGCTTGCTTTTGCGTACACGCGTCTCTGCTATAAAACAACTCGATGGCTTTAAGCCATCAAGTTTCAGGACACTGATCTGCGTCGCACTTCACAAATTGCCTGCGTTACTCTGCCACCGGCGAATGAATGTGCTCGGGGCGCGGACCAATTCCGATGAAGCGTGCAGGAAGCGAACGCAACGCCGGAAACCATTGAAAGAGCCTGAGTAAAATTGGAAGTGAATCTCCACTCTTGGACTCGCGTCCGGTCACGACGTTGCGATGAATAAAAGCCTGCATCGCCTGAATCAAGCATGTCGGCCATTCACGACGCTTCTGCACCAGGTCCAAGTCGGCCACCGATACCGGCCCTGCTCTTAATTTTGCCGCCAATAAATTCGCGGTCGCGACCGCGTCCTGCAATGCCAGGTTGATGCCGACACCCCCCGCGGGCGACATGGCATGCGCGCTGTCGCCGATGCAGAGCAATCCTTCCCGAGACCATTTTCGCAGACGATTAATTTGAACCGTGAGCAATTTGATCTTGTTCCAGTCGTCGAGCTCGGCGATCCGGTCTTTCAGGAAAGGTCCGAGCGCGAGTACATCCCGATGCAGGGTAGCCAGGCCGCGTTGCTTCAAGTCTGCGAGACTGCCTTTAGGAATGACAAATCCGACTTGGAAATAATCGCCCCGGTCTAGGAGAACGAGCAGCTTCCCGTGCCGAAAAAACCCGAGTGACTGTGGCGGATCGTTCTCTCGTTTGGAAATGCGCATCCAAAGTACGTCGATTGGTACACCAAACTCGCGTAGCTCAAACGCAGCTTTTGTGTGGGTAATAGCGTGACGACCATCCGCCCCAATGACAAGGTCGGCCAGGAAATTGCGTTCGCCATCCGGTGTCTTTGCCCGCACACCTGCCACGCGATTATTTTCAAAAAGCAGATCGATGACCTCGTGTTGCATGCGCAAAGCGAAACTCGGGAACTTCCTGGCGTGACGGGAGAGGAAATCGAGGAAATCCCACTGCGGCATAAAAGCGATTACCTTGCAGGGTGTCGGCAGCCGCGAGAAATCCGCGATCGGGACCGGATGACCATTAAATATTCCCCGGATTTCGCGGACTTCCTGATGCGGCAGCTGAAGAAATTCCTCGAGTAATCCCAACTCATGCAATAGCTCGAGGGTGGAAGGATGGATTGTATCGCCGCGGAAATCGCGATTGAAATCCGCGTGCTTCTCAAGAACTACAACATCGACTCCGGCGCGGCCGAGGAGGAAGCCCGTCATCATCCCCGCCGGTCCGCCGCCGACGATAAGGCAGCGAGTCCGATTCTCGGTAGGCGCGGTCATGGATGACGACGATGGTTGAGTTTCGTCACTCAGATTAACGTGCGAAAGATGGTGAAGCTAATCACCGCTGTCTGGACCAAGAAGAAAATGGCATAGAATTCGTGGTAGCGTTCGTTGCGCGTGATGGCGGCGGTGACTAATCCGGCGAGGAAAAGGCCGTTACTGACGAAATATTGCGGTCCGAGTTCAAGCAAATGCGGGATTCCCTTAAGCAGCGAGTCAACAAAATCGACCGGGGTGAAACAGGAAAAGAGAATGAAGAAAGCGCGATGGTTGGCGTAATAGTGAGCCTTGTAATCGACGAATTCATCCAGAGCGGATTCAGGCGGAAAAAGAACAATCGATGCCAGGTACAAAATGGTCGGCGAGATCAGGACAAATATGAAAAGCAAGAACGTCCACGGCTGTTGATTACGCCAGCGATAGAAAATCCACCATGCCACCACCAAATAGAGGAAAAGATTAGCTATCCAAACAGCATGGACCCAATAGATGCGGCGACGCGCACGCGCTTGCAGCATTTCCCCGACGCCGGCGAGAACGCGTGTCATACCCAAGGCCAAGATAATGGAGATGAGGACGGAGAGATAACTGAACGGGTCCATGATATCAGCGTTAAATTGTGAAAGGCGTTATATAGTTACAAGGGCTGATTACGACTGGTTGCTCGCGAAAGCTTTTGGACGTTGAGCGTTGAGCTTTTTCGGCTTTCTTTGCGACCGGACGCAGTGTGCACATCACCAGTATGAAATCGAGGTACGACATCGTTATTCTGGGCGCTGGGCACAACGGTTTGGTGGCAGCCAGCTATCTCGGGCGCGCCGGCCTTAGCGTCCTATTGCTGGAAAAGAACGATTACATCGGCGGGGCCACCACGTCGCAGAAAGTTTTTCCCGACTATAACGCGCAGGTGTCGCGCTATTCGTATCTCGTTAGCTTGTTTCCTGATAAAATTATTCGCGACTTGGGATTGAAACTCGAGCTGCGCCGGCGTGCCACTGGATCATTCACGCCCTACCGGCAGAACGGCCAGCATCACGGATTGCTTCTGAGCAACGTCGATCACGAGGTAGGACGGCAATCCATGCTCGAGTTAACTGGCGGTGATCGTGAGTTTGAGCAGATGCAGAAGTTTTATCATCTATCACGTGTCTTCGCTGAACGCTCCTGGGATAGCATGCTAGAACCGCTGGTGGGAAAGGAGGATTTTCGGCGCCGATTCGATGGCGATGATGTTTCGCGGGAGGCGTGGCGCAGTTTGGCGGAGGAACCACTTGGCCTGGCCATCGAGCGTTATCTGCAAAATGATCTCGTCCGTGGGCTGGTATTGACCGATGCGAAGATCGGGGTTCTCACGCATCCGCATGACCTCTCGCTGCTTCAGAACCGCTGTTTCCTTTATCATCTGATTGGGAACAAGACGGGGGAATGGAAAGTGCCAGTCGGCGGGATGGGCGCGGTGGCGCGGGAATTGGAAGAGACGGCACGCGGGAGTGGGGCGGAGCTTCTAACGAGTGTTAACGTTAGGCGTCTCGGGTTGAACGGTGCCAAACGCATCGTTGAGTTGGACGCCGGTGGCAAAAAGGAGACTGTCGAGGCGCGGTTCCTCCTGGTAAATTTTGGCCGAAACGTGCTGGCAAAGTTTACCGGCAGACCATTTCAGCCGGATTCGACCGATGAAGGATCGGTCTTCAAGATAAACATGCTGTTGCGCAAGCTCCCGAAGCTGAAGGCAAAAAAATATGCGGCGGCGCAAGCGTGGTGCGGAACGTTTCACAGCGACGAAGGCTACGAACAGATGAACGCCAGCTATAGCTATGCCTCGCAAGGACGATTGCCGGAGAAGACGCCATGTGAAGTGTATTGTCACACGCTTACCGACGACAGCATTCTCGGCCCGGGCTTACGAGAACAAGGTTATCACACGATGACGCTCTTCGGCCTGGACGCCCCCTGGAGCGTGTTTTCACGCGACAATGTCATGATGCGAATAGAGGCAGAGCAAAAATTCCTCGCCAGCATGAACCAGTGGCTGGAGGAGCCGATAGAGGATTGTCTCGCCGTCGCTGGCGACGGTTCTCCTTGCATTGAAAGCAAGAGTCCGGTCGATATCGAAGATTCGTTAGGAATGTATCACGGCAATATTTTTCACGACGCACCGACGTGGCCGTTTGCTACCACCAAAAGGCAGGTCGGCGCATGGGGCGTTGAGACCGAATATGAGAATGTCTTCTTTTGCGGATCAAGCGCGTTGCGCGGTGGGGCCGTAAGCGGCATCCCGGGTCACAACGCCGCGATGAAGGTGCTGGAGACGTTGAAGGTGTCATAGCACCGGCGTCTTCCCCTATGGGGCCAACGGGCGTCTTGCCCGTTGCTCAATGCGCTTCAACGCGCAATGCCAACGTTACGCCGCCACTTGACGAAATGCCGACAAGAATGCTTCCATCTCGTTCTTCTTGCCGATGGTCAGCCGCATGTGGTTCGGCAATGCGAGAAATAATCGTCCAACTTCTACATTCTTATCTTTTAACGCTTTGATCACTGGCACGACCGGGCGTTTGACATCGAACATGATAAAGTTCGCCTGCGAAGGGATGCAATCATAACCCATGGCCTCAAGCTGCGTCGTTACAAACGTTCTCGTTTCCTGATTCAGCCGTCGTCCGCTCGCGACTTGATTGGCGTCGTCCAAACTCGCGCTTGCCGCCGCTACGGCCATGATATTAACGCTGTCCCAGCTTTGATGAGCGCGTAGTTGCGCGATGGCCTCAGTCTGCCCAACCGCATAGCCGCAACGCAATCCCGCCATGCCATAGATTTTTGAAAATGTCCGCGCGACAATAAGATTCGGGTGATCTTTTATTAACGGGATCACGCTATCGTAGTCAGAACTGTCGGCATAATGGAAGTATGCTTCGTCTACCAGGATCATCGTTGGCGATGATGTTTTGGAGATGAAATCGTGCAGTTCGTTCTTTGGCGTGATGCTCGCAGTGGGATTGTTCGGATTACAGATGTAAACGAGAGCGGCCGTCGAGACTTCAGCCATCTTGGCAACGTCGTGCGCGAAGCTGTTAGTGAGAGGAACCTTAACAACCTCCGCTCCATTGACCGTGGCATGGTGCAAAATTGCTTCGAAGGTCGGATCCGCTACGACCAATTTGCCGCGTTGCGCTCCTGTAAAAGTTTCCGCGCAGAGTTTCAACACCTCGCCCGACCCATCGCCGAGCAAGATTTGGTCGGGCGTGACATTGTTCAGCTTCGCCAGTTTCTCGATCAGCGCGTTCGCATTTTCGTCCGGGTAACGACAGGCGAGATGGAAGACGTTCGTCATGGCCTTGAGTCCCTGCGGAGAGGGGCCATAAGGATTTTCATTCGAACTTAATCGCACAACTCCCGTTAGCGGCGGGGCCGCTGGATGCGCGATCGGGACCGTTTTTGCCAGAGAAACGGCGGGCTTAACTACAGCGCACGCCGCTCCAGCGCTCAATAACTGCGCAAATCTCCGTCGAGAAATCGAGACCGTGTTCATGTGAAACCTCCGTCTCGAGTGATAAGCCCAGCGAGTACGAATTGCGAGGGAGAAAAACGTCAAATTGTTAAAAGGGTTATGTTATTAAAACAGGGAGGTTTTTCCGAAACGCCGTGCAGAAACGGATCGCCAACGCTGTTTAACGTTTTAACTCATTTAACAACTTAACGGGCATGCACCCGCCCGAAACGACTCGGCGCCTTTTTTTTGCGCTCGTTACCAACGAAAGCTAAACGGTCGACGAATCCGTTGGCGCATCCACCGTCGAATCTTTTTTCTTCGGCGTGTACTGCGCGGCCGAGTTCAACGCAGCTTCGAGAATCGGCAGGGCCACTGGCTTGGCGAGGATAGCCATCGCGCCAGATGCTTCCGGTTCAACTGGTGCACTCCAGCCTGAGATCAAAATCACGCGAGCGTTGGGGTCCTTTGCCAAAATGTAACGGCACGCGGTGATGCCATTGAGTTTCGGCATCCGGTAATCCATCAGCACGACGTCCGGACGATGCCGATCATAAGCCTGGATCGCTTCCATGCCAGTGCTCACGACCTCGACCACATGATGGTGACAAAGACCAACCATTTCCGCCAGCGAAGTCCCCACGCTTTTCTGGTCGTCCGCGATCAAGACGCGCATGCGCTTTCCACGCAGAAGTTTCCATGCCAGCGGCGGAAAATACCAATAATTTCTGGAATTTATGCGAGAAAAATCGCGGATTACCTGCAGGGGTCCGCCGCGACCGGGGTTTTATCCGCAGATCCGCCTTCGACAAGGCTACGGCGCGACAGGTTACGCAGATTCTAAAAGAACAGGGCATTGATGCCCATGAATCATACGGAATACGCAAAATTCGGAGGAACACACGCGGTCGTGTCCCAAACTTTGCTTTCTGGGCCTTCGGCGCCTTTTGGTGGCCTGCCCCGCCGTAGTCCCGCCAATGCGGGACGAAGGCGGGGGTGTTTGGCTGAGATTGGTTTACCTTCTCGCCGATTCCTTCATTCCGGGTTGCGATGCGGGATTGGCGGCATGATCGCGCCGGTATTGTTTTACTCCCAGCCCGATCAGAATCGCAAGCATGACGAAGCAGACGACCCGTTTTTCCTCAGCCGTGAGAACGAACATCAGCTCCGGTGCGGCTTCACGTGAACGGCTGGAAAATGGCCGCGAACATTCGCATCGTAAAACTGAGCTTTGGACGGCGCGACGAGAAGGTCGCGATAGATCTCAGGCGGCACATTGCTATAACGATAGATGGCGCCGTTGACGAACTCGACTTCGAGGGCGCGGAGACGCTTACTATAACCGACTGCTGCCAGCGCGTGCGAATGGACCGGCTGACGCGCAATTCGAGAAGTTATTTGGCGTTGTTCTGCCGCCCCTGCGGAGTCGAGCGCTAGCAACGCAATTGCGATGACGATAAGACCAAGGTCGCGCCGCACAGAACTCACAATTGTTTTAGCAGCGTCTTCCAACGGGCCCAGGCATCGTCGCGCGCTTTTCGATTTTCCTCACTCGCATCGGGCTTTTCCCCCTCCCGCATAAACCCATGACCCGCTCCGCCGTAAATCACCGGCTCGTATTTCTTGTTCGCTCGTCGCATCAAGTCCTGCGCCGTCGGCACCGTCGCGTTCACGCGTTCGTCGTTCCCCGCATAGAAGCCGTAAACCGGACAAGCGATGTTTACGACCTTCGACGGATTATCCGCCGCGATCCCGTAGAAAGAGTAAGCCGCTTTCAATTTCGGATTCATATTTGCATACTGGAATACCCAACCGCCGCCCCAGCAAAATCCGCACACGGCCAGGGTCCCATTGCCAGCGGGGATTTTCAGCGCGTAGTCAGAGGCGGCATCCAGGTCCGCTTTGATCTGCGTTTCAGGTAATTCCGAGATGGCTTTCCGCGCTTCATCTACATCGGCATAGGTGTGGCCGCTGAGGAGGTCGGGCGCGATCGCAATGACGCCGTTCTCGGCCAATTCATCGCACAGACTGCGCACCCAATCGCTCAGCCCAAAGATTTCATGAATAACAAGCACTACCGGCGCCTTATCCTTTCGTTCGGGATAAACCAAGAACGCCTTGATCTTGCGATCACCCGATTTGATTTGTGCCCAGTCGGCATGCCGGGGCGAATTATTGAGCCGCGCTTTCGCCCACTCCTGGGCAGAAACCATTGCGACGGTAATTAGAAAGGATCCGATCGCCGCAATCAATAGTGCAACCTTCCATCCCGCGCTCTTGCTCATACTCCTGCTCGCTTTTCTATCGCGGTTCACCTCTCACCGGTTTTCCACTACGCTCCGCTCTTCCGGTACGCGACTTTGACCAATCAATGCATCAATGCTGCATCGTCCCGGCCCGTAAAACACCATGAAGAAAAATACCCAGCAATAAAACACCGCGAGCTCTCCCTTGTTTGCGATCGGGAAGATCTTCGCCATCGTGGTCGGGGCATGGCCGACATGAAACATGAAATAAGCGACGGCCATCTCGCCGCTGAGAATGAAAGCCGCGACGCGGGTAAACAAACCAAAGGCGACCAGGAGGCCGCCCACGAGCTGGAACCAACCTCCAATCTGGCTAACTGGGTTGTCTGACCCCTGCATTCCGCCAAATTGCCCCAACACCAACTGGGCGCCATGGCAGGCAAGCATTAGCCCGACGATGAGACGCATGATGCAATAAACCGGATCGGCGTAACGATTGAGAGCGTTCATGGGCTCGAGGTTGCGGCCATTTCCGCGTTCATGTCAAGCCTCACGTCAACAGCGATTTAACAGAAGGAAATACCCGTAACACGCGACGGTCGAGGGTTGTTGGTTGAGGGTCGAGGGAATGTAAGAATTAAATGTTTAATTTTGAGAAACCGGATGTTTGGAATGAAGCGATCGCGTTTGCCGAGTTGATTGATTCCGTAAACAGGCGCTTTCGGATAACGGGCGCTTCCGACTGACAACGCAAATGCGACGTGCAGCGGTTTCAATTTCATCGAATTTGGCGGAAGGTAACGTTCTCCAATGGAGATAATCAGTCGGAAAATAGAAAGCACTACATGAAATTGGCAGCTTTAGTTGCGGCGCTTATTGCCGCCACAATTGATGCGCAATCACCGATCCCGGCTATGAAAGCGATGGTGGCGCATCAATGGGGCGGACCGGAGGTGTTAAAAGTTGAAGATGTGCCGCTTCCCCAGCCGAAAGAAGACGAGATTCTCATAAAGTCCTTTGCCGCTGGGGTGAACTCATTCGACGGGAGTCTTTTGTCGGGCAAGTATGCGAAAGTTTTCGGAACAGAGCTACCTTGGATTCCCGGATATGATGTTGCCGGCATGGTCGAAAAAGTCGGTGTCAACGTAAAAAAATTTAAGGCGGGTGACGCCGCTTATGCGTTCATTTCAATTCCGAATGGCGGTGGCTATGCGGAGTATACTTTGGCGAAAGAAAACCAGGCGGCACTGAAGCCGGCGACGCTGAGTTTTGCTGAAGCTGCAGGCGTGCCGAGTGTTGCATTGACCGCGTGGCAGTCGCTCGTTAACAAAGCAAATGTTCAACGGGGACAGACAGTTTTGATCCAGGGAGCGTCTGGCGGAGTCGGAATGTTTGCTATTGCATTTGCAAAGATTCGCGGTGCAAAGGTGTTCGCGACTGCTTCAACTGCCAATCAAGATTTCCTGAAACAACTTGGGGCCGATGTGGCCATCGATTACAAAACCCAAAAATTCGAGGATATCGCGAAAGATGTTGATGTGGTCGTTGATGGCGTCGGTGGCGAAACGCTGAAGCGATCCTATTCGATCGTGAAAAAAGGTGGAATCCTGGTGAGTCTGGTTGGCCCTGTTGATCAGGCAGAGCTGGACAAATACGGGATTCGCGGGGTGTCTCTTGAGGCTGAGTATAACGGCGATCAGCTGGCCGAGATCGGAAAGCTAATCGACGCAAAGAAAGTTAAAGTCATTGTTTCCGAAACTTTTCCACTGGCTGACGCGGCCAAGGCCTTGGCGAAAGCGGATACACGTCACGCCCGCGGCAAGATCGTGTTGAAGATTCGTGATGAGCCGAAATAAGTTGGTGCGAGCGCGAACCGCGCATCTGATGTAAATCGAATCGGCGTCTGTGTGACACCTCTGCGGTCGCGCTACCGGAGCGAACACTCGAGATTGTCTAACCACTTAATGAAGCCAACCCAGCCACTTGTGTTACACCTGCGCCCAACTCCACCGTTTTGTTTCAAGTGGCTGGGTGGCTTATCTCTTTCTCGTTAGGCGGCGATTGCGGCACAGCTTGGAGAAAATTAATGGAGCCAATTATTGACCATATAGAGATAACCGTCAAAGACATGAGTGTAGCTGTGCCATTCTACGATAAGCTCCTTCCCCTTCTAGGCTTTGATGTTCAGCGCAGAGTCAATGCTGTGTTAGAAGAGCACGAGAAGCATGTGGTGCAGTACAATCATCCGCGGTTGGGATTTGCCATCACCTCGCCGAGAAGCGGTTTCGCCTCCGAGACGATCAATCGCAGGAAACCGGGGGCCCTACATCATCTCGCGTTCAAGGCGCCGTCTCGTGCCGAAATCGATAGGCTGCATTCCAAACTAAAACAAATAGGAGCCACTATAGTGAGTCCGCCACGGGAGTACCCAGAATATACACCCCCAGGTTACTACGCTTTGTATTTCAAGGATCTGGAGGGTATTAAGTATGAAATTGTCTGCACTAAACATGATGGAACGTAGCAACCGCCGAATCGCCGTAAAAAATCTTCGCGAAACGCGGTAGATTTCGGTCTATGGGAGTGCAGACGATGCAACAGAGATTCGAGAATCAGGTTGCGGTTGTTACCGGCGCGGGACGAGGGATTGGACACGCCATTGCGTTGCGGCTGGCCAGTGAGGGCGCGCGGGTGGCGAGCGTGAGTCGCACGGAAGCGAATGCGCGGAAAACGGCGGAGGAAATTAATGCTTCACGCGCGGACGCGGCGAAGGCGTACATGGTCGATGTTTCGGATCATGGAGCGGTGCAGAAGGTCTGCGAACAGATTTTGGCCGATTTCGGACGCGCCGACATTCTCGTCAACAATGCCGGTGTCACTCGGGACATGTTAAGCATGCGAATGTCGCCGGACGATTGGGATCTGGTTTTGAATACGAATTTGAAAGGCGCGTTCAATTTTGTGCAGGCACTCCAGCGCGCCATGATCAAGGAACGGAGGGGGCGGATCATTAATATCAGTTCCGTTATCGGAATTATCGGCAATGCGGGGCAGACCAATTACGCTGCGAGCAAGGCCGGCCTGATTGGTTTCACCAAAGCGTTGGCCAAGGAGTTGGCGAGCCGCAGCATTACCGTGAACGCGATTGCGCCGGGATATATCGCGACCGATATGACGAACGCGTTATCCAACGACATTCAGAAGTCGATTCAGGACAAGATTCCGCTGAAACGAGTGGGCACGCCGGAGGAAATCGCGGCGGCGGTCGCTTTTTTGGCGTCGGCGGAAGCGAGTTATATCACGGGACAAGTTCTCTGCGTCGATGGCGGGATCGTGATGTAATTGGAACATTTTCGGTGCGCGATTCGCTCGTTGTAGATGCGCTCGCCGCGGCGAGCGCCTTGTCGCTAATTTCGGCGCCGCCGGTGCTCTTCACGATCATGCGCGCAGCATGATCGTAACCCGCCCATCGGCTACCGGAACGCCCTCGGCGGTGATGGCACACTGATAGATCGTGTTGCCGGCGTCGCCGAACAGGCGCTGGGCGCGCACCTCGAGCGCTGGTGTAAGATCATCGAGGCGGGCGACATGTAGATGCGCGTCGCGTAGCGCGGCCAGGTAACATGGCGGTGCGGTCGTGCCAGCAGCGCGTGCTCGTAGTCCGCCGTGTATAGCGGCAGCTTGCGCGCCGTACTCAAGAGCATGCGCGGCGGAGAGCTGGCCGTCGCGTCGGAGCGGGTTATTTGCGTCACGATGCGTGTTGGTGATGCAAACGATCGATTCATCATCCCAGCGAACAACGCCATCCAGGAGACACATTGTGCCCGAGTGGGGGATTAGGGTGCGGATTTCCGATTTATCGACGAGCACGTTCATTTGGGAACAACGTCAGCGCCCCGAGCATGATGACGACGGCAATGATCAAAAGCTTCCAAGCCGGTAAGGTATAGCGCGGCTGAAATTCATTCAGCAGGCAATTAGCCGTCGTCATGAGCAAGCCAGTCGCATTGAGCCCGAAGGTATAACCTGGGAGAGCGATGGCCTGAGCCCGCGCGCGCCAGCCAAAGATAACGACCAGCACGAAGCAACCTACCAGTAATCCAAAATACGGAAGCTTTCCGTGCCTGCCCGGATAGGAATGCAGCTGACCCAAGATGCTCGATCGATCGTGATTCTGGAAAGTTTCAAGGTGAGCGCATTGAGGCATCGACTCCGGATAGGAGAAATAGAAGATCGTATCAACAAAAGGCGCGGCGATCACCTCCCGTATCGGGACGATAAACGACTTAAGGAAATCGGTGCGTAGCGCGCGGAGGTATGGCTTGCTGGGCGCGACAAGACAGGCGTACGCGGTCTCATTGAGTAGGCGTTCGAAATTATCGCCTTGCAGACGAGTTGCGGGAAGCAGCTTTCGAGTCTGGCTTAAAACTTCGGCCACATCCAGGTGTTCCTCTCGCGCCGGCGCATTGCAGAAGACCTCGAGCAACGTTCGGACGTCCGCTTGCGGATTCGCTACGACCGCGTGTCTTACTACTTCTTCGCGCTCGGCTGGCGATAGCGAAGCAAACAGGCCAAGACGAAACATGAACGTAGAACCGATCGTGCTGTGATAAGGGATCCCAGCAGCTCGACTAAGCAAACGCACGGCGGCGTGTGATAAAATAATGCACAACAGGCCGACAACAATCGCGAAGAATGCTTCTCTGAGATCGCGTGATCCTTGCCGCCGCATAGCTTCGCGCACTTCCGGTTTTCCCGTCGGCCGTCCCCGGGGGTGCCAAATCACTCCGGCAAAGCCGAGCGTAAGTGGAAGAAGCGCGCCCAGGACACCATGATGTGGCGCGTGAGCACACCTAACATGTAAAGGACTCCAAAGCAGAACCACCACTGCCACTTCGGCTCGCGCAGGATGCGCAAACGCAACAGCCAATAGGAGGAGGAGGATTATGCTGAGCGCTTCTGTGCTGACACAATGTGCCCAGATATAGAACAGCGGGTTCGCCGCCCAGAGCATAGCGAAGGTAACTCGCACAAATAGCAGCGGCGTTACTGAAACAATGAGCAGACAAGCCGAGGCGCAGAGCGCCAGATGCTGAATTAGTAAGAGGAGAAATACGCCCGTGTCAGTTAACTTCGGCTGCAAGAAAAAGGAGAGGGGAGTTAAGGCCAGCCCTGCCTGCCAGCAGTCATAGGCGAAGCCGAGGTAAAGCGGGACATGGACACGATATTCATTACTCCACTACTCCATTTCTGCGTTGCTAGGGCGCCGGCGGCGAGGCAGCAATTTCGGTCGCTTCCGCTCGATGTTTCGGCCTTGGCCAGACGAAAGCGAGGATTCCCAGTAACCATGCCGTGCCCAACGGGACCAGTCCGGGAATCCAAATCGCGTAGCGCGAAATTATCATGAATGCGATGAGGCAATATGCAGCGGTGAAAGCTATCAACCCAAGGAGGAGATCGACCCGCGAAGCCCGCACCGCGTTCGAACCGAGAACCGCGATGAGCAGGATTACGGCGCAGTCAAAGACGACGCTGACGCGGCGAGTAAAATGATTCGATTGCAACGTCGCAATAGTGGCAGCAAACACATCAGGCGGGGCCAGCGGATTCGTGGGGGTGCGCGCAAGAACGAGTTCGTCGTGCAGATTTTGTAGCGGGGAGTTTTGTTGCCGTTGCTGTGCGAGAAGTAGCAATTCGTTTAAGGAGAACCGCCGTCCGAGTTTAGACGCGTTGGGATTTACCATTAGCGAGCCATCCCAATCGATCGGAATCCTCCGTCCTCCCGGCAGGGTGATGTGCGAGCCGATTTGAATTTGTACTTCGCTCATCGGTATGCGTGCCCAGGTGAGGAAGGCCTGCAAGCCAAAGGCGGGAATGACTTCACCGCGATAGTTAAAGAGCAAGGGAACGCGCGTGGCAGACTCTCCCGACAAGTTGATGTAACCGAGGGACGAGACCAGTCGCAAATCTTCATCCGGTTGGCGCTGAACTCCAGTGTAGGTGGGAAGGTCGCCTCGGCGTCCGCTCACATGCACAAAACCAGGGATCTCCGTGGGTGGCGCATCCGGATCGGGCGTGGAAGTTAGCTCGGCCGAGAGCAGCAGTTTTGGGACGCGCATTGCCTGATCGAGAAAAACCTGTTCCTGGTCTTTGTCGCGCTCGCGCCATTTCAAGAGCGGTTCGACGGCCACTATCATCGGCTTGAAATCGAGAATGGCCTGAAAAAAAAGCGCGAACTCGAGTGGCGAGACTGCGCCGGAGTTATCGCGTGGTGCGGTAGAACCCACGCGGGGACTTTGATTAGGTTCCGTTTCAAGTACGGGCGCGGCGCCGATTTCGACCACCGTTAGCGGAACATGCCCGCCTGATGCCGAAGTGTTTCGTAAGAGCCAGTCGATGAAAAATCCGTCCGCTCTCTCCACGTAGGGATCGCGTGCCAGCAGCAATGCCGCGAGCACGATAACGATGGCGAGAAGAAGACGTTGCATCGCGCGCGAAATTAGAAACGACCTGTCGTAAAGACAAATTTAATCGCGCCGAAAATGGGGCTGGGCACCGCATTCCCATCTCGTTGTCATTCCGAGCGAAACGCCAGTCCGGCTCGGACCGAGACATCTCTAATTTTCACGGGCAAATAGTTAGAGATTCCTCGGCTTCGCTCGAAATGACAAAACGTTCGGGGCAGAGCGGGTTAGTGTGGCGAGTGTTGGACGAAAAGCTTCATCCGCGATGGATGAGCGGAATGACTTTTTTTCGATTCGCTCTAAGATGCTCTCCGCGCCGATGAAACAATTCGACATTTCCGTCCTTATGACTGATGAGCTGCGCGCGTTCCTGCACGGTGCGCACCCGGACCCGTTTCGCATTCTCGGCCCACACCGCTTGCGCGAAGACGTTTTGGTCCGCGTGTTTCGTCCCGATGCGCGCGAAGTTTCGATCAAGCTCGACAACAATGGTGCGGTCATTCCGGCCGAGAAAATTCAGGGCGAAGGTCTTTTCCAAGCCACGCTCGAGAAATGTGCGCGCGACGTTCCTTACAGCCTCAGGATCAAACGCTGGGACGGTAGTGAACAGATTACGCGCGATCCGTATTCCTAC
>JBKPMO010000140.1:0-3924 GCA_046732175.1 Verrucomicrobiota bacterium
GTAACCGGCGTTTGCAGTACCAGAAACCTGGACCTTGTTCGATCTCTCGGTGCAGATCACGTGATTGATTACACTAAGCAGGATTTCACCAAAGGGGATCAGCGTTACGACGTGATTCTGGACAACGTTGCAAACCATTCGTTGTCGGAATGCAGGCGCGTTCTGAATCCTGATGGGAAATACGTTTTGATAGGAGGCGGCGGGTTTAACGAGGGGCGATGGCTCGGTCCTGGCCTCACTCATGCGTTAAAGGCAATGCTCCTATCAAAATTCGTGAGCCAGAAAATGGGCATGATGCTGGCAGAGCTGAATCACAACGACCTGGCATTTCTGGCGGACCTCATGCAGTCGGGCAAAGTTACACCAGTTATTGATCGAACTTATAAGTTAAGTGACCTGCCCGATGCAATCCGTTATCTTGAACAAGGCCACGCTCGAGGAAAAGTGGTAGTAAGTGTGGAGTAATCCGCCTTCGCCTAGGCTCCGGCATGGCATAGCAACAAAGCGCCATCCACACCTCGATGGAATGTATGATATAGCCACCGGCCTATGACCGGTTCGCCTTGATGCCTTTGTAATCGAAGACGGCCCACAGGGCCGTGGCTACAGATGTACTACCTATGTCCGGCATCGGCTCGCCGTCGCTCGCGTTATGTAATCAAGAAGTTTCGCTTGCCTAGATTTGTGCTGGCTTGTACTTTCGGGTCCATCGAAACTTCTACCGAACTCTGCTCATCGAATTTAAAATTGCGCGGCAAAATGCAGCCGAACCATAGCTAGCTGTCGCATCGCAGCCCTTCCCATGTCGCAATCAATTCTCGTGCGGCCCATCGAGCGCGCCGACTACGACGAATGGCGCCCCCTTTGGGACGGCTATAATGCTTTTTACGGTCGCGTCGGTGTAACTGCACTCCCCGAGGAGATAACCCTTGCCACATGGGAGCGTTTCTTCACAGCTAGCGAGCCGGTACACGCTCTGGTAGCCGAGCACCAAGGCCAAGTGGTTGGGCTAGCCCACTATCTCTTTCATCGCAGCACCACACGTCTGCGCGATGTCTGCTACATGCAGGACCTCTTTACGGTTAAGCAACTGCGCGGTAAAGGCATTGGTCGCAAGCTCATTCACGCAGTCTACCAAGCTGCGCGCGATGCCGGTTGTAGCCGTATGTACTGGCACACGCAAACATCAAATACCCCGGGACGCGCCCTCTACGACAAGGTGGCTGAGCACAAAGGGTTTATCGTCTATAGCCATGAATTGTAGCCTGCTTCTTCGCCCCGATCGCCTTGCAGCAGCACATTTGCCGCCATTGGCATCTTTGGAAACCACATGACAATGCCTCAAGATTTGAACCATGTACCCTCTGCGCGATCGACAAGTAACACGGGCGTTACTTTTCGAATGCGACGCGCAGTCTGGATCCTGTATTCTACCGGGCATGAAATCGACGACCAAATCAACGGTTGAAATGAATCCAAACAAAGCGCTTTGGGAAAAAGGCGACTTTACGCGTATCGCCGAGACCATGCGAGAGAGCGGAGAAGCGCTCGTCCTGCGAATCGGAATCTCGAAGGGACTCAAGGTCCTGGATCTCGGCTGTGGCGATGGAACGACAGCTATACCAGCAGCGAAAATCGGAGCCGACGTGCTCGGCGTCGATATCGCGAGCAATCTGGTAGAGGCTGGAAACAAGCGGGCCCGGGAGCACGGACTGACCAACTGCACTTTTCAAGAAGGCGACGCATCCAATCTGCACCAGTTGCCAGATCAGGCGTTTGACCTCGTGATGAGTATCTTTGGAGCAATGTTTGCACCCAAGCCGTTCGAGGTGGCAAAGGAGATGGTACGCGTGACTCGACCTGGAGGTCGTATCGTGATGGGGAACTGGATTCCCAATGATCCGACGCTCGTGGCGCAGATCCTGAAGATTAGCTCTGCCTACACGCCGCCGCCACCAGAAGGTTTCATTAGCCCCGTCACTTGGGGGATCGAGAGCAATGTGATCGAGCGGTTTGCGGCGGCCGGAGTTCCGGCAGAAAAAATATCCTTTGAGCGAGACACGTTTACGTTCAACTATCCCGGTGCACCCTCAGCGCTCGTGCATGAATTCAGGAAATACTACGGACCAACAATGAACGCATTCGAAGCGGCAGAAAAGACGGGCCGAGCCGATGACCTGCAGAAAGAACTGGAAGATCTCTTCGACAGCCAAAACAAGAGCTCAAGCAACCGTGCTACTTCGATTCCAGCAACCTTCTTGCGCGTTACGGTTGCGGTTTAATCTCACAATTTTGCAGCTGTCTCGCTGTGTCGAGACGCTTTCGCGCTGTGAGCCTCCCAACACGGCGACACAGCGCCGTGGCTACAGCGGGACATCGGTCACTGTCAGGGTCGACTCGCCCTCGCTTAAAGACACCGACTGATCCTGTGGCACTCCGTGAATGATTTGTCACCCAATCCCAGTGGCATGTTGGCTGCTGCAGTTAAACGAAAAAACAACCCCAGCTTCCCGCCGCGGGACAAATCAAAAAGGTAGACGTGTTAGCCGGACCGCCGTTACTAGTTTTATGCAACATCGACTACGCGCCTGGCTTGCCTTGCGCAGCAACTGGTTAAAGATTGAGAAACGAATTCGCCTTCGCACGAGGCTACGGCCGGACACGTGAACACCACTAACAAGAAAAAAACGAATTCGTCTCTATTCGTGTGTCACCCCGTAGCATTGCAATGGTGGGTGTGCATTCGTGGTTAAAAAGTTCACATGACCGCATACTGTTTGATTCATGGAAGCGGACAGGGACCAGATGGCTGGAAGCTACTGGTTGATGAGCTCGAGCGGCGAGGTCATCGCGTTCTTACACCTGCATTTGAAGTGAGTAGGACTCACGAAGCCTTGGCATGGCATGCTGAGACAATAGCGAACGCTCTCGACCACTCTGGTTTGAACCCGGCTGATACCGTCTGTGTCGCACACTCTGCCAGCGGAATATATCTTCCAATCATCGCCGAGCGCTGGTCTCCGCGTCGCATGGTATTTCTGGCGGCCGTGGTACCCCGCCCAGGCGTAAGCTTCATCGAGCAGTTCCGGAGCGATCCGTCGATGTTTAATCCGGCCTGGGTCGGACAGAACCCGCTTGAGGACAAAGTCGCCTTGGACTTCGTGTTCCATGACTGTCCTACCGATCGTCTCGAGTGGGCGATGTCGACGCGGATCATGTTCTACGCGAAACGCGCGATCGAGGAACCGTGCCCGCTGCGTACCTGGCCCGCTGTGCCGTCCACGTACGTTGTGTGTGCCGACGACCGAACGATAACACCACAGTGGCAGCGAAAGGCCGCTCGAGAGTTGCTAGGAGCGGAGCCGGTTGAGCTGCCCGGCGGACATTGCCCGCATGTCAGCCGCCCTGAGGCGCTCGCGGAGGTCCTGGAGCAGATCGAAAACAAATAACTTTTCCAGCTACTTCGGGTTCTCCATAATCCTGTATCAATGAAACGACAAAAGCGTGGCGCGGCCGCCCGCGCACGGGCCGGCAAGCTGTGCGCAGTCCAAAGCTTTGCGAAACAAGACAATGTTCTCTGAATTTCGCTCGCCGCGCTCTCGGAGTGCGATGAGTCCTCGCATCGCTTTTCGCCTGCGCCACAAACTACTCCTTGCCTTCTTCGCGATAAACTTCATATCGTTCACGTTGAAGGGTGCCCAGCAGCCAGATATCAATCCATCGCACATTGATGTCTACGTCACACCTTACTACAATTCGAAAGGTCCAGAGATTAGCGTGGGTCCGTTTAGTTCGGGACTAGCATCGAAGAAGGAAGCTGACTTTCTTACTACCATCGCTGAGATGAAGAAACACTGGGACCGGCTCACGTTCCCGGAACTGTATGTCGCTGCGATCAGGTTATATGATTTGGGTTACCGCAAA
>JBKPMO010000141.1:0-9531 GCA_046732175.1 Verrucomicrobiota bacterium
CCGATTTATATCGCTCTTGCAACGTGGCCAAATGCGCTTCTTTGTCACTGATGCTCTTCCTGAGATCGGCTACGGTTGGAGTGTTTGCGATCGCTGGGATGTTGAGAAGATCTTCGGGCGCGCGGTGACTCCCGCTTTTGATTTCGGCGTAATCGGACTCGAGCTTCAGTCGCTCAGTCTTGGCCGCGGTTACACGCAAGTTCAATTCTTTCAGTTTCTCGACAGTTATGTTCTGCGTGTCTTCTAGAGAGACTCCTTCATTCTGTTCCTTATAGTTCTGCAATGACTGCTCGGACTGCTCCAACTTTGTGCGTAACCGCGTTGCTTCACTGAGCAGAAAACGCCGCGCCACTTCTGCAGCGTCCCGTTGAGCTTCAAAGTTCCACCTGACAAATTCCTGTACAAGTAACCTCGCAATCTTTTCAGCCATGACTGGGCTTTGATGAGTGACGGTAATATCGATCAAACGAGTTCCGCGGCGCAGCTTCGCATCTATGTGCCGCGCGAGGGCCTGTTGAAGCTCGTTATCCGACTTGTGCTCGATTTCAGGGAGAAACGCGTCATTGTGCAGTTCGGGGTTGTGAATGACACGGAGCAGGACCTCCGGACTGGTGACGTTTTGCTCGAAGGTCTTCAGAGCTTCGAGCGACTTAAGGTCCTCTGAAGTGACGCCTTCAATCTTTACAATTTTCTGCTCCTCCTGCTGTATCTGAATGACGGTCTGAGCGGAGTAAAGCTTGGGTATGAAGCAGGTGTAGAGAAAGGCGAGTAGTAATGCGCCAGCGGTGCACATTCCGATAAGCCACGCCTTCGACCGCAAGACCTCCCAGATAGCGTGCAGATCGGTCGAGAGGGTTTGGCGAGGAACAAATTCTTCGTTCATTCTAAAACAACCGTTCGCCCACGGTAATTACGTCCCCCGTTCTAACTGCGAATGGTTCTCCACTCTCGCCGCGCGCAAGTCGCTTCCCATCCAGTCGGATAATTTTTTCCGAGCCGTTAATGCGGCGCTTGATCATGATCCTGCCCGGGTCCGCCAATCGCGTATACCCACCTGCAAGCCCGATGACCTGGAGCAGATCAAGACCTTGCTGCTCGGGAAGACGATACGTGCCTGGGCGTTGCACCTGACCCAAAATCGTAATGAGTTGCTTGGCCGGCTCGAGCACGGCTATGCTGACCTGCGGGTTAACGAGAAAGCGCGACTGCAGGCGATCGTGGATCACGCGCATTGCCTGCTGTACGCTTTGACCCGCTAGAGAAACTTCGCCGATCAGCGGAAAATTAACAATGCCATCTCCTGGAATGCGCACCGCCGTATCGAGATCCGGCTCCTGGAACACCTTTATTTGGACGAACTCGCCTGGGACGAGAACATGACTCGGTTGCGAACCGTTTACTTGCACAGATTGCGCACATGCGAAATCTGCACCGATAACTGAAAACGCGCAGACGACAGAGACGCCGCCAAGAACACTGAGGGGGATCTGCATTGGTTTTTACCGGACCCCCGTGATAAGTTTTTTCCGGTAAGTTCGTCAAATAGAAACTGAACTAACGGGACATGATAAGTTTGTAATGGATTACATTACAAAGTGGTACACACCTAATTACATAGGAATACGCGCTTAGGTGAGTCTATGTCCTCCAGACTGTACCCAGCGGAAGGCTTCGTGTGATAATTTGCTTCCAGTTCGTAGTCGGAGCTTCGTTTTGATGCGTCTACGATATGTCTCGATAGTGGGGCGTCCTAGGTGGAGCTGTTCGGCAATTTCCCGGGTCGGTGCGCCGCAACCAATTAACCTAAAAATCTCGAGTTCGCGGTCGGTGAGCTGTGCGATGCCCGTCAAGCGCTTTGCCGCAAACACTCCGGTGAGGATCTTCAAAGCAATATCTCGATCTAAGTAAATTTCTCCTCGCAGCACTGAACGCATTGCCAGGACCACATCTTCATAACTTGAGTTTTTGCTGATATAGCCCCGGGCACCAGCGCGGAGGCTGCGCTCGGCGTAGAGTAATTCGTCGTGCATCGAGAGAACGAGTGCCGGGACATTGATGCCATGCGCTTTCATATCTTTGATGAGTTCAAGCCCACTGCGGCCTTTGAGGGTTATATCTACCAGAATAATTCCGACCGGCTGTTGCGACTTGGTCAGAAACTGTAACGCATCTCGGGCATTGTCGGCCTGACCCACTACGCGCATGTCGCTCTTATTTTTAAGGAGCTCAGCCAGAGCCTCCCGAAATATACGGTGGTCGTCTACAATCAATACTCCTGTCGTCGCACGTGCTTGGAGGTTTGTGACATTAATTTGCGGTGTGCGCATAGAGGAGGGGCGGGGTTTCGCCGTTCTGCTGTCAGGCTAGGAAAAAGCAGGGCATCAACGCAAGCATATTTACGCGCCATAAAGGCAAGCTACGTTTCCCAAACTTGCTTTAAGTTTCAGTGTTGGCAGCTTGCGTGTGTCAGCATCGCAGCGGAGAACATCGGTACAGCTGACACCAACCTCAGCGGCGGTAAAATGCCGGGCCTTGGGCCACGAAATCGCTAAAACCGCAGCCCGATTTCAGCCGTTACCTGATTGTTTGAAAACTGGAACTGATGATTGTTCGACTCGTTTCGACGGTATTGATACGTGATTCCGGCGTGCAGCCGATCGGTAAATTGGTAGAGCAAGCCGGGGCGCACAAAAATGAAGTTATCGGTGCGCGGTTCGTTCCCGCTGACAAACCTGTAGTCGACGGCGTGATATCCCCCGGTTAGTGAGAATTGTAACCTGCCGAACAGTACGCGGCGAAACATCGCCTCAAATCCCGTTGTGGTGGTATTCTCGTCAGCATTAAGTGCGGAAGCGTCAACTCGCCGGAACGCCTGCAGAGTAATCTGCGTAGCAGTTGCAGGCTGCCACTCAAAGCCGAGTGCGAAAACAGGGCTTGTATGGTCGTTGGTCGACGAATCGAACTGCCGAAACTCAACACCACCGCTAAATTGCGCGTTGAGTTTATCGCTGAATGAGTACCGGGCGCGTGCCAGAACTTGCTCGAAAGACTGGTCCGAGCCCTCTGTCACGCTCAACCGACCCCCGGCAATGCCCAGGCCAAGCTGAAGCAGCGGCGTGATTGCATATTCGGCGAAACCCTCGGCGCGCCACTCCGTGGTTTGGATGAATCCCTCCGGGTCATTGACCCTGTTGGACAGTATCAGTCCGATCGTTGTTTTCTCACTGAATTGATAGCGGGAGGCAATATCGATCGCCAATCTGCGGATCTTCACCCGCTCTCCCACATCAGGGTCGGCTTCCGTTTTCGACTCGGCATGCAGCGTGGCACCCACTGTCAGCTTCGCGAGTTCCCAACGGAAGGCAACGCGGCCATCGTGATCGACCGTGTTTTCGGACCCTGTCCGTGCGAAGCCGAGCAAATACGCTGTGTAATCTACAATCAAAAAGTTACCAAGAGCTCTCTGTGCCAAAACGTCTACGTCTCGTATCTCATATAAATAGTCTGGGCGCTGTGCCTCCAGTTCCCAATATCCAAACGTTATGCCCGGCGCGAGCGTGAAGATGAAATCGGCGCGCTCATGATCGGGCTGGATAAATATATTATCATCGTATGTAACCATCGCGTGAATATGCGGTGAGATGCGCCACCGCGTGCCAGCACCGGCTTCGGTCGTAGGAAGCTGTTCCACCGGCTCCGTCACCTGCTCTGGAAGTTCGGGCGCGCCTAGCGCTTCACTTTCGGGTGGCGACACGCCTGGCGGGGCTGTCTCCGTTCCCGGAATCGTGCTCGGTTCCACCTCAGGAGGAGGTGTGGGTGTCGGTTCTGCTTCAGGAACTGTTGGCGTGGGTTCGATCTCAGGCGCTGGCGTTATGTTCTCTTGAAGTGACACAAACTCCATCTGGTTAGACTCCTGCGTGGTTGCAACATATGGCGCAGCGTAAGCGGCACCATCACGCATGGCCCCAGCTGAGTCGGTGACGCGCCCGCTAACGGAGCTAATATGAGGTAACAGCTCGCGATGCTCCTGTGCACTAATCGCCAGGAGCAACGGACAGCCGAGCAGGGGGACTAGCCAAATGACTGACGAACGCCGCCGGGTGAAAATCACCTTACGGGCCCTATTCATATACACGACTACACAATTACCACAGGAACCTACTGGTCGACTACGGCTTTTTTATACGGCCGATCGATGGTCTTTAGAGACCTGCTAAAGGTAATGCAGTATCGGCCTTTACTCTCCCCGTGACGGAATTGTCGTCGCGTGTATTCAGCGCTCGGGAACGTACGACGTCGAGATACAAGCGCGCGACCACAAACAGGCCGTGGTACTGCTATACTCTGTCAACAATTATCGCGCGCGCGCGAGCGAGATTTCAGCAGGCGCTGAATACGCGCGAATTTCCATGGATTCCTACTGTTATTCCTATGAAGCACATTTGTTAAGCGCAAATGTCTAATAACCAGTTAATGGAGACGAGGGGAGTTGACCCCCTGTCCTCGAAACGGTCCACGCAGACATCTACATGCTTATCCGGTGATGAGGTTTACGGAGCCGAACGTTGCACCGGCACACTGCGGCTCCCGAGCGTCCGCGAAATCGAATTCACAAACCGACTCGAGCGCATACCGGACTGCAGGGTGAGTTGATTCCCAACCGCGTCGCCGCGCCAACAACGCGTCTTCCAGAATACGAAATTTATGGGTTGGCGTGGGTGCTTCGAGCAGCTGATCGCGCAAACTTGCGGCCGCGCCATTCCAAAAAACATCCAGGCGACAACATTGGTTCGCAATTCACTCAGTGGCATGGAAAAGAAGGCATTCGCTCCGCCAGGTTTGAAATGTACTCCGATCATCGAGGCATTGGGCGCGGTGTCGATCACGATGATTTCGAATGCGGGCCGGAGAGCCAGCTGCGCCGGTAAAATTGCTGCGGCTGGTAGTTTACCGGATCGAATATATGTCGATCCTGATCGCGCGGATTAGAAACTCGTCTTTGGCTTAGGTAGCGATCCCCTCGTGTTCAATCCCAGGGGGGCTCGCGCCGAAACACCTGTCAGAAGAAGCGGAGTTCATGGTGTTTTGAACTTCAGCCTGACCTCGTCCCAGAGGGGTTTGGCCTCTTTGCTGTCGTAGCCAAGAGCGAAGATTGCAATTCCACCAAGGTTAGTTCGGTTCACTAGATCAAATTTTAATCCGAGGCTCTTTTGGTTCTCAAACCACACCTGGCGCCAGGTGTGGTGTTGTTTGTCAAAATAGGAGAACCAGACACTTTTCGACTCGTCGTCGAAGTTGATTGAAGAATTATTTTTCTCAGCAGTTTCAATGCTTCGCGCATAGGAGGAAACCTTCGGGCCTTGGGGAGAAGAGATTACAACTGACCCTTTTTCATCGTTTTGGGTGGGCCAGTCGTAACCATAAAACGGGACGCCCAAAAGAAGCTTTTGGGGAGGGACTTTAGACAGGTAGTCACTAACGCTGCTGATGACATCATAATCGTATCGCTCTTTGCCAGTGAGTGGAGCGACAGGGCCTGCTACGCGGGAAGCGATAGAGTGAAAATCATACCCCATGACGATGACGTGGTCCAGAATTTCCCCAAGAGAGTTGATATCGAAGATACGCGGTTTTTTGGCAGAATCGGCAAAGGCGTCAAAGCTGACAGTGGAGCCGGGAATTTCTCTGTGCACAGAATCAGTTAGTTTTTGGATAAAGCTTGTAAAGCTTTTCTTGCGAGTCTGGTCGGGTCGCCCAAAATATTCAAAATCAATGTTTAAGGCGGTGAAACCCTCCTGCTTCATTAGCTTAATTGTCTCGTGAACGATTGTTTGCTGACGAGCGAGGCTATTGATGTTCCGAGTGATAGAGTTTGCAGACAGGTTCACAATAGTCACTCCCCAGCGGGCGCCATTTTGCAACACCTTTTCCTTAAGAAGCTTGCCGTTATCTGAGTTTAAGCCGGAGATGCCGGCGTCGTTGTCATTGAAAGTGCCGTCACGTTTTAGGTGCACGGCAAAGTAGTAGACGGTGGATAGATTGGTGAGGTCGAGCTCCGCCACCTTGCTTAAATTCCAGTAGGGGTAGAAGCCGGCAACTTCCTTTGGCACCTGCGTGGAAGCATTAAGTTGCCCCTTACCGCGAATCCTGTTGATTAGCGCCCGAACCTCTCCGAAATAAAGGGTGAAAGAGCTGAGGAAAGCAACAGTAGAGAGTATTCCAATTAGAGCCGCCAACAATACTTGTCGCTGGGAAAAGGGAACTGGTTTTTCCACGAGCAAAGTTTAACAGGTTAACGGCTCGTTAGCTGCAAAATGTTAGGTATCTGGGTGCCATCACCATGTTTACTGGCAATCCCGATCCTAGCTCGTGCCTAGATGTGCAATTTTGGTAAGAGCGCTGGGGCTTGTCGATTCGTCCTCCGATCGGCGCGTTGCAACGACATTGACAGTTTTCGCACAGCAACGCGACGGGGATCGTCGCTGCGGTCTGCGCCTATTTTGCTACGGCACCTTCGACTCGTTGACGGCTACGATCTGCATTTCGTTGTCGGCCGTTTTAACCACGGTGAGGCTTTTCAGCACCTTGCCCGAAGCCTGCCTAGAGCCGTTCCGCAGTTCGTAGCGAAGCTGAAATACCAGTTTGATTTTATTGCCGCTCTGCCGTTCGACTTGGATATCGCCATCAATCCAGAACCGGCGATGTGGCCACTTCCGATTGTAGCGAACCAGGTCGCGCCGAATCTGTTGTCGCGTGACATTCGTCGCACCGAAGTAGTCCACGCGTTTGGCAAAGAATTTGAGCTCAGAGCCGACCGGGTGAGCAAACCCTGCTTGAACAAATGCCTCAACATAATCGCGAAGGCCAGCGCTGGTCGTCGATGGCGAGAGTGCCGGCGTGGCGGTTGGTGGTAGATTTGGCGTTGCCGAAGCGCCCGGGGTTGGTGAAGTTTGCGGGCGAGGCGTAGGCGATGCTGGTGTGGGGCTTTGCCTCGGGGTTGGAGTGGGAGTCGGTGTCGGCGTACGGGTAGGACTCGGCGTTGGTGTCGCGGTCGCGGTAGGCGTCATGGTCGGTGCGGGGCTTTGCCTCGGGGTTGGAGTGGGCGTTGGTGTCGGCGTACGGGCAGGACTCGGCGTTGGTGTCGCGGTCGCGGTAGGCGTAGTGATCGGTGTGGGGCTTTGCCTCGGGGTTGGAGTGGGCGTTGGTTTCGGCGTACGGGTAGGACTCGGTGTTGGTGTCGCGGTCGCGGTAGGCGTCGTGATCGGTGTGGGGCTTTGCCTCGGGGTTGGAGTGGGAGTTGGTGTCGGCGTACGGGCAGGACTCGGCGTTGGTGTTGCGGTCGCGGTAGGCGTAGTGATCGGTGCGGGGCTTTGCCTCGGGGTTGGAGTGGGAGTTGGTGTCGGCGTACGGGTAGGACTCGGCGTTGGTGTTGCGGTCGCGGTGGGCGTAGTGATCGGTGTGGGGCTTTGCCTCGGGGTTGGAGTGGGAGTTGGTGTCGGCGTACGGGCAGGACTCGGCGTTGGTGTTGCGGTCGCGGTGGGCGTAGTGATCTGTGTGGGGCTTTGCCTCGGGGTTGGAGTGGGCGTTGGTGTCGGCGTACGGGTAGGACTCGGCGTTGGTGTTGCGGTCGCGGTAGGCGTAGTGATCGGTGCGGGGCTTTGCCTCGGGGTTGGAGTGGGCGTTGGTGTCGGCGTACGGGTAGGACTCGGCGTTGGTGTTGCGATCGCGGTGGGCGTAGTGATCGGTGTGGGGCTTTGCCGCGGGGTTGGAGTGAACATAGGTGTCTGCGGCGAAGCATCAAGTTCTCTCGCCGTCGGCGCATCCAGCTGGCCCGTGACGGGGAGATGATGATCTATTTGGTACAGAGCGAGCGCAGTTCTCGTTTGCGCGTCGAGAACCCCAGTGGGATCTCCGAAGTAGAGTCCTTCCGCTTTCAGCCGTTTCTGCACTCGGACGAGATTCTGATCAGTCTGGGCCAGGATCATTCCGCAGGCAGTGAGCGCGGCGACAATAATCAGCGATCGCTTCACAATCGGGCAACTACGCGTAGCAAAGTCGGCGCACACGCCCGAGATTGTGGTCTCAGCGCGTCTGTCGGCGCTGGCCTCGGAGACAGCCGCTTTCATGGAACCAGCTGCCCATTACACCGCAAAGCTTCTATTTGCGCAATGACTTCCGTTCCCCAGGCATGTGACGGCGACTGACGAACCATTCTGCACAGCCCGCGCGCGGGCTTACTTCCTGGGGCGGGTGCGACCGCGGTTGGAGCGTATCGTAACTCTGGGCAGCCAGCGATGTGAAAAGTTGCGCCGCGGCCAACCAAGAACTATGCGACACTCTTGAATGTGTTGCTTCAGGGACTGTCGGTGTGGGTTCTATCTCAGGCGCTGGCGTCACGTTCTCTTGAAGTGACACAAACTGCGTGGTCGCAACATATGGCGCAGCGTTTACCCAGGCAAATGCTTTTCAGAACGTGTATGTTCATCTCGCCAAAATCGGTCGCAGATTGGTCGCACAAAAAAGCGCGTTCTTGCTGGCGTTTGTCTGATTGAAGGATCGGAAATTACTCACGCGTGTTCGCGGCACAACGCCGAAGTTTTATCTGCAACCGTCACCTGCTTTGATCAAGCGGCCGGCCTTTTTGCTGTTCTTCTACAAACTGTTCAGCCGAGTCAGTGAAAATATCGTCCACCGCTTGGTGAATGATATTTTCGGCTGCTTCGCGGGTTTCCCCATCAAATTCGGGCACTTCTCCCGCGAATGCATCCAGCCACTTATCAAAAAGAATATGTCGGACGATGCTCGCCTCCCGTATAACTTCCTCGAGCCTGTAACCTTGACGCCAGCGATGTTTGCCATGAACTCGCGCGTCGCGAGAAACCTCGCTCCGCTGTGGTTTCGACTGCCGAGACTTAAGGAGGTCGGCCAGATTCTCGAAAAGCTGTGGCAGGTGATCGACGAGTTCGTTGTATCTGAGAAGCTCAGACGAGCTGATGTGAGGGTTCCGCTCGATGGCCCGGAGCCATTCCGCAACGATTTCCTCGCGGTTCCCTGAGAGGTACTCGCCGAGTTTAGAGAGAATCTTCTGGTCCATTGCAATGTCCCTAACCACAACGTGTTTTGACCCAGCCGCGGTCGCAACGTGATCGACATTTCTTGGTCGAAAGTGGACCGAACCCTTCCCGTCCCGGAAGTTGTAGATTGACATTGACGATCAGCTGTAGCGGCGGGTGGGTTAACGGTATCTATCTTGCTCACCGGCTTGCTATGCGTCCGAGACGACGTCCATTGCCGGCCTTCGGTAGGGTCACTGAACAACCTCGCTCAGCCAATGGGATCCGACTTATCCCGAATTCGAGAGTTCCCGTGTGTGGAGCGACGATGATCCTGGTGCTCCGTTGCACGAAATTAGCTGAATCTTGCACCGATGCGGACAATAAAATGTTGGGAACCAGGTGCCGACAAAGCTGAGCGGTGCGCCGCGCAACCGTTTTGCCCGTGAACGATTCTTCCGCCAGAAGCAGCAAAAGC
>JBKPMO010000142.1:0-8636 GCA_046732175.1 Verrucomicrobiota bacterium
GTGGTTCGCATTACCCATTCACTGAACGACGGAGCGTACGGAGGCGAAGTCATCGTCCGATGGGATGAAGAAAAACAGGCAGTTTGCTACCACTATTTTACCACGGACACGTTTTGGACTGAAGGCACGATGACTTTCAAGGACGGCAAGATCGCCAGCCACGAAATAGTGAAGGGCAAGGCTGAGGGTATAACCGAAGTACGCGCTACGATCGAGATGCACCCGGACGGCACTTACCTGCAAAAATCAGAATACCTGAAGGATGCAAAATGGACTCTGGGACGCGAAGCTCTTTATCGTCCGGACCCAGCAGCGCGCGTTATTTTCAAATGAGTACGAGATGTGCATGACGTGTAGCCTGTGACGTGTGATGTGGCACGTGACTAACGACGAATTAATCCGGTCGGCCAGCTGCTCCCTGCTGGGTTGTAGCCTCTACAACGCTCTCGCTGGCCTAGCCGCGTAGCTGGCGTTCATAGTCCGTGGCGTCGAAATGGCCTTTTGATTGAGTGATGAGTCCGTCCTTATCGATTTTCCAGAGTTCGTAGCCACTGATGCGTACAGAATTTCCCGTTCCACCCGGACCGGTATTCGTTCCGGTAAACGTCCAGTGGAATTCGGTACCGGTTGGCGTGTTTCCCAGCTTATCGAACGTTATCACCATGTCGGGAAAATCGCGCATGAATCCGCGCGCAACTTCGGCGATCGGGACAGGCGGTCCGCCGTTCACGCTAATCGAAGCGCGCTTTGCATAAAACGCGGCGACCTTTTCAGGATCCTGGTTGCACCACGCCTCTGCGTAACGCTTTGCGAACTTTGTTAACTCAGGGTCATCGTCCATTTTGTCTACGTTGTTCATTATGAGGTCTCGATGAGAATGCTACCAGCATGTTTGTGCCGGCCTTGAGCCCATGTAATTGTCTCGAAGCGCCGATCATAGCTTATGGAAGGAATCACCCGTCGCGGCAGCCTTAAACGTCTCGGTGCACTGGCGGCAGGTGCGTTCGTCGCGCCCATGATCAACCGCGGACGTTTCGAGCTATTCGCCCAAAGCACTGCCAAATATTCGGCGCGGGCGATCGATTTACTTCGGCAAAGCACAGTCCTGGACATGCTGAACCCGTTTACCTTGATCGGCGTCGTCGCGATGTTCAAAGGGGACAAACGAACGACCTGGTTTACCAATCCTGAAACCTTTAGCGCACAAGATCTTCAGCGTTTCAAAGATTCACGCATCGACGTCATGCACATCGGCGTGGGAACCAGCGGACCGGATGCGTATGAGCAGACGCTGAAGTTTATCGGTACTTGGAATGGTTTTCTGGCTCATCACGACGCCCATCTACTCCGGGTCGATGAACCGGCACGCATCGATGCGGCGAAAAACTCGGGCAAGATCGGCATCATTCTCGGCGTGCAAAATTCGGAACATTTCCGGACACCCGACGACGTGGACTACTTTTATATGCTCGGACAACGTATTTCGTTGCTGACTTACAACAGCCGCAATCTCATTGGTAATGGGAGCACGGAACGGCGCGACGATGGCATTAGCGACTTCGGTCTGAAGATTGTAGAGCGCATGAACAAGGTTGGAATGGCTGTTGATACGGCGCATTGCGGTGACCGAACTACTCTGGACGCATTTGAGGCCTCAAAGGTGCCGGTATTAATCACTCACTCCAATTGTCGAGCGCTGAACCGTAACCAGCCGCGTTGCAAGACTGATGAAGCGATTCGCAAAATGGCGGAGAAAGGCGGCGTCATGGGTATTACCAATGTCCGTAATTTTGTGTCAGCGAAGGAGCCGACAAATGTCGAATCGCTACTCGATCATTACGATCACGTGGCAAAACTCGTCGGGATCGAACATGTCGGCGTGGGAAGCGACTACGATCTTGATGGGTATGACGCACTGCCGACCGAATATGCGAATTGGTTACGCAGTCTTTACAAGAGTAGCTATGCCTTCCGCGACAAGATGGATACAGACGGCGTCAACCATTACCTGCGCATGTTCGACCTCACGGAAGGTCTTATTCGCCGCGGCTACAGTGACGCTGATATCCAGCGCATCCTCGGTGGAAACTTTCGTCGTGTCTTAACTCAAATCTGGACGACAAAAGTTTAGTTCAATCATCACCTTTTCCTCCGCGCCGTAGCCAATTTGGTAGCGGAGGCGCGTCAGTTTGCTTGGCGATTTCGCTCAAATCGTAGGTCGCATAGGCCGTTGGCTTGTCGCCACGCGCGATAATTGCATCGACAATACCGCGAAACTTTTCCGTGTGCCAGTGCTTCCGGGTCTCCCACCATTGGCATACGCCATCGTAAGCAAGAAAGTCGGCCATCGTCCGCTCAATCTCATCCCACAACTCCGGAGTAAGTATGCCCTCGCAACGGGAGTAATACATCCCTTCGAAGTTCTTGAAAAAACGATTTTGAAACGCGCTGAATCGAAGTTTGGAGACGGCATCCAGGTTGTGGAAAGATTGGATGCCACGAAGGTAAATTGCCGTGAACTCCGCCCCTTCGTGCAACGCCTTGGTCAAATCGCCCCACTGCACCGTGAGCGCATTGACCGCGGACTGCCGCCGTTCCTTGGTTTGCTCCCGGATTTGCACCGCCAAGTAAATCAGAGACGGAATACCTACGATTACCGTCGCCAGTTGCCCAATCGCCGCCAGCATTTCCCAGTTCATCCGATTTAACGATTAGTAAATGCTCGCGAATAAGCCGGAACATATCGGCGTGCCGCACGGTCGCGCTCGATCTGTGTAGCCAACCATTCGCACCATTCCAGAAACTCTTCCTGACCGGTGCGCTTCCGCCTTTCCTCCGACCAGTTCTTTGCGCGCGACCAAAAACCGAGAATAGCGCCACCCCCAAGATCGTTAACCACTTGTAGATCAACCATTCCGTGAAAAACCATGTAGCCGGTGACTTCAATCCGGAGTCCGAACTCAAGGATCTGGCGCTTCGCTTCGGCCTCGAGATTATCAATTTCTGTCGCGGAAGCACGTTCCGGGAGTTGCCCGAGCAATTCCAAAATGCGGGCCGAATTTGCGCTTAGCGCCGCCGTTTGAATCGCGGTCACCGCCGCCTGCTCCCGCCGCGCCCGATTAGCCGTGCGCACTTGCATCCCGGTGAAAATAAGAGCGCCGATCAACGTGACGGTTGAAACCAGATTGAGGAGATCGGCGAAATCGAGATGCATCTGCTCTTTTCAAGAGCATTCGTTAAATCGTTGAATCGTTAAAGCGTTAAATCGAAAAACTAGCCAATCCGCACTCTGGAATCGGCAATTGGCAATCTGAACATCCAGCATCTGGCAAAGACTCGATACCGCGCTAGTCGACCTCGATCGTCCCTTCGCTCACTAAAACGGCCGCTCCACCAATCCACGTTCCCGTCACCTCACCTTCTTTCTTTTCTGCACGAGCTACCAAAGTACTTGGGCGCCCCATCTCCACGCCTTGCGCAATCCGCCAGCTAAACATCCCGCTCGTCACTTGCTCATGGTGAGCGAGCAGACCGCCCAGGGTGCAATTTGCGCTTCCAGTAGCAGGATCTTCCGGAACGCCACTCAACGGCGCGAACATTCGCGCGCGAATATCAAACCCGTGGCCGTCCGGCTCGGACTCACTCACCCGGGTATACAAATACAATTGCGGATTCACTCCCAGAGCACGAAGCGCCTCGAACCCGCTCATATTGATACGGGCGCGCTCCAGTGCCGCGCGATTTCTTAGTTCTGTGAACACGAAGGGCAGACCGACCGAACAAACCTGTGGATCATGGGTGTCGGTTACGATGTCTTCCCGATTCACAGAGACAGCCGATGCGACAAGGTCAGGTTCGACCGTTTTGCCTACAGAAAGGGACTGCGGCGCCTCTAGTTCGCAAGAGAAAACCTTTCCCTCTGCCGCATGAATTGTGACTGAGACCAGTCCCGCATCTTCCTCAAAAACAACTGTGTGAGGAGATTTGATCTCACCGAACTCGCCGGCCGTAGCAAGAACGAAGGCCGTTCCCACGTTCGGATGACCGGCAAATGGGATCTCGCTCGCCGGCGTGAAAATCCGGACCCGCCGCGTGTGACCAGCGGTCGCCGGGAAAACGAACGTGCTTTCGGAGAAATTAAACTCGCGCGTGATCTGCTGCATTTGATCCGGCGTGAGCCCTTCGGCTTTTGGCAGCACAGCTAGTTGATTCCCGCCAAAGCGAGTCTCCGTGAACACGTCGCAGATGTAATATTGGTATTTCATCGGATTCGGTTACAAGAGTTACAAAGGTTACACCGTTACATCAATGTATCCCTCAATCTGCACTTTAACGCTTTGCCGATGTAACCCTTTTAACAATGTAACTTTTGTAACAATTTCTTGAATCTAAATTGCGTGCCGCCTGCATCTCACGGAAAACGACGCTTTTATGATCCAGGATTTCAAGTTTGCCCTGCGGCAACTTTTCAAGTCACCGGCATTTACGACAATCGCGGTATTGACGCTCGCGCTCGCCATTGGCGTTAACTCGGCCATTTTCGCGCTGGTTAACAGCCTGGTGCTGCATTCCGCAGTGCCTATGCGGCCACAGGATGTGGTTAACATTTTCACGGCGCGCCAAAATGCCAGTCACGACTATCGTCAGTTTTCCTACAACGAATACCGCGACCTGCGCGACAACGGTGGCGAAGTTTTTGCCGATGTCGCTGCACTCGAGTTTGCCGTCGCGGGCATCGGACGCGATCACGAGATGCGCCGCAGCTTCGCCTTTCTCACCTCGGAAAATTATTTCTCGCTCATGGGGACCAGGCCGTTTCGCGGACGATTTTACAATGCCGAAGAATGCAAACCGAACGCCAACATTCCCGTCGTCGTCGCCAGTTACGGTTTCTGGAAACGCATGGGCGGCCGAAATGATTTTGTCGGCAGCACCCTTCAAATCAATGGCCAGCCTTACACCGTCGTTGGCATCGCTGCGGACCGATTTAGCGGCACCAACATCCTGATCGCTCCCGATATCTGGCTGCCGATCGGCACCCGTTCGCAGCTCGGCTCCGCGTTCGGTGATTTGGAGACGATGCACGACCTGATGAATCCAAAAAATTACGCCTTCAATCTCACTGGCCGAATGCGTTCTGGATTGACGATCGAAACGGCGAAATCGCACTTGCCGGTGCTGGCGCAGCGACTCACCGCGATTCAATCCCAGGACAGCGAAGGCGCACGCGAGTTACAGATTCAAACGCCATCCCGTTTTAGCTTGAGCACGCAACCAGAAGACGACGGTCCCATTACTCTGATTGCGACGTTGCTCATGGCGATGGCCGGAGCGGTTTTGCTCATCGCCTGTTTGAATCTCGCCAACATGTTGCTCGCCCGCGGGACCGCGCGCTCGAAAGAGATCGCAGTTCGGCTCGCCGTCGGTGCATCGCGCTGGCAGATCGTTCGGCAATTGCTTTGCGAAGGGTTGTTGCTCGCGCTTTGCGGTGGCGCCGTCGGCCTTGCCCTCAGCACGTGGTGCAACGATCTCCTGGTCCGGCAGTTCGTTCACTTGCTCGCTTCCACCAATTTTTCGCTCGTCGTCAAACTGCGCCCCGATGCGACAGTGCTGATGATCACTTTTCTGTTTTGTCTTGTGGCAACGATGCTCTTTAGCCTCGGTCCTGCGTTGAAGTCGACAAAGGCGGATCTGGTCAATGATCTCAAACAACAAGTCGGTGAGCCGGCGCGAATTGGGAGAGTCAGCCGCTTTTTCGCACCGCGTCATATCTCAGTCATGGTCCAGATCGCGCTCTCCCTCATGTTGCTCTTTTCTGCCGGATTATTTTTCAGAGGCGCGCTCAAGGCTGCTGGACTTAATCCCGGATTTGTCGCGGCCGGAGACTTAATCACCGAATTCGACTTCAGTCTGATCAATAAAGAACCAGCTGATTCGCGTCGGACCATCTTCGCGATGTTGCAACGTTTGCGGGAATTGCCCGGTGTGCGGGCGAGCGCTGTCGGCACGATGTTGCCTTATTCCGATTTCACCAACGCGCGGCGGATTATTCGCGCGAAGGATACAATGCCTAACGATCCAAAGGCGCCCGACCTAAGTGTCAACTCACTCTTTACTGCCATCACGCGCGGTTACTTCGATGCTCTCGGTGTAAAGCTGCTGCGTGGCCGCGATTTCACTCAGGCTGAATGCGAGAACAAGGATGGACGTCGGATTGCCATCATCGATGAAGAAATGGCGACGAAACTTTTCCCAAACGAGGATGCCGTTGGTCAGCACATTCGTTACACCCAGCCACCGAAGGAGGGCGCGCCTAACGATTTAGAGATTGTCGGGGTCGTTAGCAAACATCGGCACGACGTTCAAAACGATTCCATCGTTCGCCGGTTGTTTGTGCCGCTGGCGCAGGGTTACAACGGCCAGATTTACATGCATGTTCGGCTCAACAGTCTCGATCGAAATGCCGTAGCCGCATTTATCCCCACACTCCGGCAAACGCTGCGCGAGATCGATCCCGACCTCCCAATGCTGCAGATGACGCCTTACGTCGATCTGATGGAGAGGTCGCCGACTCTTTGGATCGTGAAGCTGGGCGCGATATTGTTCGGGGCGTTCGGTTGCATCGCGTTGTTGCTCGCCGTCGTCGGTGTCTATGGCGTCAAGGCTTACGCGGTTGCCTGCCGGACACGCGAGATCGGTATTCGGATGGCGCTCGGCGCACACCGCGGGGATGTCTTCGCTCTGATAATGCGCCAGGGTGCGATGCAAACCGCCCTCGCCATCGCGGTTGGACTTTTACTTTCGCTCGCAATCGGTCGCGTGCTATCCCAGATTCTATACGGGGTCAGTCCAAGCGATCCATTCGCCTTGATCATTTCCAGTTTGATGCTGACCGTCGCTGCTTTGCTCGCCTGTTTCCTTCCCGCCCGCCGCGCCACGTATGTGAATCCAATCACCGCACTGCGGACCGAGTGATGCTGAAGGGTTAAAGCGTTGCCGCCTGCGCCGAGGCTTCGGCGCGCCAGGGAAGGGTTGAAGCGCGAACCTTCTGAATTGGGGGTTGGACGTTGGGTGTTGAGCGTTGGGCGTTTGCTTTGTTCCTTCGACATCAGCCGTCCGTGGCCGTACGTCTCTAATCTCCGTCCTCTGCTTCTTCGTCAGTTGCTATACTTGTCGATCAAAGATTGGAAGCGGGGATCCTGACGCAATGGGTCCCACGCCGGATCGAGTCTGAGCATTGGAACGGTGAGGTTGCTTGGGACTGCGAGCAAATGATCGAGCAGGCGAAATGCTTCATCGGGTTCTCCGGTCCAGGCATAAATCTGGGCGAGCGCAGCGGTTCCTTGCGGCCCATCGAGGGCGTCCTGGGATTCAGGCAACAACTCGACGGCGCGCTTGCCTTCGGCGACAGCTTCCTCTTTTTGGCCCAGCATCGCGAGAATCAGGCCTTGCTGCGCATGTCGGGCCGGATCTTCTGGAGCCTCGCGGAGCAATTTTTCCGAGATGACACGTCCCTGCTCCAACGCTGCCTGTGCTTTCGTCTTATCGCCTTGGAGCAGGTAGATCTCGCCTTCGACAAATGCCTTCGGAGAAGGGGCTGTGGTGGTAGTAAACATCGTTTCACCGCGATATCGTTCCAAGGTTTGAAGAGCATCTGGATATTTCCGCTCTAGCGTTAGCATCCAAGCCTGTGCCCAGGTCATCAGCCCGTTTGGATCGGTTTCGGGCGGGACCGAAGAAAATACTTCTTTGGCTGCGCTAAGGTCGCCCTTCCAGAGGACCGCCATGAATCCTTTCAATGCACGTGCCTGAAAGGATTTCGGCGATGCCGCGATGCCCCGATCAAGAGTCTTATCAGCGGTCTCGAAGTTCCGTAGCGCTACGTAACTGAAACAAAGGTTGATTGCGATGTTTATGTTTTTCGGATCGAGTGTGGCTGCTTTTTCCAAATTCGCGGTTGATTCCGGCCACTTGCCCTGACGCCGCTGAATAGAGCCGATGGCAAAATAGGCCTCGGATTCGTTCGGCAGGCCGCGTCTGGCGATCTCGAATTGAGCGAGGGCGCGCTCATAATCGTGGTCACCATAATAATAAGAGAAACCGAGGGCGAGATGGCCTTCGGGAAGATCCGGTTGCAATCGCAAAGCCTCGTCAGCGTTGAGACGCGCCTTTTCCCGCCGGACCGGTATCGGGTCGAAGCTATGATATGCCCAGCTTTCCACCCTCGAAAGACTGGCAAACGCCAGGGCAAAGTTTGGATCGAGCTTGATGGCTCGCTCGAGAAGTGGCTCGGCTTTCAAAGATGTATCGTGAAACATGTCCGTTCGGTTGGCGTAATCGTGCGCCTGGAGAAAGAGCAGGTAGGCGTCCGAATTTTGGGTTGGCCGGCGATCGAGAAGCGCTTTTTCATTAGGCGAAAGCTTCGCTTGAAGAGTGGAGGCAATTTTTTGCGCAAGGTCGGTTTGAATGGCGAAGACGTCAGTCAAATCGCGGTCATAATCTTCCGCCCAAATGTGCTCGTCGCTGCTGGCATCGATCAGCTGGACATTGACACGCACGCGATTGCCGATGCGGCGAACGCTGCCTTCTAAGAGCGCTGCCACACCAAGCGCTTTGCCAATTTCGCGGGCGTTGCG
>JBKPMO010000143.1:0-12968 GCA_046732175.1 Verrucomicrobiota bacterium
ACTTGCTGCTACCTTGCGGCGCGAGCATGGGAGATGGGTATGGGCCGCTGATTATTGAAAAACGCTCAACATCCAACGCCCAACGCCCAACGCCCAATGAAGATGATTTTCGCGATTCTCTACGCGAGCGCTTGATTGCAGTGCCGGGGACGATGACGAGCGCGTTTCTTACTCTGAAACTTTATCTCGGTGAATTCAATTACGTCGTCGTGCCGTTCGATAAAATTTTTGAGGCGGTGCGGAACGGGCGTGCTGACGCCGGCTTGATCATTCACGAAGGGCAGCTGACTTACGCGCATTCGGGTTTCGCAAAATTAATCGATCTCGGGGAATGGTGGAAACATCGCACGGGACTGCCGTTGCCGCTGGGGGGCAATGTTCTGCGGAGGGATATTCCACTCGAAATTCAGAGCGAGCTCAGTGCGATTTTGCGTGAGAGCATCGAATTCGGACTGGCTCATCGGGCCGAGGCGGTGCAGCACTCGATGCCGTACGCGCGCGACATGAGCAGCGATCTCGCATCGAAATTTATCGGGATGTATGTGAACGAGTTCACTCGCGATTATGGAGAAGTCGGCCGCGAAGCCATCCGGCGCTTTCTGGAGGAGGCGCGTGAACGAGGTTACGTCGATCGCGAAATCTCCATCGACTTCGTCAAGTAAATCTCGTCCGCCGTTATTTTTTCTTGGCGCCCGGAGACGGCGAAGCTTTTGGTTTGCTCACCATATCCATGCAGAAATTCTACACCCGCGCGGCCTCCTGTTTAAAGCCATTGGTAAAATCATGTGTGCCGTACTCAAAGAGCACGACAAACGAGAAAGTGAAGAAAATGAATAGGACGAGCCAGAACAGCCCGCGAATCAGAGACATCGCGCGGACCTTAAAGCAGTGATGGCGCGCGGTCAACGGCCCGTATCGGCTAAAAACCGCCGTTGGGCCATAGATGAACACGGATGAAACACGGATTTAGAGTCGTCGGACCAGCATCTGCTTATCCGTGTTTCGTCCGTGTCGATCCGTGGCTAACACACATTCTAAATAAGGGCCGTTTCGCCCCCGCCGGGCTTGAACCCTCAGGGGAAGCTGCGATTCTGCCTCGCCATGCAGGTGCCACTGCTCGATCTTAGCGCGCAATATGAAGCGCTGGCCGGACCAATTCGGCAGCAGATCGACGAGGTTTTACAGACGCGACGATTCATCCTCGGGCCTAAAGTCGAGCAGTTCGAGAGCGCCCTATGCGATTATACCGGTGCGAAATTTGCCATCGGCGTTTCGTCGGGCACGGATGCCCTGCTCGCGGTCCTGATGGCGCTGGAGATTGGGCCGGGCGACGCCATCATCACCACGCCGTATTCATTTTTTGCGACCGCCGCTTGCATCGCCCGTGTCGGCGCAACTCCGCTCTTTGTCGATATCGATCCCGCAACCTTTAATATTTCAGCCGCAGTACTGCGGTCTTTCATCGAGAAAAATTGCCAACAAAGCGACGGCGTGTTGATGACCCGGGAGCGACAGGCCCTTCGCCTGATCATCCCAGTGCACCTTTTCGGATTGTGCTGCGACATGGACGCGATCATGGAAATAGCGCACGAATTCGACTTGCTCGTAGTGGAGGACGCGGCCCAGGCAATTGGCGCCGGATATCCGCAGACTAATGCGACTGGATCGGCCGGCACAATCGGTGACGTCGGTTGCTTCAGCTTCTACCCTTCCAAGAATCTCGGTGCGGCCGGTGACGCAGGCGCAATCGTTTGTAACAACGAAAATCTGGCGGCGCGCGTCCGAATCTGCCGCCAACATGGGATGGAACCGCGATATCATCATCGATTTATCGGTGGAAATTTCCGGCTCGATGAACTGCAAGCGGCGATTTTGCAGCTGAAACTTCCGCATCTCGCGAATTGGTCAGCCGCCCGTCGTGGCGCGGCCGATTTTTATCGCGAGGAATTTTCGCGGCGCAAACTTGGCGATTCGATCATTCTACCATCCGAACCCTATCGGGAACGCATCGGCAATCATCACATTTATCATCAATTCGTTATTCGAGCGGAGACGCGAGACGAATTGAGGGCCCACCTGACCCGCAATGAAATTGGAACTGAGATTTACTATCCGGTCCCGCTTCATTTGCAGGAATGCTTTTTTTATTTGGGATACAAAGAAGGTGATCTGCCGGAAGCGGAACGGGCAGCAGCGGAAACGCTGGCTCTGCCGATTTATCCCGAGCTGAGTCACGACGCGCAACGTTTCGTGGTCGATAAGATCGCGGAGTTTTACGCTTAAACTATGCACTCGTGTCATCCCAAATTACGCAGACGACGAGGGATCAGACCTTCGCACAGACATACCGAATCTCTTTTGTGCCATCAATGTAGCCTGGGTGAAATCCCTCGCTTACGCTCGGAATGACAGGTTATGTGAACGCAGTGGCCACTTGCAGCACTTCCGGCCTCAGCCTATATCAACGCTCGCAAACGGGTAGGTACCGAAGTGGCCAAACGGGGCAGACTGTAAATCTGCTGGCTTTACGCCTTCGCTGGTTCGAATCCAGCCCTGCCCAGGTCATTTTTCATAGGAAGATTTCCTTTCGGGACCATGTTCTGATCGTCCTCATTCGAACTCAAAAAGTGCCAATCATTCCCATTTTATTGGTACTTACTGGCACTCTATCTAAGGTTGCGATGTTGGTGACTCAGCGAGTTTTTGGAAGCGCGGATCGTTCCGGAGCGGATCGAACATGGGATCGAGCCGCAGCAACGCCGGAGTGAGCGGCACGATGCCCCCAGCGAATGGACCACTGCCCGGTATCGAAAGCAGTTTCTGTAAAGCGGCAATGGCGCGGTCGGGTTCTCCCATCTGCGCAGCGACTCGGGCGAGCACCTCTATTGGAGCAGGGCCAAGCATAGCGTCTCTCTCGACGGGGAGTGCGGCGATTGCCCGTTCCGACAAAGCGAACGCAGCGGCTTTGTCACCAAGACACATATTGGTCAGCGCGAGATCACCAATAAGAGCCCAATTTTCCGGTTGTTCTTTAAGGAAAGATTCCAATTCACTGCGGGCCTGTCGCCAGCTTTCCTGGGCAGCGGCATGGTCGCCGGCCACTTCTTGCGCCCAGCCTAAGCCAAACCGCAGTTCGCCATTGTTATAACCCAACGCTGGGTTAGGCGTGGCCAGTATTTCTTTTACGCGAGAAATGACTGGGGCAGGGCGGCGCTCCAGAATCGCCTGGTAAACTTGTGTTTGCAAGGCGCCGATGTCGTCGGCGTCCGGATGAAGCGGAGCGAGGAGCGCAGCTGCACGCGGCAGATCGCCTTCTGCTTGTGCGATAACTCCCTTACACACGAGCGTGTCCACGTCGTCCGGTGTGATATTGAGAACCTGGGCTCGGCTTTACGATGCCCTTCAAAAGCTGACTGAGGCGATCCGCGAAGTCGAAGATGCTATCACGGCCATGAAAACTGAGCACGACCCGCTCGCCGTCCACATTTTCACATCGCGTCGGCAGCATCGCACCGTCCACGACACGAAAGGCGGCAAGCGCCGCGAAGTGAACGAATCCAGCCCTGCCCAATTTTCGTAGCACAGCCGTCTTACGCCAGTCCGGCTCGGATCCGGTGAGGCCAACGGGCATCTTGCCCGTTGATCGTAACAGCAACGAGGATTAATGGGGCGCCTTAGTGCTTCTTTTTCCCAACGCGGCGGCGCCGCCGGGAACCCGCACGTGATTTCGCCCCACTGCCCCTCGCGCTGCGTGATGCCGTGCGGCGGCCTTTGGCTTTGCCACGGCGGCGCGATGTCGTTGACCGCGCCTGACGAGCCTTGCTCGCTTTTCTGGCTTTGCTTTTGCCAGTTTTCTTCGCCCTTGAGCGCAGCGTCGGTTTGCGCTTTTTCTTGGAGGCGGCTGGTTTTCTGCGCCGAGCCGCAGGACGAGGGCGCTTCGCTTTGGCACGCGCGGGCTTGGGCAAACCAATCGCTTTTCTCGCGGTCGTGGCAATCGGTTCGCCCGTAGCTGCTGATTTGCCGGCCATGGCCCCAATTACCCCGCCGACGACAGCGCCGACTGGGCCGGCTACGCTGCCAAGGACCGCGCCCGCAGCCGCACCGGCAGCAGGTTTGGGAATGGGCGGGACAGTAATGTTCTCGCTCGATTGTGATTGTTCACTCGCTGTTGAATTTTCGGTCGTTTTCTGCGCCATAAGCTCTCCTGGTTTCAATGCTTAATCGTATCATCGGCGCAGTACAGCCGCTTCGCCAAAAGCAATTAATAAAAAGCGCCCGACTGTGGTAGCGGGCGCTTTTGCTGCAAAAATACTGGATTGGGGGCGTTAGCGCGAACCCCGATCGCCGCGGCCGTAGCCGCCACCACCGCCACCGCCGCGGCCATATCCGCCGCCGCCGCCGCCGCGACCGTAGCCACCACCGCCGCCGCCGCCCGGGGGCCGTGCTTCGCGTGGACGCGCTTCGTTCACCGTAAGAGCGCGACCTTCTACGGTTTTGCCATTAAACTGGGTAATGGCATTTTGTGCTTCCTGTTCTGTCGCCATAGTGACAAAAGCGAAGCCGCGAGACTTGCCTGTGAATTTATCCTGCATAAGCATGACATCCTGCACAGCACCAGCCTGCGCGAAGAGATCCTGAAGGTCGGTTTCCGTCGTATTAAACGAAAGATTCCCAACGTATAACTTGGTACCCATTTGAGTTTATTCTGGAAAACGCGGCTAGGTCACTGTTCCCGGTTATCGGATTTCAAACTGCCACTGAATAAACTCAACTGACAATTCACCAACTGCCCGAGCGCTGTTTTCTTAATCGCCTTAGTAGGAGCTTTTCCGCTTAAACGCAACAACAAAGAGATAACTTTCGGTGTTCTAAATACCATAATGAACTCGGGAAAACAGGACCCGCGCCGCGTTGCCATCCTAGCTGCCGGCATCGTCAGCCCGCTCGGATTCGGGTTAACCGAAACGCTTCAGTCGCTGCGGCAGGCGCGCGATTGCGTCACGCCGGTGACTGCGTTTCCGGTCGACAAAACACGGTGCAAAACCGCCGCTCAGATTGATGACGAGCGGCTATTGAACAAAGCCCAGCGCAGCCGGCGCGACCGGCGCTTGCATCGGGCCTCTCACATGGTCATCGGTGCCTTGGCCGAACTTCGCGAGGGCGCGCCCGAGTTCGCGCCGGAAATTGCGATCGTCGGGACCACCAGCGGTGGCATGAGTTTCGGCGAACACTTTTATCGCACATTAGGAAATGGCAATGGTTGCTCGGCGGCCTTGATTGCAAATTATCCGCCGCAAAAACAAATCGTCGATGCCATGGAAAAATTTGGCATCAATGTTCCTGCTGAAGTCATTGCCAATGCCTGCGCGTCCGGCACGAATGCAATTGGGCATGCCTTCAACGCGATCCGCCGTGGCGGGTATCAACGCATTCTCGCTGGAGGTTACGATGCCCTGTCCGAACTCGTATTCGTTGGGTTCGATTCACTGCAAGCAGCAACGCCGGAAAAATGTCGACCCTTCGATTCCAATCGATCGGGCATGGTGCTCGGCGAAGGCGCAGCCTTGTTGGCGCTGGAGGAACTCGAATCCGCCCGCAGCCGCGGCGCGGAAATCCTTGGCGAAATAATTGGCTACGGAATTTCCACCGACAATCATCATCTGACGCAGCCCAATCCGGATGGAAGCGGTCCGCGTCGCGCGATGGACCAAGCGCTGGCCCAGGCGAGGCTGGCGCCCGACCAGGTCGGCTATATCAATGCACACGGCACTGCCACCATTCTCAATGACGCTGCCGAGGGGAAAGCGATTATGGAATTATTTGGTAACGTGCCGGTGAGCTCGACCAAGAGCATGATGGGCCATTCCCTCGGCGCTGCCGGTGCGATTGAAGCCGCCGTGACTCTGCTCGCACTGCAACATCAATTCCTTCCACCGAACATTAATTTTCGCGAATCCGATTTATCGCTCAACGTCGTGGCGAACGAAGCGCGTGATGCAGACTTCGATTGCGCGGTTTCCAATTCATTCGGTTTCGGCGGGACGAACGCGACGATTGTTTTTCGAAAATTCGCGCGATGAGTTTGCGCATCGCTGGAATGAGCTGGGTGACGCCGCTCGGCAGCGACCTCGATCATGTTTGGCAACGATTACTCGCAGGCGAAGCTGCGCCGGTCGAAATCCTTGAGAACGAACAAAACGGCGCGCGCTATTTGGTTCGTCGAGTCCCACCTAATACACCATTCCCGGCGCATCCGCGCTTGCGCCGGGCGAGCTCGATTTCACGATTTGCCTCCGCGGCCGGATTGAAAGCGCTCGCTCAGGCAAACAGGCTCACGCCTCTCGACCGCATTGCGTTGGTTTTTGCAGTTTCCAATGGCGGCGTCATTTACACGCGACGGTTTTATTCCGACATCGTGAAGTCCGGGGCGCAGGCGGCCAGCCCTTTGCTATTTCCCGAAACTGTCTTCAACGCGCCGGCCAGTCATCTTGCGGCAATCCTGGGGATCAACGGCGCTTCTTATACAGTTGTCGGGGATGGTGCGGTCGGCATTCTTGCCCTAAAGCTGGCGGAAGAACTGCTCGCATCCGATGATCTGGATTTGTGTCTCGTAGTCGGCGCCGAGGAGATCGATCCCCTTGTTTGTGAAGCGTATCGGCAATGGCGTTTCCTGAGAAATCCAAACAAACCGTCTGGTCGTGGGATGATTATGGGCGAAGGCGCCGGCGCGATCTTGTTAGAACGATTTGACCACGAGCGTGTTTCCTCTGCCACAATGATCGAGAAGATTATTCCGGGCAAAAATTTCTATCGTCGTTCTGAAGCTGTAGCGCGGCTGGGAAGCGTGGTCGCGCGTCTCGAGAATGGAATCGGATTCGGCGTAGGCAGTGCCAACGGCACATTTATCGATCGAGCCGAACGCGCTGCAGTCGGCAATGAACTGCCGCTTTATTCACCAAAGATGGCACTCGGTGAAAGTGTAGGGGCCTCGATGTTTTGGCAGCTGATAGTCGCGGCACAAGCGTTGAAGACTGGAACGTTGCCGGCGACCTTGAAGGTGCCTGCTGCTTCGCGGGCCTTTGTCCTGGCTTGCGGTCTCAATCAGCAGACGGGCGGATTGACTTTGCAGCTGTCTCGCTGAACCCGGAACGCGGAGGTCGGGTGGTCGGCTTTTGGTCTTTGCAACACTTTCCCTCTGCGATACCTTCGGGGCGCGTCATGCGAACGCGGGTAGCGATCTTTTTTTCTCTTCTTTTCGCCGTTGCTCGCAGCAACGCTGTTGATATCGAGACACCGAAGAATCAACCCGTTGAGATTACGTCCACCGGTGAGACCCGTTACGAAGACGGAGTCGCCATCGCTCGCGACAATGTCGCGATTCACGTCGGTGATACCGACATTTATGCGGATTTGGCCCGTTATGATTCACAGCGGCATGAAATTTCCGCTGAAGGGCATGTGCGAATCTATCGCGCCGACAAACTTTATATCGCCGAGCATGGAACTTACAATCTCGATACCAAGGAAATTCATGCCGAAACGGTCCAATCTTCGTCGGACCCGTACTTCGTGAATGCAGAAAAATTTGTGAACTTTTCTGACGGCCACTCTGTGGTCGAGAACGGGGATTTCACCACCGATGACTCGAGCAATCCCGATTTTCATTTCCACGCGCACAAAGTACGGATTTACGAGAACGATCGTATCGTGTTCCAGAATGTGACCTTTTATATTGGCAAGGTCCCAGTTTTCTGGTGGCCCTACCTCTATCAATCGCTAAATGATGCCTTTAGTTTCAGTATCTCGCCTGCTTATCTGAGTTCCTGGGGAGCGTCGCTTTTGGGCCAGGTCACGTTTCCAATCACTGATAAAATCAAAGGCCGGGTCCGGTTGGATTACAGGGCGCGACGCGGCGCGGCCATCGGGTTTGATGCAGAGATGAATTACGGTAAAAACGACAACAGCTATCTCAACCTCAGGACGTATTTCATTGATGATCAGAACCCAGAGCTAAATCAAACGTCTGTGCCGCGTGGTAATATTGGGAGCGCCCGTTACCGCGTCACTGTCGAAGACCGCACCAATTTCACGAGCGACATTTACGGAATCGTGGACATCACCAAGCTGAGTGATGCTTTCGTGATGGAGGATTTCTATCAGAGCGAATTTCGCATCAATCCGGTGCCGGATAACGTCGTGGCAGTAACGAAAACCGACCCCATTTATACTCTGACCGCGATCGCGCGGTTTCAGGCTAACAGTTTCTTTGAGCAAACGGAGCGCCTACCCGAGATCGTGCTGGATGTCGCCCGTACTCCCATTTTGGGAGGTCCAATCTTTTACCAGGGCGAAAGCGGTATTGCGGACCTGCATCGCAACTTCCCGAGCGGTTCGGGCTTTGACGACTACGAAAGCTGGCGGTTCGATACTTTTCACCAATTACTTTACCCCAACACTTATTTTGGCTGGTTAAGCATCGTCCCCCGCGTCGGGTTTCGCGCGACCTACTACAATGAGACGCGCGATCTCGGGAAAACGCTTTTCACTCCGAGTAGCGATCCGCTGATCCCAGACTTTCTTGTGCCGGATAACACCCCGCTTTTCCTCGATGGCGACAAAACACGCACTGTTTTCAACGCTGGAGTGGAAGCATCTTTCAAAATTTCGCGTGCCTGGGAGGGAGTGCAGAACCGCGCGCTCGGCCTCGATGGTTTGCGCCATGTTATTCAACCATTCACAAATTTTTCGTGGGTCTCCGATCCTGGCAATCCAGCGGAGTTCTTGCAATTCGATCGCTTTGAACCATCAACCAAGTTACGCCCCATCGACTTCCCGGAATTCACTTCCATCGATTCGATCGATCGCTGGACGATCTGGCGCGTCGGTGTCCGCAACCGGCTTGAAACGAGGCGCGACGACGGCAACATTACCTGGTTCGAGCTCGACACTTACTTCGACGTCAATTTCGTCAATCCCTACGATCGCACCCCATATTCGAACCTCTTCAACACGGTTCGTTTCAATCCGCTGCCCTGGGCCTCGTTCTCGGTCGATTCGCAGGTCCCGGCGTTCGATAAGGGCTTCACCGAAGTCAACACCAATATGATAGTCCAGCCGATTTCTAACTTACAACTAAACTTCGGGCATCGCTTTCTCAACGACAATCCTTTTTTCCTTAACAGCAGCTTGTTTACTTTCGGCGGATATTATCGGCTTAACGACAATTGGGGAGTAGCAGTGCAGGAGCAATACGAGGCGACCAGCGGAGTGCTCGAGCAACAGCGCTACGCCGTTTACCGTGATCTCTCCAGCTGGGTGGCTTCCCTCGGCGCGGTCGTGCGTAACAATAACGGGGTCAACGAATATGGTGTGCTTCTGACCTTTACCCTGAAAGCATTCCCGAAATTCGGGTTCGATCTGAATTTCGATCCCGGCGGCGCCGGACAATAATTGATCGCGCGAAGTTAGAAATCAGCTAGCATTCCCGCCACTTCGCCGAAGCACCTGAGATGGATTTATCGATTATTGGTTCGGGATATGTCGGTCTTGTGACCGGCACCTGCTTTGCCGACGTCGGCCACAACGTTGTCTGCGTCGATAATGATGCACGTAAAATCGAAACGCTGCGTGCGGGCCGTGTCCCGATCTACGAGCCCGGATTGGAAGAATTAATTCATCGCAACGTCGCCGCGCACCGCCTCCGCTTTACCGAAAGCATCAAGGAAGGAGTCGATAACTCACGGATTGTTTTCATTGCGGTGCCCACCCCGCCGCATTCCGACGGCAGCGTGGATTTGAGCTTTATCGAAAAAGTCGCACGCGAAATCGCTGGTGTCCTCACCGATTACCGCGTCATCGTCGATAAGAGCACCGTGCCGGTAAAGACGGGGGAGAAAGTGGCCGAATCGATCAAGCGTTACAATCGTCACGGCGCCAAGTTCGATGTCGTCAGCAATCCGGAATTTCTGCGCGAAGGCTGCGCCGTCCACGATTTGATGCATCCCGATCGAATTGTCATCGGCGCGCAAACCGAACACGCGGCCAATCTGATGAAAAAAGTCTACGAGCCGTTCATGGCGCCGATCCTTGTTACCGATATCAACAGCGCCGAGTTAATAAAGCATGCGGCCAACTCATTTCTGGCCCTGAAAATCTCCTACATCAACGCCGTCTCCGCCATTTGCGAAGCCAGCGGAGCGGATGTCGAGAAAGTGGCGGATGGGATCGGGATGGACCGGCGGATTGGCCGAAATTTTCTCAACGCCGGCATCGGTTACGGCGGGTCCTGTTTCCCGAAGGACATCGCAGCATTCATCACGATCAGCGAACAACTTGGAGCTCCCTTTTCGCTTTTGAAAGAAGTGCAGCGGATCAACGCCGCGCAAAAGGAGCGATTCCTGAAATCAATTCGCGACACTCTCTGGGTTTTGCGCGAGAAAAAGATCGCGGTCTGGGGACTAACATTTAAACCGGATACCGACGATATCCGTTCCTCGGTCGCGATTGATCTGGTGACCGAGATGTTGCGCGAGGGCGCACAGGTTTCGGTTTACGATCCTAAGGGGATGGAGCGGGCCCGCGAGGTCGCCGAAATCAAGGCGGCCCGCTTTTGCAATACTGCCCTCGAAGCCGTCGACGGGGCCGAGGCGCTCATCATTGCGACGGAGTGGGAGGAATTTGCCAACGTTGATCTCGCCGTTGTGAAACAAAAAATGACCACGCCGATTATTTTCGACGGCCGCAATGTGTTTGATCCACCTACAATGGCGAAGGTGGGATTTCGCTACCATTCCATTGGACGCAATCCGGTTACACCGGGTTGACGACGGTGGTTTCTAAAGGCTGGGATGCCCCAAAGTGGTCGCGCTGCGCTTGCCACCGCAGTGCAAAGATCGCTATTTCTGCCAGTTGCATGCGCCACTGGCAATGGAATCATAGGCATCTATGCACGACGCCCGCCTCGATAAGCTTGCAGAAATCCTGACTGGTTATTCCACCGAATTAAAACGCAACGAGAAGGTGTTGATCGAGGCATTTGACGCGCCGGACGAAATGGCGATTGCGCTGGTGCGGGCGGTCCGAAAGCGTGGTGCGATCCCCTTCGTTCAATTGCAACGAGCGCGAATTAGTCGCGAGCTTGCGCTCCATGCCACCGAGACTCAGTTGAACCTGCTGGCACGCAATGAACTCGCACGAATGAAACAAATAGATGCCTACATCGCATTGCGCGGCAGCCATAACATCACTGAACAGGCTGATGTCCCGACGGACCAACTGAAACTAGTGGCCAAAAAAATGCGGCCCGTCCAAAACCAACGGGTCGAGAAAACAAAATGGGTGGTGCTGCGATGGCCTACGCCGGCCATGGCCCAGTTGGCGAACATGAGCACAGAGGCGTTTGAAGATTTTTTCTTCGAGGTTTGCACGCTCGATTACCGCAAGCTTCGGCCGGGCATGAACGCGCTCAAAAAATTAATGGAACGAACCGATAAGGTAAAGATCGTTGGCCCGGACACAGATTTGCGATTTAGCATCAAAAAGATTCCGGCTGTGATCTGTGGCGGAGATCGCAATATTCCCGACGGCGAAGTCTTTACCGCTCCGGTCCGTGATTCAGTTAACGGCGTTGTCAGCTTCAACGCGCCCACTATTTATCAGGGCGCAAGCTTCGATAACATCCGCCTCGAATTCGAGAAGGGAAAAGTTGTGAAAGCGATAAGCAACAAAACCAAGAAGTTAAACGATATTCTCGACGCTGATGTCGGTGCTCGCTACATCGGTGAATTTTCCCTTGGTTTTAATCCTCACATTTTACATCCGATGCGCGACATTTTGTTCGATGAAAAGATTGCGGGCTCGTTTCATTTTACTCCAGGGCAGGCCTACGAGACGGCGGACAATGGCAACCGCAGCCAGGTGCATTGGGACATGGTCAGCATTCAGCGCCGCGAATATGGCGGCGGCGAGATTTACTTTGATGGCAAACTTATCCGCAAGAACGGCGAATTTGTTGTTTCCTCATTGCAATCGTTGAACCGCGCCAGATTGCTTAAGCGGAAATAAGAACCGGGCGAAAACCCGCGTGACGATTTCTGAGCCAAAGCGATGCGAGCCCGCGTGCGCACTCCGAAGGCTGCCGCGAAACGGAACAGACGTCTTGGCTTTTGCACGCAGTGCCTTGCGAGTACGATGAAGTCACCGCATCGCTGTCAAAATCGTGCTTTCAATGCGTCAGGGAACGATCCCGAAGGGGTAATCCTGTCTGATAAAGGTCGATCTCCAGCGTGAGCTCGCTGGCCAGGGCCGAATTAGATCGGCTGCGGGCGAGATCCCGTGCCTGGCGGGCAAGGGCAATCGCCTGATCAAACTCACCCGTTTCGGCGTAAGCGCAGGCCAGAGTACCCAGAGCGATCGGATCCTCATGCTTGGAGAGCTCAACCACCTTCCTCGCCAGCTCGACGGCTCGTCGGCCATTGCGTAACGACGCGTCGGGACAAGTTGCCAAAATCCAGGCCAAGCCACTCAAACTAATCGCCGATTCGGGATCGGTTTCCAAAGTGCGCTCAAAATAACGGGCTGCTTCGCGTGTCTCTCCCGTCATACGCAGCACGTTGCCGAGTCCACCCAGAGATTCGGCGTTGTCCGGTTCAATCGCCAGGGCTTGTCGAAACTGCTCGATCGCCTTGCCAAACTCTCCTCTTCCGCCGTAAAGCAGTCCAAGGCGGGAATGGGTGACGGCGTATTCAGGCTTCAGTCTGAGTGCTTCCTGAAGGTGGGCCAGTGCTTCATCGCCATTCTGAAGGAAAGTGGCGAGATCAGCGTGAGCAACATAGTTATTCTCGGTAACAGCGAGCGCATGCTGCCAAAGCACGCCGCTGTCGTGCCAGTATAGCGTCTGCTTATGTGCGCTCCAGCCGAGCAGCGCAAGGACAATGGCTGCGCCGCCACCTAAGAATACAGGGCGCTGT
>JBKPMO010000144.1:0-5006 GCA_046732175.1 Verrucomicrobiota bacterium
GTATTCAATCGAAGTTACTGACGATCCCCCACTCTAAAAATGGTGGAGTGCACACGGCTAATTTTCGCGTCCTCCGCCTCGCGACCTGCCCAGCAGTTCTCGTGGAATGTGGATATTTGAGTAATCGCAACGATGGCAGTCAGGCCCGTGATTGGGAATATCGCGAATTGCTAGCCGACCGAATCGCAGAAGCAATTGTAGAGCTGCGCTTCGGCTCAGGTGTATACCGTCCTTCGACGCAAGTCGCTGCGCAATCGCAGCCACAGGCAGAAGCCTCCGGCAGTGGAACTGAGCTGACGCCGGCTGCGGCGCATCGCTAGAATTCTTTTCCGCGCTCCTCCCGCCCGATCGCGGCGAGGAAGATCAACATTAGAAAGATCACCAACGCGAAAAGAGCGAGCGCCTTTGCGTAATCCGGATGCCCACTCGCGTCACGAAAATGATTCGCTAGCCGCGCTTCGACAACGGCCGTATTGGCGGCAAATAAATTTCCAAGTTGATAGGCAAAGCCAGGAAAAGTTCCGCGCACCGCATCGGGCGAAAGCTCATTCAAATGCACAGGCACAATCCCCCAGGCGCCCTGCACCATGAATTGCATGGCGAACCCGCCGATGACAAGAAGCCCAAAGCTCGGCGGAAAAACCCAGAGCGGGATAAGGATTATTCCAAATATCGCAGCCAAAATTATGGAGCGACGGCGTCCCCATTTCTGAGAAAGGTGACCAACCACTGTTCCGCCGCAGATTGCGCCAACGGCGTAAATGACCCCGGTTGCGGCCTTTTGCGTCACGCCATAGTGGCGTTGTTCGCCGAGAAAAGTTTGATACATGTCCTGGGTTCCATGAGACATGGCGTTGAATGCCGTCATCAGCAAGATGACATAAACAAAGAGGACCCAGTGGCGTTTTATTACGATCAGCAGGTCCTTCCAAAAATCACTCGCCTCGCGCTGACGTCGCGCCCAAACGGGGGATTCTGGAACTTTTGTCCGGATGTAGAGGACCAGAAATGCGGGTAAAGCTCCTGCGACGAAAAGGCCGCGCCACCCGAAGAACGGAAACACGATCCAATAGACAACGGCTGCCAGCAGGTAACCGAACGCGTACCCTTGTTGTAAAATTCCCGAGAACAACCCGCGCGCCGCGGTTGGCAGCGATTCCATCGCCAGAGATGCGCCAAGGCCCCATTCTCCGCCCATTCCGATTCCGTAAAGCGCGCGGAAAATCAGCAGCCAGGTGTAATTCGGCGAAAACGCCGTGAGCAATTCCATGAGCGAATAAAAAACGATGTCGATCATCAGCGGCATGCGGCGTCCGAATCGGTCGCCCAGCAACCCGAAGATGAACGCGCCGACGGGGCGCATCGCCAGGGTTAGCGTAATCGCATAGCTCAATTCGGCGACGCTCGTGCCAAAGTCGCCCGCCATAGGCACGATCACGAACGTGAGCAGGAAAAAGTCGAAGGCATCCAGCGCCCAGCCCAGGAAGCAAGCCAGGAATGTGTTCCGTTGATTGCGGTCGAGCGATTTGAAAAGCTGCACCGCGTCCATGGCGCACTCACCTAATCGTCACGTTTTGAGAAGTCGAGACAATTGACAATGACGAAGCTCGAAGCTGAAGGAACGACAGCTTGGGCAGACGTCGAAGTTTAAATTCAACCGTTGGGAAGCCGTCCTCTTCGTCGTCATTCAACATTCGGATTTCCTCGTTAGGCATCACGAAATCGAAAGATTCTGATGCGTGGTTCTCGATTACGATCAGGAGTACGAGCACAACTCATGACGCATCTACCCATCATGATACGTCAATTTGTTCCTTGATTCCCGAGGGAAACGCTCTTTAGTTCCCGGACAAATATGGCAACAAACGGCCTTCATCCTCTGGAAACACTCTTGCGCGAACGGATCGTCTTCCTCGACGGTGCCATGGGCACCATGATCCAGCGATACAAGCTGTCGGAGGCGGAGTATCGAGGAAAACGCTTCCACGATTGGAAAGGCAAGGATCTCAAAGGCAGCCTGGAACTGCTCAATCTGAATCGACCGCAAGTGGTCGAGGAAATTCACGCGGCTTACCTCGATGCCGGCGCCGACATTATCGAAACAAACACCTTCAGTGGGACAACCATCGGCCTCCACGATTTTCTATTTCAAGGCGAGCCCACACGTGGCCGCAAAGATCAGGAATTCTTTCAGCGCGTAGTGGACGATGCTAATCTTCGCGCGCTCGTTCACGAGATCAATTTTGAGGCCGCCAGAATCGCGCGGCGCGCGGCTGATCGCGTCGCAAACGAAACCGGCCAGGAACGATTTGTTGGCGGATCGATGGGACCATTGCCCGTAGCAGGTTCGATCTCACCTGACGTAAACGATCCCGCATTTCGTGCCGTCTCATTCGATCAACTTCGTCAAACTTATTTCGATGAAGCGGAAGCTCTGCTCGAAGGCGGTGTCGATCTGCTTATTGTCGAAACGATTTTCGACACGCTGAATGGAAAAGCGGCGTTGTTCGCTATCACGGATGCATTTGAAAAAACCGGGCGCAACGTGCCGTTAATGATCTCAGGCACCGTTATCGACAAATCCGGGCGCAACTTGAGCGGGCAAACCGTTGAAGCGTCACTGATATCGGTCGCGCACGCTCAACCGCTCATCCTCGGTTTGAACTGCTCGCTGGGGCCGGACGAAATGGAGCCGTTTGTCGAAGAGCTGGCGCGTGTTTCCCCGTACTACATGAGTGCCTATCCAAATGCGGGCCTCCCGGATCCGCTCTCGCCGACCGGATTTCCGGAAACAGCCGAAACTTTCGCACCCAAGGTCGCGAAATGGGCAGAGAATGGCTGGCTCAACGTGCTTGGCGGTTGTTGCGGCACGACGCCGGAACACATCCGAGCGCTGAGAAAACTCGTGAGCGAATTTTCGCCGCGCGTCGTGGAAAGAACCGTCAACTACACATGATTCTTCAGCTTTCCGGGCTTGAACCATTGAACGTGACGCCGGAGGTCGGCTTCGTCGTCATCGGCGAGCGCACCAACATCACCGGATCGCCGAAGTTTTCTAAGCTTATTTTAGCTGGCGACTTCGACGCCGCTCTCGCTGTCGCGCGTCAGCAGGTGCAGGGCGGGGCGAATCTCCTCGATGTAAATATGGACGAAGCGATGATCGATTCGGAGGCCGCGATGGTTCGCTTTCTGAATCTGATCGGGAGCGAGCCCGAGATCGCGCGGATTCCAATTGTGATCGACAGCTCGAAGTGGAGCGTGATCGAAGCAGGCCTCAAATGCGTCCAGGGAAAAGCGGTGGTGAATTCCATCAGCCTGAAAAACGGCGAAGAAGATTTTCTTCGCCAGGCCCGGACCATCAGACGGTATGGCGCTGCCGCTATCGTCATGGCGTTCGATGAACAAGGGCAGGCCGATAATTCTCAGCGAAAGATCGAGATCTGTGCGCGTGCCTATGATCTCTTGACCAAACACGCAAACTTTCCGCCGAGCGATATTATCTTCGATCCAAATATTTTGACCGTTGCCACTGGTCTCGACGAGCATCGGAATTACGCGATTGATTTCATCAAAGCAACGCGATGGATTAAAAAGAATCTCCCGGGTACGCGCGTTAGCGGCGGCGTGAGTAACATTTCATTCTCTTTTCGCGGGAACAACACCGTTCGCGAAGCGATGCACGCCGCGTTTCTGTTTCACGCCATTCGCGCAGGCCTCGACATGGGAATTGTCAACGCGGGGCAGCTCGCGGTTTACGAAGAAATCGAGCCTGAATTGCGAGAGCGCGTCGAGGACGTCCTCTTGAATCGACGAGACGATGCAACTGAACGGCTGATCGAATTCGCGGAAAACGTAAAAGCGAAAGGTAAAACTCCAGTTGCCGACGAAGCGTGGCGAAAAGCACCTGTCGAAGAACGTCTGAAACACGCCTTGGTCAAAGGCATCGTCGATTACATCGATGTCGATACGGAGGAAGCGCGTCAAAAATGCAAGCGACCACTGGAAGTGATTGAGGGCCCGCTCATGGCTGGAATGAGCGTGGTCGGCGATTTATTCGGTTCCGGCAAGATGTTTCTGCCGCAGGTAGTGAAGAGCGCGCGAGTAATGAAGAAAGCTGTCGCCCACCTGTTGCCATTCATGGAAGCAGAGAAATCTGCCGGCGCAAAACCGCAGGGACGCATTGTGATGGCAACAGTGAAAGGCGACGTGCACGACATCGGCAAGAACATCGTGGGAGTTGTGCTGCAATGTAACAATTACGACGTGGTGGATCTGGGGGTGATGGTGCCGGCCGCGAAGATCCTGGAAACAGCACGGGAAAAACAAGCAGACGTGATCGGTCTTAGCGGCTTGATTACGCCGTCGCTGGACGAGATGGTTCACGTCGCTCAGGAAATGGAGCGTGAAGGATTTCGTTTACCGCTCTTGATTGGCGGGGCAACCACGAGTCGTGCTCACACGGCGGTCAAGATTGCTCCGCATTATCGAGCCAGCACCGTGCACGTTTTAGATGCGTCGCGCGCGGTAGGTGTCGTCAACTCACTGTTGAACGAAGCATCGAAAGCGGAATTTGATGCGAAAACGCGGGAAGATTACGAACGCTTGCGCCGGGAGCATTCGGCAAGAACGCAGGGAAAGAAGTCGCTAACACTCGAACAAGCACGCGCAAATCGGATACGCATCGATTGGAGCAACTATGTTCCGCCGAAGCCGGAATTCTTAGGGATACGCGTTTACCACAGCAATCCGGGAAGCGCCCGCGTTTCGCGTGCTACTGCCAGTCCAGCTCGGACTTTTGGCGTCGCGCCGAAACACTCTTTTGCTGTGGCGGCAAACGCAATGGATGTCCGCGATGGCGAGGACGCCACCGCCAGCACACGAGACGCATGCGCTACCCAAACAATCTCATTGCGGACCCTCGCCGATTACATCGATTGGTCGCCGTTTTTTCACGCGTGGGAATTACGCGGGCGTTATCCCGCGATTTTTGAAGATCCGAAGATTGG
>JBKPMO010000145.1:0-4659 GCA_046732175.1 Verrucomicrobiota bacterium
CAGGAAGCAAACACATTTCCACAGCCGCCTTGTGAAAACTTGTTGGCCAGACCTTGCAATCCCCCACTCTGTTGTAAAAGGCCACCGAGAACTCCGACCAGCGCATTCGCGCCACCGGAGCCTTCGTCCGTTTTTCCGCTAACCGCACCGAGTATCGAATCTAGAAGTCCCATAATCTTATCCTCCTTCAGTTTGATTTAATTTTTCGTATTTTAGAAAACGTATTCGAGGAAAGGGAACCGTGGAAGCGATATTTTCCGCGAGAACCAACGTTGACCCACGCTTTGCCTTCGTGAACGGTTGAGGAGTAAAGAAAATCAACGGAGGAATAAATTATGGGACTCTTCAATAACCTGATGTCGAAAATATTTGGCCATGCCAGCTCGGCGCCCGCAACGCCGCCTGGAACACAAACGCAATCCGCCGCAGCTCCTGAACAACAGACACAGGCGCCAGCCGCGCCAGCTACGGCCGTTTCTCCACCACCGGTGGTCGATGTCACCGCAATTCTTAATGATTTGGCGAAAAAGAATCCGGAGAAACTGGATTGGAAAAGATCGATCGTGGATCTGATGAAGCTCGTTGGCATGGACAGCAGTTTCGCCGCGCGCAAACAGCTCGCAGCCGAATTGCATTACACCGGCGACCCGAACGATTCTGCGTCGATGAACATCTGGCTGCACAAGGAAGTGCTGAGGAAACTCGCCGAAAATGGCGGGAAAGTTCCGCAGGAACTGTTGGATTAGCGGAAAAAGCACCGCGTTTGACAGCGGTTCCCGGCCGATGCCGGGCCCAATGTGGGAGCGGCCTTTGTGCCGCGACTGGGGACTCTGTCCGCCCAGTGAGGATGTCGGACACCGGTCCCTCCCACATTCATTGCCATCCAGTCCGTCACTTTTGAGCTTTTCAGTTTTTCGCACTTTCAGCGTACTCTTCCGCCAGCATGAATCCGGATAAGCTGTTTGATTACCTCGACGACAAACTGCCCGATCACGAGCGCAAGGCCGTGGAAGAGCGGCTGATGAGCGACCCGACCGCGCGTCGTGAGTTCGATGTTGCCCGGCGTATTCATGCGAGCATGCGGGAGAACGAAAGTGATCGGCCGGAAGTTTTCGATGAATTGTCGGAAGAAACGGCCGCGCGCGGGCGCCGACTGGCACGGCAGGTGGGTCTCGCTTTCATCGTGCTGGTAGCGATGAACGTGTTACTCGGTCTCGTTTACATCGCGCACCAAGAGAGCAAGAATCCTAATCGGCAATTACTGGATGAACAGGCGCGCGAGCATCTTCAGAAATCTCTCGAAAACGCCGCCTCCACGCTGACCCCGCCGCCACTTGGTTTCGGCGGATTGCAGCTAACGACTGAAGCCGGTCAGAGCACTGCGGTTGCCGATGAAATTGTGCGAGCTGCGCAGAAGTTTCTGGGGTCAGCGACGAAAGCGGCACTCGACAAAGGCAGAATTGATGTGGTGGTTGAGATTCCAGGAAAAAGTGCGCCGGACTTTAAAAATGCGCTTTCTCTTCTTCTGGGGGTGAAAGAAGTCACCGGTGAGGTTTCTGCCGCCAGTCCCAATGAAAAGGTTTCAGTAATTGTTCACCTCACGGAACCGAAATGATCGCCGTCACTTTCGCGCTGCCGGCCGAAAGCAGCGCGTTTATTCGCTTGCTCAAAGGGGTGAAGCGCGATGGAGCTCTGTTATTGGGAAACATCGAACGTCGAACACCGAACGTCGAACACCGAACGCTACAGCTCTGCGTCTTGCACACTGGGGTTGGGAAGACGAAATGCACGGAGCGTGTTGAAAACTTCCTTCACACGAAAAAGCCGGAACTTTTAATCGCCAGCGGATTTTGCGGTGGAACGAACGATGAATTGCGGCCAGGCGATCTGGTGATTGCGGAGAACGCATCCACGCCAGAGCTTTTGCAGAAAGCGCGCGAGATATTGCCAGGTGCGGTGGTAGGCAAAATCCATTCTGCTGATCGCATCATTGATCCAGCGGCCGACCGCTACGCCATTGGGCGTGAACAGGGCGCGATCGTGGTTGATATGGAAACGGAAACAATCGGGCGCATCTGCGCGGAGAAATCAATTCCGTTGCTGGCGTTGCAGGCCGTGAGCGATTCCCCGGGGGCGCCCTTTCCCGCACCGTCGGATGTCATCTTTAACATCGAAAAACAGCGCACCGACTTTTCCCTGTTGTTCCGTCATATCACACGCAACCCATCGGCCTCGCTTGACTTGGCACGTTTCTCGAAACAGATCGCAACAGTCAAAACAAAATTAGCGGAAGCACTAGTTATGGTGTTGCGCAACATATAGCGGTGCTGGGCCAGGACCGAGACAACGTTCATGGGTCGCCGCTACAGGGTGAGTCCGATAGCCGGCCAGAGGAAATCCAGAGTCAACATTTGAGTGTCCCTCCAACACACTGTAACCGGGATGCTCTAATGCGATCAGCTACGGATTGGCCGGCTCGATGTGCACGAGCACGTCTGCAATTCGTCGATCAGTTTCCTGAATAGCGCGCTTCACCTCGTGGGCAATGTCGTGCCCTTCGCGCACGGTGCTGTGTTCATTGACGCGCACGTGCAGATCGACATAAAAACTCAAACCCATCTTGCGAACGAAGCATTTTTCGACCTCGATCACACCCGGCACCACCGCGGCAGCATTTCGCACACGATCGATAATTTCTCGGCGCGGCGCGGTATCCATGATCTCGGACAGAGCCGGCCGCAACAATCGGATGCCATTAGCGGCGATGACGCCACAGGCGAATAGCGCCGCCCAATCATCCGCGCTTTCCCAGCCTTTCCCGCCGATGAGCGCGGCGGAAATACCCACGAACGCCGCTGCCGAGGTGAGCGCATCGCTGCGGTGATGCCACGCGTCAGTTTGGACGGCGGTGCTTTCGACGTTGCGTCCGAGGCGATTAACATAGCGGAACAAAATTTCTTTGACCACGATGACAACGATTAGAATCCCGAGGGTGAACGAAGCGGGACCGTGATGCGGCGTGCGAATTTCGCGAACGCTTTCAATGGCCAAACCTAGCGCGGCCGCAAGAACGCCTAGCGCCACGATAACAGCAGCGATTGGCTCAGCCTTGCCATGGCCGTAGGGATGCGTTTCATCAGGCGGACGCGCCGCGAATTTCAAGCCGCCCCAAATAACGAGCGAGCCAGCGATGTCGAGGGCCGATTCGATACCGTCGGCAATGAGAACGTAGGCGTTGCCAATGAGACCGCCGAGAATTTTCGCCGCCGCGAAAACAAAGTTCACGATCATGCCGAAGAGAGCGACCCGAGCGCCGCTTTGCAGATTGCTCGCGCCGGCGTCAGCGGTAGGATGATCGTTCATGCGGAAGGAAACGATTAGCGTAGCGGTCTATTCCGCGCACGGAAATCCTGCAGATGTTTTGCGGATCGAAGCGCAACCGTGGCCGCAGCCCGGGCCGGACGAGGTCGTCGTCGCGATGCAGGCTGCGCCCATCAATCCGGCTGACTTGAATGCGATTGAGGGAAAATACCCAGGCAAACGCGAAGTGCCGGCCGTCCCCGGCTTCGAGGGATCTGGAATTGTTTCCGAGGTGGGAAGGAACATTAGCAATGGATCGGTTGGGTCACTGGTAATTTTGCCGCACGACATCGGAACATGGCGTGAAGCATGCGCGGTGAAAGCGAGTGATCTGGTAGTTGTTCCTCCGGAAATCGATCCCGTGCAGGCCGCGATGTTAAAGATTAATCCGCTGACGGCATGGCAACTGTTGCACGGTTACGTGGAGTTGAAGAGCGGCGATTGGGTCATCCAGAACGCTGCAAATTCCGCTGCCGGCCGCGCGGTGATACAAATCGCACACGCGTTCGGTTACAAAACGGTGAACGTGGTCCGGCGCGAAGAACTGATCGAGGAATTACGATCCGAAGGAGGCGACGTCGTTCTTCTTGACGACGAAAATCTCCGTAACGCGGCGAAGGATGCGACCGGTGGCGCTCCCATTCGTTTGGGATTGAACGCGGTCGGCGGTGAGAGCGCGTTGCGGTTGATGAATTGCCTGGCTCCAGGTGGGACGCTGGTCAGCTTCGGCGCGATGAGTTTGCAGCCACTTAAAATTCCGACCGGTCTCTTAATTTTCAAAGATCTTCGGTTCCGCGGCATCTGGATCAACAAATGGTATGACAACGCCACGCCCGCCGAGAGAATGGCTGCATTCAATCCGATTTTCGACATGGCCAAGCACCGCCTCCTCCTAACGAAAGTCGAGAAATCGTATCCTTTAAGCGAAGCGAAAACGGCATTGGAACACGCCGTGCGCCCGCAACGCCGCGGCAAAATTGTTTTCGACCTTGCAGCCCACTAAACTAGCCTGGCGCGGCTTGCGCCGCAGCCACAACGCCGAACGCCCAACCTCCAATCTTCAACATCGAATGAAAGATGCTCGCGGTTTTTATTCGGCGTTCGATGTTCGGTCTGGGCCGAACTGGCATTGCTAGTGTTTGATGTTTTCCGCTTTGAGACTCCTCCATTACTTCTTCGCCAAAAAACAAATATCTGCAGGTGCCTGCTCTTCTTTTTGTGTCCTTTCGTGCCTGCCACGCCGTAGCCTTGCGAAGGCGGGTGTTTAGTGGGCAGAATTCTTCCTTCGCATGAAGACAA
>JBKPMO010000146.1:0-5361 GCA_046732175.1 Verrucomicrobiota bacterium
CATCAGGCGTAAGCAACCATCGCTGCAATAATCGTGATGGATAACGATGAGTGCGGGTTTACCCAACAGGGCGTCGAAGGCAAAGTTTTCGATTCCCTCCCAGGGATATCTTCGCGTAAAGAGGGGAAAGCCGTAGCCCATAATCGCAATATCCCATAGCTCGGCAAGGCTGAGTGCACGCGGAGACAAATCTGCTGAAATGACATCATTGTTTACCGCAGCAATAAGATCGGTTCGCTTGAGCGCATTCATAGCGGCTTCCGAAAAAATACCTTGCGGAAATACCATGACCCGATCATGACGAATTCCAGTAATCCTTTCATGACGATTCATCCGCTCGAGCCCCAGTTGTGTTTTCCAATAAAGGTGTTGTTGATCAGAGCTGCCGAACTCTGCGCGGGTGTGATCGCAGCCATGAACTGACAGCGAATAATTTTCGGGATTTTCTCTGAAGAGCCGAACGACTTCTGAAGTGCTTCTTCGCCAGTTCCACGGGATGAAGGCGATGTTAGTTGCAAACTTGTGTTGCTTCATCAAGGACAGGAGCTCCCGAAAGTTCACAAAGCCATGCCTGGACTTCAATACTGGATCATCGATTATCAGACAGGCATTTGTTTTCGGTGCATTCCAGCAGGTCTCGGCGAAGGCCCATTTAATATATAGAACAACGGGCACCGCCTCGAGGAAGTGATGCCTAACATCAAAATTTTGCGACGTCAGTCCCGAATGGATATCGACAATCTCTTTCAAAGTTAAAAGAAAGATGGGCACCCGATTGTACTCGATCCTCAGGAAGACCGCGCCGTGATCGAGCGAAATGATGCTGGTTGCGTTTCCTTTGGAATTATTCAAAACCATGTCCGCATCGAAGTCGGTTCCGGTCGCCGTAGCTCGTACACCTGACATCACCCCGCAAAAATCGTCCAACTCCTTCGACACCAAGATATCCCCGCTATTTCGCTTAATCTTGGAGACCACCGCACCACTATCTCCAGTCAGCCTCCGCACCAGTTTCGACAAAACCTCGGGATCGTCACCAGCATAAGCGAATACTGAATGCACTTCCTCCTCCCAAAAACGCAGGCAAACCGAACCGCGTTCGCACCGTTCAATTACTTGCAGGAGAGCGTCGCTGGAGCAGAAAAGTCTCCGCTGCGAAGAGACTTCTCTATCCGCACTGGCAAGAGTTAAAAGTTCAGTCGTCGTCGCTGAGCGCCAAACTACCCCAAGAAAATCGAGGATCTTAGCGATTCTTCCGCCTACTATAAACCGGCCATGGTCATCTAATATTATCGCTTCCTGCTTCGTCATGACACCTGCTTCATTGTGCTGACGGATCCACGAGCACGTGGGCTGCCAATATCAATAAAGACTATCAAACTGCGTAGGTAAGATGTCGGATAACCGATAAGGGCCGCTGCTGTTCCCACCAGCTAATGGAGGTCCTCCGCAATTGCGCGTCGCTTCAGTGGACGCAATGAATTCAAAAACTGCTCCATGCTTGTTTTTTCGCCCAATGTGACTCCGCAGGTTGCAATTGGGCGGGCGGGATTTCCTTGCACTACGGTCATCGGCGCGACTGATGTCGAGACAACGCTGCCCGCGGTCACAACAGCTCCACGACCGATTTTTACATTCGGAAGAATAATTGCGCCGGGACCAATGAATGCGTCATCGCCGATCGTGATCCCTTCTGGCCCGCGGAAGTGCGCAATCAGCGTTGCACGGATACTGATTATTACATTATTACCGACGGATATGAGATGTGGATGTGATGTATCCAACAGCACTTGATATCCTATCCAAACGTCCCGGCCGATCTTTACGCCGCGCAAGCGATGGAGCCGAACTCTTAGTGACTTGGCTCCCGGTGCATGAAACGCAACGAGTTGCAAAATTCGGTTTTTAACCTGTCTGATTTTCGAAACTGTTAGGCTCCTCAATTAACGCAGACTATTTGCGGGATTGCTTGATTTATTCGAAAGCAAGGTGAGCGAGAGTTCTATCCGTGCGAACCGTCAGCGGTTGGGATTAATTCAGGTCGACTTATCTCAGTCGACATATACTCGAATACGCTGCCGCGGTCCTCACAGACAAGATGTATAGCGGCGTGCAAAGGGTAAACTTGCGCAACGTCCCAAACGAACATATCTCTGCCTCGGTGGATTAGGCCGGATTTTTGGAAGAACTCATAACAAGGCTTATTTTTTGCCGTCTGACAATACTTCGCAAAGACGTCCCGAGCCCCGACCGAGCGTGCCCAATGGGTGGCCACATGTAGCATCGCCTCCTCAATTTTGCGTCCCATCACCCTGCAACTAAGAATAAAATCGATAATCCTCGCTCGCGACCCATCAACCTCAACGCTGAGAAGTCCGGTCAGCCCCGAATCGCCAAACTTATCTGAAACACGAAACGTCCAAACCCGGCGGCCCTTTTGCCTCGCCCACGCTTCAAAATGCGCTTCAGACATCCTGCGCGTGGAAAGGTTCATCTGGTTTGTCTTGTTCAGCAACTGAGCTGCTCTAAGAAGGTTGGCTTGGTTAAGTTTCTCAACGGTGACCCTGGTTTTGAGGGTTGTGAGCCATTCACCTAAATCGGTCACATTCATCTTCGCTTGCTTCCGCACCCGATCTACTGCAACCATCTGCACGCGTTGCCGATCCTCCTCTGTTACGAAGGGCCGATCGAAGTAATCCAGCGAAAGTAGGGCTTCAGAATAAAGCCGCTTGTCTGATGGCCATTCAGGCACGCAAAGCTGAGGCAAGGTTTCGCGCACACGCGCTCTCTCTACCGGGTTATCATCGATGAAAACAGCGGAATCGAGACCTAAATTCAGCTCGGCCATTAAGTCGACAATATTTGCCGGCTTATCCTGCCAATTGATCCGCCAACCGGCGAAGTCATCCATTTTGAGGACCATCTCAGGGTGCTTTTCAATTGCTTCAATGGCAATTGACTGTTCGTTCTTACTTACGATTGCGAGCAGAATTCCTCGCCTGCTAAGCGCCTTCAAGTCCCGTTGAAAATCGACCAAGGCTTCGCCGGCAGGATCATGTCCTCCCAACGCGATGCCTTGCCAGCCCGTTTCTCCGACGATGCCATCCCACAAGGTACCGTCAAGGTCGAGAATCAGGACCTTCTTCGCTTGTCCGCTAAGGCCTCGAAGACCGGCTTTTACGTCTCGAGCAGCTGCCTTGAACACTTCATTAGAAAATGGCACTTTACCTAAGTACCAGAGCCTATGATTAAAAGCGATTCGACCTGCCAGTTGGAACCATTTGTCGGCCCATAGTGGATAAATGCTTGGTAAATCGGCCAGCCTCTCCACCAATTTTAAGTTTATTCGCATCAGAGCCTTGGCAAGGCCACCATTCGAAGCGAGATCCAAGAGACCATTTGTCTGATGGAAAGGAGGAATCACCCAGGTGGGGACAAATAGGGCTTTCGCTCGCATACTCGCATCAATTAGAGCGGCGGAAAAGGCATCTACTTCTCGGTCCAATTTGCCGTCGCTTACAGGAAGACAGTTAAGTAGATCCCGAAAGGTAGCGAGAACGCCTTCGGGTCGAGTCCAAACGACAACGAAATCAGCGTGATCGCTCCAATCAGGCGCATCCTTATTAAGCAAAGTCTGAAAAACTTCCCCATATGACACGCGAACAGAATCAACTAAGGGTCCGGTCGCATCCTTCTTTAGATAAGATGCGAGATTCTCTATATTAAAGTCGGATATAAGAAGGCCTTTCATTTCAACGGCAATCTATTGCAGAGCTAAATCTGCCCCTCCTTTCAGAACATTGCGCCGCGGTTTACCCGCAGGTCGTGTCCAGGCGCTGGAACAACAAATCGGCAAACTTCTGTATGTTCCCAAAGTGGTCATCTTTATTGGAAGATGTGTCGGTCAGGGATAAGGCGATCCCATATTTACGCGCACACTTCTCTTCGACCAATGCAACGAAATTGACAAAGCCCAAAGAATCCAAACCTCCAACCCCGCCAATCAGCGGCGTGTCTAGCGACTTCTGAAGCTGCTTTCCGTTTGGCAATTGCTCATTTACTTCCTCAAGACTCTCATAAAGGATATCCACAACCTGCTCTCTTGTAGGTTTCATTGAAACGACAGGTTTTGGGTATAACGCCGCCGCGGCCGGTTGGACTGGATAACGAAGCCCACGATTTTCCACTTCTAAGGCGGAACCTCCGCGAAGCAATCGCCTTTTCAGCAAATATTTAGTTGGCGTTCTTGTCGAATGGTTTCCAACAGTTCTATTCACCCTTCGTGAGAATTCGGTGTTGCCAGGGTGAAATTATCCAGCCTTTTTAGTCTTAGAATCGCCCCCGAGATGGCTCTTAACTTCTTCATCTGCTCGCGCCGATGAAAGCACATTAACTCACGCGAGACTGGCTTCTTTATGCGCCGCAGCGCTGCCCAACAGTAACCGGCTAACAACGCCAGGCCGCCGATAAGAAACGGCCGTTTGGCCATTCGATACGCCACTCGAAACACCTGCCAGACAGGTGAACCGCCGAGGTAGTAATCCTTTTCTCCGTATGAAAATAAAGAACCCAGTGCGCTTCGCTCAGCAGTACCGAGAGCCCGATAGTGATGAAAACGCTTTTCAGGGAAAGACCGCGTTCTCCACCCTCTCATACGAGCTGTTGTTACCGCTACCCAGTCGATGCCGCCGACCCGATTGGGAGTATAACCACCGATCTGCTCGAAACACCGACGCCGGAAGAGCTGACATCCACCAGCGACATGGTTCTCACCCTCGAAGCTGTCCCGGGTCGAGTCATAGCCGCTATTTTCTGTGAACGGAGTTCCCGCAACACCAAGTCGAGGGTCCTCGGCGAATCTGCGAATCAGGAAATCCAGATAGTCGGCATCGAACGACACGTCCGCATCGAGGTTACCGATAATTTCGTAGTCAATTGACTGGACTCGTTCGAGTCCCGCTTTGAAGGCATAAACTTTGCCGGCGAAGTTTCGGTCGGGTCGTTGCTCGCGTCGAAGGAGCTCGATCCACGAGATTTCCTCCGCAAAGGGAGCAATAATCGCTGCGGTATTGTCGGTAGACCCATCGTCGACAATAACCCAGCGCACCGGTCGAACGGTTTGGGCAACCATTGAGGCGAGAGTCTTTTCAATGAAAGCTCCCTCGTTGCGTGCCGGCGTAATCAAGACGTATTTCATTCGCGGAAGTGCTGAACGACGTAAAGTGGCATCGAGGTCAGAAGGCGACTGACGCTGAGCTCTCACTTCTGATTTCTGACCTCTGGCTCGAAGCTGCGTAAATTTGAGCAAAAATCTCGTCCATAATCCGGGCGGTTAAGGTGATTTCACGGTAGGGTATGGGA
>JBKPMO010000147.1:0-12600 GCA_046732175.1 Verrucomicrobiota bacterium
CTTTCATAAAGGGGTGCTACCTGTGCGATCTTCATAGTTGTAACGTGACTTCCATTTCTCCCTCGACACGCTGAACCTTGACTGCGACGTGATCGCCCGAGCGGGAAAAAAGCAGATCAGCGCGAGCCTGGCCGACGCGGACACCGCGAATTTCGACCCGGTCAACATATTCAGGTAACATAGGCCTTCTTATGCGCAACTGGTAATTAAATCCGTCCGGTTCCAGGCCGAGCCCAGTGGTAAGAAGATAAGGCACCGCTCCCGCTGACCACGCTTGCGGATGGCATGCGACTGGATACGACACCGGCACGCCGTAATCCTCGCGCGCGAACCCGCCAAATAACTCCGGCATTCGATGCCCAAATTCGGCCGCCACTCGCAGCATGCCCTCCACAATTTGCAGAGCTTCGCTATCCAGCCCGTAGCGTTTGAGGCCGGCGGCGATCAAAGAATTATCATGCGGCCAAACCGTTCCCAGATGGTAGCCAAGTGGATTGTAACGCAGGGCCGCGCTGGAAAGCGTGCGTATTCCCCAGCCGTTGAACATTTCGGGAGTAAGTAATTGTTCGGCCGTGGCGCGGGCGCGGTCGGGACGCGCGATGCCGGACCAAAGTGCGTGACCAGCGTTGGAAGAGAGCACTTCGGCCGGGCGGTTGTTGTCCTGCAATGCCAGCGCGTAATGACCTTGCGGAAGCCAGAAGTCGCGATCGAACTGCTCGCGCAAAGTTTGAGCGCTTCGTTCCAGTTCCGCGGCGCGCTCGACCTCGCCGCAACGCCGAAAGAGCTTCGCCATTTCCATCTTGGCTTCGTAGACGTAACCCTGCACTTCAACGAGAGCGATGGGCGGTTCCGCAAGTGAGCCGTCGGCATTAACAATACCATCACCGGAATCCTTCCAGCCTTGGTTCGCCAGTCCCTTCTCGATTTTACAGGCATATTCCACGTAACCGTCTCGATCTAAGTCGCCGTATTGCTCCATCCAGTTCAGGGCCGCATCGATCCGTGGCCGCAGCTCCTCAAAAAGCCTCGTCTCACCGGTCCACGCGGAATGTTTTCCTATCAGGACGAGCCACAAGGGCGTCGCGTCTACCGTGCCGTAGTATGGTGTATGCGGAATCTCGCCCAGGCGCGCCATCTCACCCACACGCAATTCATGCAGGATTTTGCCAGGTTCTTCCTCGCGATAACCGTTAAGCTCCGTCCCCTGATAGCGCGCGAGTAAGCGGATCGTTTGCTCCGCGATGCTGCAGTCGTAGGCCAGCGTTTGCAGCGCGGTAATGATGCTGTCGCGTCCGAAGAGCGCGACGAACCATGGCACTCCGGCTGCGAAATAACCCGCGCCGCCGTCCAGGGTACTCCGAAGAAGTCCGAGGTCCCGCAGCGAACGGTCCATCACCCGGGTAAGGATCTGGCTGCTGGAATGAACCTCAGCGGTGTCTTCAAACCAACGCCGCAATCCTTTGGTTTTTTGGGACGAGTGTGCGGCCGGCGACCGGATTGCTCCTTTCGATTCTTCGGAAGTCGACACTTTGAGTGTCACTTTTGTTTCGTAGAGACCGCGGGCATCGAGTTGAATCCGGTAACCTGCGCTCTTTGCCAACTTCTCGTTAGGCGAAGGCGCGAATTGAATCGCCAGCACGCGATCGATTTTGTCCGCGCCGGCGTAACAAAAACACAGAGTGTCATCCTGCCATTCCGGCTTGTGGCAAGTGCCGCGTTTGCCCTGAAACAACCCGCGAATAGCGAAGATATCCTCAAACGCGGCTTCGAAACGGAACTCGAGTGAGAACTGGACTGGCTCGGTCGTGAGATTACGCACGAGCAGCGTATCCGACAAGGTCAGCTCATCCGCGGAAACGACGCGCTCCCAACGCATCTCGAGCGCGTGTTTTGCGACCACGTGGCCATTGAAATTCAAATCGGGATTGGAAAGCCCCAGCGTCGCCATGAATCCTGCTTCCGCGGTGCGGATCAACACTTCGGGTCTTCGGCCACTGATGGTCAACTCGTAACCGTTCAAAAACCGGCAATCTTGATAATAGAGACCGAACCCGTGGCCGCGGGTGAGGGGAACAGTCGCATCGGGTTGGCTAAGGAAAAACAGATTCCCATTCTTCAGGACCAGCGCATCGGTGATGCTACCCTGGATGGTAGAAACACCAGGCACGAGCTCGGCGCCCTCGGTCCCCGGGGCAAAAACAAATTCCTCCGTCATGAAATTACATGGGCGAGGAAAAGGAGTGATGCAACCCGGGGTCGCAAACTCGATGTAGGGGCGGCCGTGTCGACCGCAAAACACGAAACGCCAAATCCTTCTGGAGGATGATTGCACAATAAGAAGCGCAGCCGCAATTAAAAGCAACCTGAGCGCCGCTACTACGCGTATTATTTGTGTTATGGCTACAAAATTGGAACTCAAGGGCAATTGGAACGAAGTGAAGGGGAAACTCAAACAGCGTTACGGTCAGTTAACCGATAACGATCTGTCGTTTAGCGAAGGGAAAGAAGACGAGCTGCTGGGACGTCTTCAACAAAAACTCGGCAAAAGCAAGGAAGCGCTCCGCGACGAGATCGAGAAATTGTAGGGCGCCCAGCGAGACGTTGAGGGCTGGAGCAGAGAGCAGGTTCAGCGGAAACGCCGAACATCCGACACCGGACGTCGAACGCTGAACACCGAACGCGGAGGCAGACAAAAGGAATCGTTTATGGTTTGCGTTGGCGTTTGCATTGTACGGCAACCGCGTGGGTTGCCTCAAACGCCCAGCTGCAGGCCGAGCGCCTGCCCTACAATTCACTAGCTCACTAGCGGGCGAAGGAAACGAAGTTTTCGTTTAAATACCTTCCTTTTCTTGGTTTTCTTCTGTTGGGGTCTCGTCACCCCTCACTAGCTCTAGTCCGACTTGGACTCATTCATCATTTCCAGGCAGGGATTGTTTACGTGACCTCTGTGCTCTCTGCGGCAAGGATTTCTGCAGACTCTTGTTACATTGTTAGAGCGGTTATGGGGCGAACAGAAGTACCATGAATAAAGACAACGAAAAAATTGTGAAGCGGTTTATCGAGGAAATGTGGAACCAAAGGAAACTTGAGGTGGCCGATGAATTGTTTGCCGTGAATTGCGTGACGCACCAACTCCGGCGTGGAGAAGACCCGGCGGGCGTTCCACGTTCGGCGGAGTCAGTCAAACGGGAAGCAGCTGTATGGCTGATGGGATTCCCGGACCTTGGGTTTGTTTTGGAACAAATGATTGCGGCAGGGGATCGAGTCATGAGCCATTGCACGATGCGCGGCACGCATTCGGGTGTGTGGTTGGGAATCGGTCCGACTGGACATAAGGTAAACGTTCCGATAATTACAATTCATCGTATTGCGGATGGGAAAATCGCTGAAGACTGGGTGCTCGTGGGATCGTTGATGTTGTTTCAGCAACTCGGTCTCGTTCCTCAGACACATGAAATTTTCGGTGCGAGCAGATCAGATGATTTCTCCACCAAGGGCGCGAAGGCGTGAGAGGTGTTGTGGCGGCCGTGTCGGCCGCAAAAGTGACTAAATTGCGAAACGGCCGCCGCTACGGAAGAACTTAATTATATGGAACTGACAGGTGGATGTCTCTGCGGCGGGACGCGGTACGAGCTGAAGGGTGTGCCCTTTTCGCTCGGTGATTGTCATTGCATCGATTGCCGGCGCAGTGCCGGTGCGCCCGTTGTCACGTGGGGATCGGTCTATCGCAAGGATCTGCGCATAATCAAAGGCGAGGCGCGTAGAATTCCACATGCGGGTCGGATTCGATCGTTTGCAGCGTGTTGCGGTACGCATTTATTTTTCGAGGAGACTAACGATTCAGAGATAGCTGACGTGACGATCGCGTCGCTTGATGATCCGGCGCCGTTCGCGCCAAAAAAAGTGATCTGGCTCGAAGATAAATTGCCGTGGGTCAAACTCGACGAGTCACTGCCACATTTCCCGAAAGGCTCGTAGAACCGCTAATCAGAGGGCAGAAGGCCACAGGGCAGATCCTGAAGAGAAGATGACTCCAAAAACTTTCGAACGGGCCGCTGAGTTGGTGAATGACGGGCAGCGCCTAACGATCTTGTGATTTCTGTCTGAACTTTGGCGTGATTTGGCGTGTTCGGCAGCTTGACGATCTACGTGTTTGACATGTTAACTCGGCGTTATGGTTTCAAAGCAATCTTCTCATTTTTTTCGCGTTTTTATCACATATGCCTGCTATTGCGTTGCCCTGTTGCTAGCCTCCACCGCGGCGATCGCGGAGCCCACCCCAACCTGGACGCAACTTTCCCCGGCCACGTCGCCTCCGGCGCGGTCCTATGGCGATGACCTATGACCCGGTCAGCGGAAAAATAATCATGTTTGGCGGATGGGATGGCCGCCGACATCTCAATGATACCTGGGCGTTCGATGGAACCACCTGGACACATCTGCACACCCGCGGACCGCTGGCACGCGCCGCCGCCCAGATGGCCTACGATCAGGTGACTCAGAAAGTCGTGCTCTTCGGCGGGTTCAATGGACGAAATTATCTTGGCGATACCTGGCTCTTTGACGGGAACACAATGCGCTGGGTTCGCGCCAGACCGGCGCATTCGCCTACGCCAGTCACCAGTCCGATGCTTTTCACCGATCCAAATGGCCACGTGGATGTGTATGGCGGATACAATGGTCAATTCTACCAGTACTCGATGTGGCAATGGACGGGCACCGACTGGAATCAATTAAATCTGCCGGCGCTGCCCTTTGCCCGTTCTTCAGCCGCGGTCGGCGTCAACGAGTCTAGCGGCAGAGCGGTATTGTTCGGCGGCCTGGCCGATATCAACCCGGTAAATACCTGGGTCTACAACGGTACGACGTGGACGGAAAAGTTTCCAGCGACTCAACCACTCTGGGTCTACGCCGCTTCTGCCGCTTACGATGCAAACTTGAATGCGGTTGTTCTCTTCGGCGGTGGCAGTGGTGGTGTTGATCTAGACACGACCTGGAAATGGAGTAGCTCCAATTGGATTCAGGTCTTGACCACGCAATCGCCTCCGGCGCGCGAAGGCGCGGGGATGGTTTACGATCCACTGTTAGGTCACGTGATTGTCTTCGGCGGACAAAACAGTGAGGTGCCGCTGGATGATACCTGGGAGCTTCTGCCCTAGATAAGACGGTCCAGCTAACCGGTAGTTGCCTTGCATGTCCGCAATAGCGGACCATGTCATACAACCGCCATGAACATTTTTACCGTGGCTCGCGCAATCACGTATGCCGCGCTCTTTATTGGCCTAATATTTGTCTATCTGCCGGGGCGACTCTTGTCGTGGTCAGGAGTTGTCCGACCTGCCGTCGTCGAATTGCCACAGATCGCGGGAATGATTGTTGGCGGGGTCGGCGCGCTGACCGCGCTCTGGTGCGTTTTTACCTTCGTGTTTGTGGGGAAGGGGACGCCGGCGCCATTTGATCCGCCGCGGCGACTCGTCATTGCTGGGCCCTACCGGTTCGTACGAAATCCAATGTACATCGGGGCTGGGCTCGGCTTAGCCGGGGTTGCGATCTTCTACGGATCAATCCCGATGGCGATTTATACTGGTCTGTTTCTTCTCGCGGCGCACTTCTTCGTAATCGCATACGAAGAGCCGACGTTGCGGCGAACGTTCGGATCACATTACGAAGCCTATTGCAGCACAGTGCGACGTTGGTTGCCCGGTTAAATCGTTCAGCCGTCAAAGCGCAAGGCTGCTGAGATCTGAACTCGATTTCGCCTACTCGTAGTTTATTGTTTCCGTCTTACTAATTCACTCCTCGCGCTATTCCGATTCGCGTTTGACTAGCAACGCTCTATCGGTTCCATCGCGTGATGGCAGAGCCCGCTCGGTCTTCTATTGCATCAATCTTTATCGGGCCAGATGGCTTGCGAGCCGGCTGGCGATTTCTTCTTTTCGCTCTCGGTATCGAACTCGGCGTCCTCGTTATAGAAGAACCCATCGCTCAAGTTCTCGCGCGCTACTTCACAATCAATCTGCGCGAACTTTCCGCGCCCGCCCTTTTGATTCGCGAACTTGTTTTCTGTCTCAGCGTGGTCCTAATCACCGGCATTGCTGCTCTTGCGGAAGGTCGACGCATCGACGGTTACGGCCTACCGATCGGGCAGGCGTTTGGGAAATTTTTCTGGAAAGGAATGCTCGCCGGGCTGCTCGTCGTGCTCTTCGTCGCCGGTGCGATGATTTTGAGTGGCGCCATGGTGCTGCATGGACTGGCGTTGCATGGCAGCGACCTCGCAATGCTCACGCTTCTTTGGTTCCTCGCAAACATTCTCATTGGTCTTAGCGAAGAATACACCTTTCGCGGGTACGCGTTGCAGTCGCTCTGGCGCGGTGCCGGTTTCTGGCCGGCGGCTTTGATTACGACAGCAATCTTCGCCGGCGATCATTTGGAAAAGCCAGGCGAGAACGCAATGGATCTCGGGATGATTTTTTTCCTCGGCCTCATTCTTTGTCTAAGCGTTCGCAAAACCGGCTCGCTCTGGTGGGCAGTGGGCTGGCATGCTGGATTTGATTTCGGACAACTTTTTCTTATCGGCACACGCAACGGCGGGCAAGCACCCGTGGGTCGGCTTTTCAACGTCACTTTCCCCGGTCCGGCGTGGCTGAACGGCGGCGAACTGGGAACCGAAGCGAGCATCTTTATGGTGCCGACTGCGATTGCGACCTTGATTTACGTGATTTGGTTCTTGCCCGGCCTACCGCCTAATCGGGAAAGATGATATTCGTGTCTGTGGCTGCAAAAGACCGAGTAGTGACACGTTTAGCAATCTATCGAAGAAGGAACGGTAACGCCGCAGGGACACTCGAAGATCTTCGGTGGAAAGGTCGTCGCTGCGGCCCCATTGCCCCCTCAAGGCCACGACGATGGCAAGAATGACGAGTGCTGTCGTGTTCATTTCGTCAGAATTTCCAGCTAAGCCATTGTTGTATTCGAATCAGGAACGCGTCCTGGTTTGATTTCGAAACAGATTTGCTGCGGCTTGCCGGCACGTTTCGGTCCGGATCTTCCGCTAATCATTCACTTTTGATCCAGCACTCGTCCGTTTCAGTCGTTATCGCACCCAGTTTCCCAGGATGCGCTTTGAAGTAAGGTGCAGGCTGACCAAGCAGGATTAATTGAGAAGGCGGCGCCTAACGCGTGAACGCTTTCAGCGACGCTTCGATCCTTTATAATTTTATCGCCGGTTTTTCAACGACTTGGATAAAGTTTATCAGCTAGCAGGGAAGGGCCAGCCGCAGGAATGGAACGGATCAAGAACGCTCTGGCAGAAGTTCCTCGAGCTACTGTCTCCACCGCCCACTATCTTTATCTGGCCCGGATTCCATTTCTCGGATGGGTAACTTTATTCGCGTTCCCATTACTCGCGATAGCCGTTGGACGGCCTCTAGTTCTTGCAGCATACGATTTGGCTTCTACTGGCGAAGCGTTTTTCGTCGGGATCGCCTACGGATTGGCTGGTGGCAGCGTCTATTTCACCGCTCACGTTATTACCAATCTTTGTTCGAACCGCTTCCGACTTGAGATCGATCGAATAGTTCAGAGCCGAATCGACAAGGCTTGGGCATGCGCCATTCTCCTTGCGCTTCTCATAAATATTCTAGTAGGGGCCAGCGCCTCAAAACCGACTTCTTCTTACACCGGCGGAATCGCCGCGGCGATGATCGGAGGAATGCTCGTCGCGTTCGCGGGCGCGTTCGCCGCCGGAGCGATTTCCTCGAGTTTTCCCAAAAATCCCGTTTATCGAAATTTAGTTTGGTTCGGGTTCAAAGTCGGGCTCCGGAAGCAAAAAGGATATTTGCGCCCGATCTTCGCCGGCATTGAGACGAACAATCCAGCGGATTGGAAGTATGAAGAGGGCCACGTTCGTGCGGCTTCTTACACCTTTATTGTCATTGTCGCATATTGCATCATCACCGGAAAACAGATTGCGCCGCTGGTTGCGTTGATGCTGCTGCTCTCGCTTTGGGTCCTCGTTCTTGCCGGTGTTACATTTTTTTGGGACCGTTACCGATTGCCATTGCTGTTCATTCTCGTCGCCTATTTTTGGCTCGCAGGTTTTTCTATCAAAGCTGACCATTATTATCGTGTTTGGACCAGGCCGTCTCTCGACGCGGAACTAACGCCGGGCGAAATCGTTGGTCGGGCCGCGCAGCAACATCGGCCCGTTGTAGTCGTAGCGGCAGCGGGCGGCGGTATTCAATCGGCCGCCTGGACTACTTCTGTGCTTGATCAATTAGGCAAGCGCCTGAAGGCAGATTCCGGCGGCGCGTACGATTTGCCGCATAGTATACGGCTCATTAGCGGCGTTTCCGGTGGCAGCGTCGGCGGAATGTTTTATGCCGAGTGTTTCGACGAGAGCGAACCGGATTTCAGCCACAGTTTTCAAGCAGCATGTTCGAGCGCTCTAGCGCCCACCATTCGGGGTCTTTTACGACAGGATCTTTGGCGTGCTCTGATGCCGTTTTTGGTTACTGATATTTGCAACGATCGGGGTCGCGTCCTGGAGCGACAATGGTGCAAAAGTTTTGACAACAAATTTAAGCCAAATGCAAAACTGGCCGATGCCACCCTTTCCGCGTGGGGCGTGGATGCACTTTCGTTAAGGCGGCCCGCGTTAATCTTCAATTCGACCATCGTAGAGACTGGACAGCGGTTAGCCATCTCCACGGTACCGATCCGGCACGGGCTGATCGGCGAAACTGAGTTCACCGAGCGGTACTGTGCAGAAATCGCTATCAGCACGGCGGCACGGCTTTCGGCAACTTTCCCTTTTGTAACTCCGACTGGCCGGCCCACCATGGTAAACACGAGTACCTCCGTCTGCAGGGCGGTGTCACAGCCTCCATGCGGCGGAGGCGATCAACATTTGGTTCGATGGCGGCTACTATGAAAACAGCGGCCTGGTTGGAGCAATTGAGTGGATCGATGACGCTCTGACGGACCTTACCAACCCTGCAAAGAATCCGAAACAGTATCCGGTACCACGCGACATTTTGTTATTAGCAATTGATGCTTTCGAACGACCAACTGATCCGGAAGATCCGTGTCAGCTGAGTCAGACCGGACCAGTCGTTGAGTCCGCTGAGGTTGCTCACGGGGTCATCTACAAACTGGCATCGCCGTTGCATGCAGTGATGAATGTGCGAGGCACGGGACAACGATCATTTGTCCGACGTTTGTTGCGTATGTCCCAAGCGCGTTGGGCGCTGCAGCATGTCAATATTCGCGATGTTAAGATCTTTTTTGAAGTGGAAGATCCGGCCAACCGGGAAGAACACGTCCAGGCTGGTCAGAAGACGCAAGCTCTCGCCGGAAAAAAGTCGGCTGGTCGATTCTATATGGGAGTAGATCCTGGAAAAGAACCGCTTTCCTGGCATTTGCGATCGAGCGAGATTGATGAACTAAAAAAGCACTGGGTGGGTTTTAATACCGCCTCGCAAAGCTGCCCCGACAATTATGGAGCGATTCTCGACTTCTTTAAGGCGGAATCTGCTGGACAGTAAAACGCTGTCCCTCTCATTGCCGCCCAAAGCCTCGGCAAAGGCGGACTCGCTCAATAAAAGAAGCCCCGATGAGTTTTCCTTCTCACCGGGGCTCTTGATTTCTGATTTCTGTTTAGGGTTTTAGTTTCGGCTCCAGCAGATATCGCTATCTGTTGCTAATCGAGCCTCCGCTTGTTCCACGGAATTCATTGAACTCGGTCGAGTTACTTATCTTCGTGACCACCCAGGGTTCCGGTCCGAGATTAGCCGTCGGCGTTTCCTGGATCACTCGGCCAATTGGCGTTGGGCCAAAGGCGATGGAGTGACCAGCCTTCGCTACCGTGACGTAGTTTTGTCGTCTATTTTGGCAGAGGAAAAACCCTTCTTCACCCTGAAGCAGACTGGCTAGGTCCAGGCCGCTGACAGGCACGTTGATTTGTAGTTTCATTTGCTATTTTTCCTTTCTTTTGAAGTTTAATGTGAGCGCCCGGTTACCGATCGCCAGATAACTTAGGTTGTATTTTAATCTCCGACCTTTCGGGTCCTGGAGGGAACGCGCGGCCTGAAGGCGGATAAACAAGATGGCGATCGCGCCAGGATGGGCGCATTTAGGCCCCGGGGCCGGATATGAAGGGGGAACCAATCATCGATCCTGTAATGGAGCGGCCGTTGCTCGGCCTCCACCGGGCGACGAGTATCGATTCCTTCTGGAAAGCTGCCCGGCGGTTGCTTTCCGCCGCGATCCCAAATCACCTGATCAGGGTGACATTCCCGCGCAATCCGGTCTTGCCCATGATCGTGAGGAAAACCCGGCCGTGGCCTAACGGTTTCCTCGCCGCGGAACCACTCAGGACTCATGTCGCCGGCCGACCGCGCAGAAGGTTCGTCCGAATTAGCGACCTCTTTTCAAGTCAAAGCCGCTTGACCAAATCGGTCCTTTATCGCCGTTATCTGGCGCCGCATCACTGCCGCCACGGCGTCGTTCTCTTTTTCTGGAAAAACCAAAGACTCATTTGCGCGATTACCATCATGCGGACGGCCGCGCAGGGCGATCTCATGCCCGCGGAGATGAAATTGCTCCGGCAACTTTATCGACAATTTCGGACTGCTCTTCACCGGCTCGGATCGCTCGAGCGCGAACATTCAGCGCGTACGGCCTTTGAAGAATTGCTGAGGCGTCTGCCGTTGCCCACGATTCTCCTGCGCTGGAACTTGAAACCGGTTTATCAAAACCGGGCGGCGCGCGACTTCTGTAGCGTGTGGGAGAAAGGCCCGAACGAAGCGCGCTGGACCAAGCCACGTTCACCGGTCCCGCCCGAGATATTGGATCGATGCCGTCAACTCAGACACAAATGGCAGCGTTCCAGCGCGCCGCGGACGCGCTCAAAAAAAGAACGGGTGCATCATCCGCAATCGCCCCATCTGCGAGCAACTATCCGACTACGAAAACTGAGTTCAGCAGGCGTAGCGCAGCCGCACTTTCTGATCGAGTGTGAAAATCTGCAGGTTAAGACAGCTTCGCGGGCGTTGCCTGGCGCGGCTGATTTGCCGCACTTCGTCCAACTTACGAGGCGGGAACGCGAAATTGTCCAGCTTATCTGCGATGGGCAGAGCAATCAGGAGATCGCCGATGAAACCGGTTCGAGTTTGGCGACGGTAAAAAAACACATTCACTCGATTTTCCGGAAGCTCGAAGTCAGCAGCCGTAGTCGGCTGATTGCCCTGATGCGCTAAGCCTGGCTTTTCAGAGTTTTGGATGTTTCAGATCCGATCGCCGACCCGGCATGAACGTGGGTGCCTATTCAGGAAGTACTCGCACTCGGCGTCGTTTCGTCAAGAATGCGAGTGCCCACTGTACCAAGACGAAGAATCGATTTGCGAATCCAATCAGGAAATAGATGTGGACTACCACCCACAGAAGCCAGGCGGGAAATCCTGAGAATCGCAGGAAACGCAGATCGGCAACGGCGTAAGTCCGTCCCACGATAGCGAGGTCCCCCTTGTCCCAGTACCAAAACGGTCCTGGCCGTTTGGTTCCGGCGACACGAGAACGAATCAGGCGCGCCACATACCGACCTTCTTGAATGGCAGGCTGAGCCACGCCTGGCAACAACATTGGTTTCTTTGATCTGATGCCCAAGAGATTGCGTGAATGGGCAACGACGTGCGCTGTGTCACCGATTGCAAAGATCTCAGGATGGTCAGGGACCGACAAATCTGAATTCACGATGATTCTACCGGACTTGTCCGTGGCAGAATTTATCCATCGCCCCGCAGGAGAGGCGAGGACGCCGGCTGACCAGAGCACAGTAGCGGCCGGGACACGCTGGCCATTAGCGATGATTCCGTCGGCGTCTATGGTGTTGACGCGGGTGTTCGTATAAACCTTGATGCCTAACTGCTCTAAATGGCGCTGAGCCCTGGCCGAGAGAACTTCAGGATACAAGGGAAGCACACGCGGCGCCGCCTCATACAGCAGAATACGCGCAGACCGCGCATCGATATGATGAAAGTCACGTGCCAGAGCCATGCGCGACATTTCTGCCAGCGTGCTGGCCATCTCTACTCCCACGGTACCTGCACCAACGAGTACGAACGTAAGCAGCTTTTGTATTTGCGGAGACGTACTCTGGGCGGACTCGAGTGCAGCGAGCTCCTCAGCCTGTTCAAATGCCAGCAGTACCTTCGCGCGGATGCGGTCGGCGTCGTGCAGCGACACCAAACCTGGCGCAATCCGGGACCACTCGTCGTGTCCAAAGTAGTTATACTGAACGCCGGTGGCGAGGATAAGGAACTCGTATGGTATGTCGTGCTGCTCAAAGCGAACAACGCGCTTCTGCGTATCGACGCCGATCACTTCGCCTAGGAGAACGTCGATGTTGTTTTGGCGACTGTGTATGGACCTGAGCGGACCAGAAATTTCGTCCGCCGAAAGTAAGCCAGTAGCCACTTGATATAGTAGCGGCCGGGACACGCTGGCCATTAGCGATGATTCCGTCGGCGTCTATGGTGTTGACGCGGGTGTTCGTATAAACCTTGATGCCTAACTGCTCTAAATGGCGCTGAGCCCTGGCCG
>JBKPMO010000148.1:0-26263 GCA_046732175.1 Verrucomicrobiota bacterium
CCGTTAGGCGGAATCTTTCGATGCCGGGGCGGCTTGCCCCGAACGCTCGGTCATCCTGAGCGCAAGCAAAGGATCTCACGAATGGAGATTCCGCAGCCGCACAACTTTGAGTAATCCAACAGCGTTGGTGAGATCCCCTCTCCGTCTACGCGGTTCGGGATGACGCGGCGGGTGTTATCGGGCCTACTTTTTAGGGCGTCGCTGCCGGTGAAGTCGCTATTGAAGGCGACACGCTCTCCGCCGGCGATGGTGTCGTCGGCTGGCCCAAGTCCGCGCGCAACGCCTTCAAATCCGGACTGCTAATCGCAAACGTTCCTTCGACTTCGTCAGTTCGCGCCATCGCTGTCCCGTCAGGTGAAGAACCGCCTACTGTCAACTTATGCTGAGCCCTGTCATCCGGCGATGTGGTGAAAGTAACAACAAGCTGCGGTTTCTCAAAGGCGGCCACCGGCGCATTTGCCATCCATTGAGTGGCGTGCAAAGAAGCAAGTGTGTTCAACAGCGATTGCACATTGACGGTATTAATCGGCCCGCTGCCCGTGACCCACTGCCACTGATTGGCCGTTCCACGGATCAAAGTCTGTTCGCGATCGGTAAAAAGCGACAACTTGTGAATTTGTTCCGCTTTGAAGCTAAAAATCGTTAGGTCCAGCCACGATAACGGGTCGGCAAACACATTATCGAGCATCGAACGTCGGACCGCGACCACGAATGGTTCCTCTCCCACCCGCGCGAAGACATTGTCACCGTCGATTTTTCCGAATGCGATTGTCGCCAGAGGGTGTTCGCCCGCAGTGGTCTCAGCTGTATTTTCCGAGGCAAAGGAACTGAGCGCGACGGTTAGTTGCGGCTTATCCAGTCCATATTTCGGCAAGTCAGACGCTACGTCTGCGACGAAAGTCGTAACCAGTTCGCCACCGAGCAAGTCGATTAACCGGCGTGCTTCCGCCGCATTGGCTGCGCGATTATTTCGATTTACAAGTGTCCAGTTCTGGTCCTTGCGCGCGAGGATGGTTTTGTTTTTTCCCGGCGCGTCAATCGTGATGCGGTCCAACTGATTTTGATCGAAGCGCACGAGATGGCGGTCACGTAAATCGTTAGGCTTTGTGCTCAAAATCGATTCGATCTTGTTAGGTAAGGTGTAAACGAACTTACGTGGCGTGAAGCGAACATAAACCTGGTCTTTCTCCTTTTCGGGAACACCGCCGATCTGCAAAATCTGGCCGCTGCCGGTGGATTTATCATCGCCCGTGAAGATGGTGACGGTCCCGCGTGGCTCGGCTAGGCCGTAGGGATGCAAATCGCCGGCATCATCGGCCACAAATTGCGCAATTCGGCTGTTCGTAATCTGCGCAATCAGATCGTTGACTTTTTGGTCATCTGCCCGCGCCCGTAATGGCTTCACGATCTGCCAATGATCACCCTGTTTTTGCAGTTCCATTTCGCCAGCCGCGGTTTTTACGGAAAGACGCACCACTTGCGTCGCGACCGTATCAGTCAATTTGCGGTCGCGGAATTCTTCCGGTTTTTTCGAAATCTGGTTTTTGATCGATTGTGAAGCGAGAAACACATCTTTCGAATTCTCCAGCCGAACATAAATCTTACCCTCGAGCGCGGCGTTGTTACCGAACAAAACTTCGGGCGGAGCGTTCGGTCCCTGCAGCTTGAGGCGGAGCTTCGTTTTCGCCACCCCATATTCGGCCATGCGATTCTTGTCCGCCTCGATTTCTTTGGCGCTGATGGTGGTGTCTTTTTTCCAATCTTCCAAATCGAACAAGAGGTTCTCGACGGCGCTGCTATCGGCCAGGTCTTTGACGGGCGATTCCAGCCGCCATTTTTTGTCAGTGCGTTTTAATTCGATACGCTCATCAGCGTTTTGAATCACGACGCCGTCGATCTTATCGCGCTCGAAATTAATGACGTTCTGAGCGCGCCGGTTCGCCTCTTGGGTGTTTGGCCGTTTGCTTTCATAAAATTTGATAAACAGGCCAATCGCCAGCGCGAGGGCAAAGAGGATCAGCGTCGTCCGAAATCTCATATTCGATTACGCCCGCCGTTTCCACCACACCGCCGAACCAATTATCGCCGGCACCAGCGGCATCAAGACCAGGACGAGCCACCGCAGGTTGCGCAGCTCGGTTTCATCAAGTGTGAAGGTGAGCGGTTTTGGAATTTTCGGCGCAATCCCGATCATCTGCTCCCGGCTCATCAACCAGTTAATACTGCCGGAAATAAAATCGAGTGCTTGTTGGTCCTGGGTCAGCGCTTTGTCCTGAACAAAAAAGGCGTTGCTCGCTATCACCATGCGCGATGAGTTCACCCGCACCCGTTCGTCGCCGCTACCGCCCTTTTCGATCGAAGCGGCGATCGTCAATGGTGCCCCGTGATCGCGATTTTGGTCGAACTGAAGTTTTGCCGGATCATCTGAATTGTAATCGACCTCACCCCAGTAGCCTTTTTCCGCCTGGACCAGTGGTTGTATCTGAACGCCGGCCCCTTGCGCACGCTGCGGCTCGATCGTCATCGAACAAGTCCCGCCCAAAAACGGGGCGCGCACCTCGGCCAGCCGTTTTGTGATCGGCGAGTCTCCCAAAAATCGGCCAATGACATCCCGTACCCGCGCAACTTCTTCGATCCCGGTCCGGACCATTGCCATCAGACGATCATCATTCACCCTCACGCCAAGGTCGTTTAGAAAGGCGTTAAGTTTCGGCGTCTTTGCTGAAGGATCGAGCAACAACAGAATCCGCCCTTGTTTGTTCCAGAAATCGCGCAGCAACTGCATCTCGCGGTCGGAAAAATCATACTGCGGGCTCACGATCATAATCGTCTTCATCTCCGCTGGAATCGCATCGACGTTGAAAAGATTCAGTTCTTGAAGCTTGATGTTCTCGTTCTCGATGAACGTCTTCAGCACCGAGATGGGACTGGTCGGCGGCTGCGGCTCCGGCGCCAGCAAACTTGGTGCCGCTTCTGCAATTGGTGGTTCCTTGTGACCAAGCACATAGCCGATGATGTTTTTCTTTCCTTCGGTCAAGTCGACGATCGCGCTGCTAATTGCCTGTTCGCCCTTGAATGACGTCACTCGCGGACCTTCCCCCATGGCCATTCCACTTTGATCCACCTCCGCCATTTCTGAGGCCTTGACCGTTTTGTTCCGTCCTTCGTAATCCAGTATTAGCATGCTTTCGTCGGTCACTACCTTGTATTTGTCGAAAAGCTCCTTCGCTCGGGAGAAGTTGACCTCTGGATTGATGTGTTCGACGTCGATCTTTCCTTTGGCGGCGTACTGGTACTCCGTTAGCAAACTTTCGACGTCGCTTGTGATGGGTGTGTTGGGGGAAAAGAAAACCGTAATGCGCAATTTTCCTTTGAGGGAATCAAGAATGCGTTTGGTTTTGTCCGAGAGGGAGTACTTCTGATCGCGTGAAAAATCCCAGCGCCGGTAATGCTCGAACCCGAGATAGTTTATCATCGCTCCTAGAACAATGAGCAGCCCGATCTGCACCACGACATTCAGGCCGATTTGAAACCGATGAATTTTCTTTGGTTTATCCGCCACGGTTACAGTTTCCATTTGCGCGATTGAAATGCCTGATAGGTCAATCCCAGCATCACAATCGTTAGGCTCAGGTAGAGAACGATCGGACGGGTATCGATCTCGCCACGCGAGAGTGTCGCCATTTGTTCAAGGGCCGAAAAATAACCGAGGACTTGCCGCATTGTCGAACTGACCTCGGTTACGATGAAAGTAATCAGGCCAGAGAAAAAGTGCAGCGTGATCGCGCAAAACGAAATTACAGCCGCAATGATTTGGTTCCTCGTTAGGACAGAAGCAAAGCAGCCGATGCTGATGTAAAACATTCCCAGTAACAACAGCATCAAATAGGAACCCCAATAACCGCCGAACGATCCCGCCGCAGTCTGGTGGGTGACGTATTGGAAGATCGCGAAGTAGACCAGAGTGGGGACCCAAAGAACGATGTAGAAGATCGTGGCCCCGAAAAATTTCGCCAACACCACCTGCCAGTCGCGAACTGGCGCAGTCATCAGCGGTTCGATTGTGCCGAGCTTAAATTCCTCCGCAAAAGTCCGCATGGTAATCAGCGGAAAAATCAACACAAAGGCGAACCAGAAGAAGACCGAGTTAAAAAATGCTTCCTGCACCGAATACTGCACTGGTCGCTGATTCATGAACGAAATCTGAAAGTAAAAGTCCGCTCCGCTCACGAAGAGGAAGAAAAACAGGACGATGTACGCGATCGGCGAGTAGAAGTAGCTCGATACTTCGCGGGAAAGGAGAGTGTAGAACTTTCTCATAATGCCAATGCACAAGACGGTGTCATCCTGAGCCGCGAAGGCGGTGAGGGATCGCGCGATGGCAGATCGATCACATAAAGAACGTTCGCGTATCCTTCATTGGACTCGTGGGATCCTTCGCTGGGCTCACGATGACAGCAGGCTGTAATCGAAGTCTCACTCATGTTGCGTCCGAATGCGTAATTTCCACAAACACATCCTCCAGCGTGGCCCGCCGCGCCGTCAGTTCGCGCACTTCCCAGTTGCGATCGCGGGCAAGGCGAAAAATTTCCGGCCGCACATCGGTCCCCGCTTCCACTCGTAGCGACAAAATTTTCCAGCCGTCGTCTTCCGATTCACTTACATCCCGGACGCCGGCGATTTTCTTCAGCTGTATTGGGGCGTCATCCTCGCCCACCCTGGCTTCCAGTGTCACGCCACCGGCAGTGCGAATGCGGCCGAGCAAATTCTCCGGAGTGTCGCAGGCTTCTATGCGCCCCTTATTGATAATGATGACGCGCGAGCACGTCATCTCGACTTCCGGCAAAATGTGCGTCGATAACAGAATGGTGTGCTGTCGGCCGAGGTTCTTGATCAGCTCGCGCACCTGCCGAATTTGGTTCGGGTCAAGGCCGATGGTCGGCTCATCTAGAATCAAAAGATCAGGTTCGTGGAGCAGTGCGTCAGCTAACCCAACTCGTTGCCGAAATCCTTTCGAAAGAGCGCGAATCAATTTGTTTTCGACTTCGCGCAATCCGCAAAGCTCCTTCACATCACCCACGCGTTCGCCCACACGTCGATGCGGAATGCTTTTCAACGCCGCGCGATAATTCAAGTACTCGTTGACTCGCATGTCGTTGTAGAGCGGCACATTCTCCGGCATGTAACCGAGACGCGCCCGGGCCTGAAGCGACTGCTCGAAAACATCGAAGCCGGCGATTGACGCCCGCCCTGAGGTGGCGGGCAAAAAGCTCGCCAAAATGCGCATCGTTGTGGTCTTGCCCGCACCGTTCGGTCCGAGAAAACCCATTATCTCACCCTGACCGACCTCGAAGTTCAGATCATGAATCGCGGTCTGGCCCGCATATTTTTTGGTCAAATTTTCAACCTTAATCATTGCGACTGATTGTTTGAGACAACTTTCCGCGCGCAGCGTTGTCTAAAAAATTTTAGCGTGCTGTCAACGCCACGGTTTGGATTTGGCGTGCCCCGTCACTGCGAGCGAGGCCGACCGTGAAGTCTACCGTCATCCCGGTTTGCACACGCGCGAGCAGGCTCTCAATCGATTTCACCGAGTTCACATCATTTTGCCCGAGGCGGTAAATCACCAGCCCGCGTTCGATTCCGATTTCCGCTGCCGGGCTTCCAGGTTCAACCGCGCTGACCAGGACACCGCGTCCGCGCATGAGTCCAAACGCGTCGGTCAGCTCCGTCGTTAGATCTTGCAGTTGCATCCCGAAAAGACGATCGGCGTTGGAAGCAGCTGGCTGATTCGAACTGACGCGTGGTTGTGCGGAAGGTTGCTTCTCCGCTACGGCTTTGAATCCTTTGACCGCGTCGCGCACGGCCTCGCCCGGAATCGCAAAACCCAATCCCTGGGTGGGTACACCCTGCGGCGTAAACGCCATTTTTGCCGAACTCACTCCAACGAGCCGGCCGGCGATATCCACCACTGGTCCGCCCGAATTTCCCGGATTAATCGCCGCGTCCGTCTGCACCAGATCTTTGTATTCCAAATCGCCCACGGTGATTTCCCGTTTTAATCCGCTCAGGACACCGCGACTGATTGAACTGCCGTAACCAACAGAATTGCCCACCACGATAACGGTCTCGCCGAGAAGATTAGGCGAGAGATTATTAAGATCAATGAACGGGAATCCGCTTTTGCCTTCGATCTTGATAAACGCGAGATCCTTCTTGGGGTCACCAGTGATGTAACGCGCATTGTAAACTTTGCCGTCGCTGGTGGTAACTTCGATGCGCAGGTCGGCTGCTCTTTGCACGACGTGCTCGTTGGTTACGATGTAACCGGCCGGATCAACGATGAAGCCTGAGCCGAGACTTTGCAGGCGTTGTCTGATTTCGCGCGGCTGACTGCGGTAGGTGCCGAAGAATTCAGCGGCGAAATCTTCAAACGGATCGCGGACTTGGCGTCGGACCACGCGCTCGGCGTTAATGTTGACTACCGCCGGCATCACTTTTGCCACCGCGAGTACTACCGGTTCGGAAGCCGGGTCGGTCGGGGATGTGGACGGCAGCGGCGTCGGTGTTTGTGCTGAGACACAATGCATCGCGAGCAAGATCGCAATTGTGGCGGTGAGCTTGTAGCCGCCTCGCTCTGCCCGCCGCGCCGTAGCTTGGCGAAGGCGGGTCGACGCGTCGACACGGCGACTGAGCGCCGTGGCTGCAACACGTGTTTGTTTCATTTCAACTGTTTGACAATTTCAGTCGGAATTCTCTCACGCATTTTCGGTGCAAGTAACGGGGCGCTCCGTCCACTGTCAATTTTAGGCTTCCTAGGACTTTCGAAATGGTGCTGCGGCAAGTCAAAGAGCCATCAAAACTAGTATAACCGACCGCGCATCAGCACTATGCCTTGACTGACAGGGCGACTTGGCTGCCAACGGACGGATTCGTCCGGAGGCCGAACAAGCTGCCCAGCTTGGGTAGGCGCGATGCCATTGCGACGAAGCGCATCGGTGACAAATTAGATTGATATGCATCGATCGTTCGCCACCCGGCCGAATCTCGATTTGCTCGAGCAGAATTACGAGCGCTGGCAGAAGGATCCCGACTCGCTCGATTCCGGGTGGTCAGCATTCTTTGAAGGGTTCGAGCTCGGAAGTCTCGACGGAAAAAATGGCGCTGCTGTCGTCGAAGCGCTGCCGGAAACACGGCGTGATCTGCAGGAGAGTCCGCTGCAGACGCGAATTGACGCTCTCGTTTACGCTTATCGCATTCTTGGGCACACCATCGCACGGGTGAATCCGTTGGCGGAAAAACGCCCCGAGAATCCGCTCCTCACTCTCCGCGAGTTCGGTTTTAGCGACAAGGATCTCGACTACCCGGTTTCGTCAAAGTTCTTTCTTGATAATCGCCAGATGCCGCTGCGTGAAATGATCGCGCTGCTTGATCAAATTTACGCGGGGTCGATTGGCGCCGAATTTCAGCACATTCAAAACACCCGTATTCGCGATTGGGTGCGGCATCGCCTCGAGTCGCGCATCTTTGCTCGGCCGCCTTCGCCGGAGATACAAGTCGCGCTCCTTCGCGCGCTACTCGAAGCGGAAACCTTCGAGGTTTTCCTGCACCAGAGTTACGTCGGGCAAAAACGTTTTTCGCTGCAAGGCGCAGAAGGTTTGATGGCAATTCTGGACACCCTTTTGCACAAGTGTGTCACCGATGGGGTCGAGGAAATCTGCATGGGCATGGCTCACCGTGGCCGTCTCAATGTGCTGGCGAATTTCCTGAGGAAGTCGCTCAACGTCATCTTCACTGAGTTTACCGAGAATTATATTCCCGCTCTCGTTGCCGGAGATGGCGATGTGAAATATCACCTCGGCTATCGCACCGTGCGCAAACTTGCTGCCGGCGAAGTGGAGATTCGGCTCTCGGCAAACCCGAGTCACCTCGAAGCGGTTGATCCGGTGGTGGAAGGGACCGCCCGTGCCCGCCAGCGCATCCGTGGCGACACCGAACATCGGCGCAAAGTTCTACCACTATTAATTCATGGCGATGCCGCTTTCGCGGGGCAGGGGATCGTGGCGGAAACGCTCAACATGTCGCAGCTCAAAGGTTACTCGACCGGTGGCACTATTCACATCGTCGTTAACAATCAGATCGGGTTCACCACTCTGCCCGAAGACGCGCGCTCGTCGATGTATGCGACGGACATTGCCAAGATGATCGAGGTTCCCATTCTGCATGTGAATGGCGAAGACCCGATTGCGCTTAAATTTGTTTCCGAGATGGCGCTTGATTTTAGACAGGAGTTCGGACGCGACTTCGTCATCGACATGTACTGCTATCGCAAATACGGCCACCAGGAAGTCGATGATCCCGGTTTCACTCAGCCTGATCTTTATGCGAAAATCGATAAGCGGCCATCGATCACCCAAAACTACAAGCGCGGGTTACTCGATCGCGGCGTGTTAACGCAGGATGATGCCGCTTCGCTTGAGGCGGAATTTCAACTCCGGCTGGAAATGGCGCTCGAACATATCAAGTCGCTGGAGAAACAAAAAACGCAAGAGCAGGCGAAGTTCAAGGAATCAACCGCGGTTTTTCAATCGAAATACAGCACAGAATCGAAACCGACTGCCATCAGCGAAGAAATGCTTCATACGATCGTCGATACGCTGACCCGCGTCCCGGAAGGGTTTCACATTTTGCCGAAGGTAAAGCGAATGCTGATCGATCGGCGGCGGAAGATTTTCGACGACGGCGGGCCGTACGATTGGGGATTTGCCGAGTCGCTCGCGTTCGGATCATTGTTGCTCGAGAACATTCCGGTCCGATTATCCGGTCAGGACAGCCGTCGCGGAACATTCGGGCAACGCCACGCCTATTGGTACGATGCCAAGACGGGCGAGTCCTACAATCCGTTAATGCATCTGGCCGAGAAACAGGCGCGCATTTGTGTTTACAATAGTCTGCTTTCGGAAGCGGCCGTGCTCGGATTCGACTATGGTTACTCCCTCGATTATCCCAACATGTTGTGTTTGTGGGAGGCGCAGTTCGGCGATTTTGCTAACGGGGCGCAGACCATCATCGATCAGTTCATCGTCTCCGCCGAATCAAAATGGCAGCGCCCCAGTGGCATCGTTTTGCTGTTGCCGCATGGCTACGAAGGACAGGGCCCGGAGCATTCCAGCGCCCGCCTCGAACGTTTTCTCCAAGCCTGTGCCGAGGATAACATCCAAGTCTGCAATCCCACCACGCCCGCGCAGTATTTTCATGTCATGCGGCGACAAATGAAACGCGATTTCATCAAGCCGCTCATCATCATGACCCCTAAAAGTTTGTTGCGTGCGGAATTCTCAACCTCGCGCGCTGAGGACTTCATCTGCGGCAAATTTCACGAAATCATACCTGACTCCGTAGCCGCGGTCGCCGGCCGCGGCGGCAACAAGCCAGACAAGATCGAACGCGTGATTCTCTGCTGCGGAAAAGTTTATTTCGATCTCGTTAGCCATCGCGAGAGGGAAAGGATAAACAACACCGCCATCATCCGGATCGAACAACTTTATCCATTGGATGAAACGCAGCTGGTTGCTGCGGTGGGAGCATGTCCGAAAAAGGCGCGACTGGTCTGGTGCCAGGAAGAACCGCAAAACATGGGCGCATGGACGTTCATCGACCCGCGCCTGCGCGCGCTCTTTAACCGCGACGTCGGCTACGCTGGTCGCGGCGCCAGCGCCAGTCCCGCCGTCGGCGCCCTCGCATTGCACAAACGCGAACAAGCCTGCGTGATCGCCGAAGCCTTCTCGATCTGACGCAAAGAGCGGCCTGTCCGAGATGGCGGAGCAAGCAACGCCGAAACCGGCGGTCCGGCTCGGACTCGACTCGCGCGTTGGTTTGGGCTTATTTAGCGGCACATGAGCGTGCAGGTAAAAATCCCGGCCGTCGGTGAATCGATTTCCAGCGGTGTCGTTTCCGTCTGGCACAAAAAATCGGGCGAACAGGTAAAGAAAGGTGAGCCGCTCTTCACGCTGGAGACCGATAAAGTTTCGACTGAAATTGTGGCCGAAGTTGACGGCATACTCAGAACCAAAGCGAATGAGGGCCAGGAAGTAAAAATCGGGGAAGTGGTGGCGGAGATTGAGGAGACGAAGGATGGAGCCGCGCCCGCCGAAACGAAGAAACCTGCGCAAGATCAAACTTCTGTAGCCGCGGTCGCTGACCGCGCCCGGCCGGAGTCAGCGACTCCGGCTACAACGACAGCAAAGGAGCTTTCACCTGCGGTTCGCCGGATCGTCGACGAAGAAAAGCTCGATCCTTCCAAGATATCCGGGAAAGGAAAGGGCGGTCGCATTACTAAAGGCGACGCCCTGGCTGCGGCCCAAAATCGCGCTCCGTCCGCGCCGGAGGAAAAGCAAGCGAGCGCGCCGGTCGAAACCCTGGAACCAGTTGAAACGCTCGCGCCCGCGGCGCAGGACGGTCGGGTTGTACGCAAACGAATGTCGCCTTTGCGTCGCAAGATCGCGCAACAGCTGGTAATGGCTCAGAACACAGCTGCGATCCTGACGACCTTCAACGAATGCGACATGAGCGAAGTGATGTCGTTGCGTACTCATGCACAGGAACAATTCACGAAAAAGAATGGCGTGAAGCTTGGTTTAATGTCGTTCTTCGTCAAAGCCACGGTGGGGGCGTTGAAAGCTGTGCCGGCGATTAACGGGCGGATTGAAGGCGACGACTTTATTCAAAACAATTTCTACGACATCGGCGTCGCGGTCGGGACTGAGCGCGGCCTGGTTGTTCCGGTCGTCCGCGACGCCGATAAAAAATCATTCGCTGAATTAGAGCGGGACATCGCCGATTACGCCAAGAAAGCGCGCGAGGGAAAATTGAAAATTGAAGAGTTGCAAGGTGGCACGTTCACCATTTCGAACGGAGGTGTTTATGGCTCGCTCCTGGCCACACCAATCTTAAATCCACCGCAAAGCGGAATCCTTGGGATGCATAAGATCATGGAGCGCCCGATCGCGGTGAATGGTGCGGTGGTAGTGCGTCCAATGATGTATCTCGCCCTGAGCTACGATCATCGCCTGATCGATGGCAAAGAAGCCGTCACATTTTTAATCAAAGTGAAGGAAGGAATCGAAAACCCGAAAACCTTACCGATCGATTTTTAAATATGAACTCCGTCATCCCCGAGCGCCGTCGGGGATCCCACCGCGTTACCTTTAAGCTCGTGCAACGGGATCCTCGGTCCGGGCCGGACTGGTGTTTTCGCTCGGAATGACGAAATTTTATGGACAAATTTGACGTTGTTATTATCGGCTCCGGTCCGGGTGGCTACGTTGCCGCTATTCGCGCCGGCCAGCTCGGACTTAAGACCGCGCTGATTGAAAAAGACAAGGAGCTGGGCGGCACCTGCCTGAATGTCGGATGTATCCCGAGCAAAGCCCTTCTTACTTCCAGCGATCATTTTCATTTCGCAAAGAAAGAAGCAGCCAAACATGGAATCCTGTTGGATAACCCACGCGTCGATTTATCGACGATGCAAAAGCGCAAAGACAAGGTCGTTAAGACACTTACCGGCGGCGTCCGCCAGTTAATGAAGACGAATAAGGTAATGGTGCTGGAAGGAATCGGCACGATCACCGCGGTCGGAAAAGTCTTGGTAAAATCTTCGAGCGGCGAAACGCAGGAGATCGAGACCAAAAACATAATCATCGCGACCGGTAGCGTGCCGATCGAGCTGCCGTTCGCCAAGTTCGATGACAAAACCATTGTCAGCAGCACCGAGGCGCTCTGTTTCGAAGAAGCGCCGAAAAAGTTTCTCGTCATCGGGGCGGGCGCGATCGGGCTTGAACTTGGTTCAGTTTGGAATCGGCTCGGCAGTGAAGTGACGATTCTCGAGTTTTTGCCGCGTATTGCGCTCGGTTTCGACCTCGAGCTCTCGAATTTACTCCAACGCGCTTTGACCTCGCAAGGCATTAAGTTTCATCTCGAGACCAAGGTCACTGGGGTAAAGATTGAAAATGGCCGTGTGGTCGCGACCGCTACTAAGGCTAACGAAACTTTGGCATTCGAAGCCGACAAGGTGCTGGTGTCGGTCGGTCGCCGCCCATTTTCGGAAGGACTCGGCGCGGAAAAAGTTGGGGTAGAGTTCGATGAGAAAAAAAGGATCAAGGTTAACAAGCATTTTCGCACCAATATCGAAGGCATTTATGCAATCGGCGACATCATTGCCGGACCGATGCTTGCGCATAAGGCCGAGGACGAAGGGATAGCCTGCGTCGAAAACATCGCGGGCAAGTCGGGGCACGTGAACTATGACGCCATTCCCGGCATCATTTACACCAATCCGGAGCTGGCCGGCGTTGGTGTCACGGAAGATCAGGCGAAAGAGAAGGGGATGAATGTGCGCGTTGGCAAATTCCCGTTCCGGGCCAACGGTCGCGCGCTGGCCAATGAAGATGTCGAGGGTGTGGTCAAGTTCGTCGCCGACGCCGAGACCGACAAAATTCTGGGTGCACATATTTTGCAGCACGCCGCCTCTGAGCTAATCGCCGAGCCAACGTCAGTGATCGAGTTTGGCGGCAGCAGCGAAGACCTCGGCCGGACCTGCCATTCCCATCCAACCCTGAGCGAAGCCGTCAAGGAAGCTGCGCTCGCAGTGGAGAAGCGCGCGTTGCATATTGTGAATCGTTAGCACGGCACCAACCTGGCTCTGGGTAGCATATGCGTCTCGCGTGTTGGTTTCGGCGTCTCGCCGAAACAGTCTTTTGGAAGGAAGTCTGCGACGACGAGACGTCGTCGCGAGACACGCGAGAGGCGTGCGCTACCCAGAGTTGAAGTGGAGAACCTAGCGAGGCTTCGGTCGCTCGGAAGAAGAGCGCACACTGAACATCGTTAAGTCTGCGAAATCATGCCTTATTCAAGGCGCTGCAGTCGCTCCATTAGCTCTGTCGCTATTTGCTTAGCTTGATTCTGAGAAAAGGCGGTGGTGCGGTAGGTCACGGACAGGGAGAGGCGATCGCGAATCGTGGTGAGAGTAAAAACCAGCGGCACGAGCGGCCCGACTGGCGACACGCGAAGATAATCCAGGACAGTCTCCGGACCACCCGGAGCCATCTTCCGTTGATCGACCCAGGAACCAGTCAGATTGACGTTCGAAATGCCGGCCAGAAAGGGTAACCCCTTTTGAAAAAGTTGAGCTTTGAATCGCGGCCGGGATGACCAATCCCAGATCCAGCGAGCGATGCGTAGGCCCCAGGTGAACTCAAGCGCGTTCGCTGCACTTTTGCTAGCTGATGTTTCGCGCGCCGTGGCCGCGACCAGTTCAGGCAATGGCCGCATTTCGGGGCGATCATGCACGACAGTGAAATAGCCAACGAAAAATCCGAAGACGTCGTCAAGGTCCCTGGCAGAAAGGGGCTTCAGATCAACGGCAGTGGCGATGGCGACGCGGTCTCGTTTCGCTCGCGGAGAGAGTTCCGACTTTCGCTGTTCCGCCGTAAATTTCCCGAGCACCTGGGAGGCGGCCGCGAGAAAAACGTCGTTCACGGTCGCTCCATGTTTCTTTGCGAACGCACGGATGTCATCGATGGCGCCATCCGGAAAGCGGGTGGAAAAAAAACCAGCGCCGAAGTCGAGTGGGTCTCGCAAATGGATCCGGCAGGCGCGACGATGCCGGAGATAGTCTCGAACGCAGGAGATGAGTGCGCCAAATCCGGAGTGTTCCAAAGAATCGTCGTCATCACCTGCGACTCGCAACGGCGGCAGATTCTCACCACTGCCGCAGAAGTGCACAAAGACGCGCTGCAGGAAAACGCGGAGTGAAGGGCTATCGGCGAACCAGTGATCGTAGATCACTCCCAGCAGGTAACTGTCTTGCTGATCTACCGTGACGAACGCTCGGAGTGGCAGTGTTCCCGGAACAAAAGGACGGTTCAGTTCTTTGATGATTTTTTGGTCGAGTGCGAGTGTGCTCAACTCCATTGGAACTGGTTCAGTTATTCCAAGTGTTTTTAGGACAGCGATGAATGCCGAGCGCCACCGTTCAAGGTCGGGCGCACCAGACACGCGAATGACGTGGCCGGCGTTGTAGGGCGCCAGCACGGTCCATTGGTGCATCAATCGTTGGAAGTCATTCACTTTCGGCCTAACGAGACGACGATTCATCAATCGCGAACGAAGTGCGCGGAAAAAATCTGCCGACGCGTTTCATATAATCCGCATAGACATGGCCATGTTTTCCGAGAAGATAAATTTCCTCGCGGCGCGCCTCGAATTGCAGGCAAGCGATGTGCACGACGGCAATCATCAGCATCACCGGCGTAGGCGTTGTCGCCATCGTTCCGAGGACGAGGAGAATCGAAAGCGTGTAGATGGGGTGGCGAATGATGCGAAATGGTCCGCTGAAAATTAGCTGCGTTTTTTCTTGCGGGTCGATGCCGATTCGCCAGGACCGGCCCATCTCATGCCAGCACCAGAAGGTGGCGATGGTCGCGCCGACGCAGACTGCCGCCCCGACGAAGCGAGCCAAGTTCCACGCCAGATCGTGAGCGGAATAATGAAAATGGTGGCGTAAAGCCAGCCATGGCTGAGCGCACCACGCCACGATCGTTGGAATCCAAAGGACTCGGATCCATCGCCCCCCGCGCTCGCGCGGAATCAGATTAACCCCGTGCGCTTCCTTTCGGGCGAAGTGAAGTGCCTTGCGCACGACCGTACCCCAATAGATCAGAAGGCAACCCCCCGCGATTAAAGGTGGTAGAACATTCAACGCTTTTTCGACGGACATGCCTTGGCAATCTCGGTGAGAGCCATGTCCTGAACTCCTTTGATTTTGGCGATGTTGAAATGATTGATCATTCGGGTGTCGAATCCAACCTTGGTCGTGCGCAGGTTGATATTCTCAACCAGAGTCCGTCTCGGGTCGGCCGCGCGCACCTTTATGCCGCGAAAAGCCGGGACAGTATCCAGACCGGGATGGCTTTTAAAAATGTTCACGCAATGCTTGACGTTGGGCGGGATCACCGGCGGGACCGTAGGATCGATGAGAAGAAGAAGGTCAACCGGAACATTCCCTTGGTTCAGTCGTTTTGCCACGCGAACTTGATCGTCGGCTCCGATGGAATGGCCGACCAGAATGAGCGGTCCCGACCAACGACCGGCCTCGTGTTCCGTTCTGACAAAAGAGGCGAGCTTCGTCCACTCTTCGTTCGCAAGCGACATCGCTTGAACGCCCAGCTCTGTATTGACCCGTTGCGTAATCACGTCCATGCCGCGACTCCAAACGCCGAGCCAGCCGAGAATGCAATAGACATGGCCTTGTCCGACGAAACGGGACTCTTGCGCGGGCTGGATCGGCTCAAGTTGCGCAGCCGAGCGACCGGTGATGTCGACGCAACCGGTCAGAACTAAAATCGAAACCAAAACAAAAAGAAACTGGAGTGAATACATCGGCTAAGGCAAATCATCGATGTTTGCGCCAATACTTTTCGCGAGTCGCAAATTCAGGCGGATGGGATCGGAAATGTCTTTCGGCCGTTGCGGGTGCAGATTGAACAGAAACGACATCAGTCCACAGCGGGGTGCGACCCGAATAGGGATTCCAGCCCGCCAAACAGCGAGCGCGGTTTTCCAGCCAGGCGAGAAGAAAATCGCGGCATCAAATTCAGCGATGCGCCGAATCTTTGACGCAAGAGCGAAAACGGATTCGCTGCCAAATTCGATGGTTCGGTTGATCTGGGAAGTATCACGCCAAACTCCCGCGAAATCGCCCGGCGTCAGAGCAGCCAGCCAGGTATCGGGCCGACCCCGCTGGATGGCGCGCACAGCCGGTAGAGTCGCTGCGGCCGCTTCTCGTGTGTTTGGCGACACGATGAGAATGCGAAACTGGACAAGCTTGGTGCGATCGAACTCAGGAGGCAAAAAAACTCGGCGACGTTGATCGCGGGTGAAAAGTAACGCAGGCCGGTTTGGCTTCCATCGGTTATGCGCCCAAAGCCAATCCGCGGGTGAACCTCTGACCATTTCTTCGAGTAGACGATTAATTCTGGCAGTGAAAAGTTCGGTGTCATCGTCTTCCGGCGGGAAAACCGGATCTGAGATGATCATTTTCCATCTGGCTCGGCCACACGTCTCGATTGCGATTGGAAGAGCGGGAGCTCCTGTGCGGATCGACAGAGTGGCGGCGAGGGTGGAGGAAGAAGCGAGTCGGCCGAAAAGCGGCGTCCAGAGTCCGGCGCGCCCGGCGCGTTGGTCGATGAGAAGTCCAACCACGCCGCCTTCGCGAAGAAAACGCACACACTTCAATAAATCGTCATACCGATCGAAGAGCGTGGTGCCTGATCTGGCCCGCGTGTTTCGCAAGTGACGATCGAGATAAGGATTGTAGAGGCGGCGATAAACGGCCCCGAAGCGATACTCCGGAATTCTTTCGGCGAGATGACTGAAAAGCTCCCAACAACTGAGATGACCAATCAACGCGAGCCAGCCGATGCGAGGTCGTTCTTCAGGAATATTTGCGGTCACGCGCTCCCAGATTTTTTCGCTAGGCATGGTCGATGCCTTGAGACCGGCGAGAAAATTCGCGCCGAGAAGTTGGAAATGTTTGCGATTAAGCGCGTGGAGCTGCGCCTCCGACATTTCCTCGCCGAAGGCCAGACGCAGATTGGCGAGCGCCATCTTGCGGCGTTTCCGGAGACATCGATACATCAATTCGCCGCCGATTTTTCCGATGACGAAAGCGGTGTCGAGTGGGAGAAGGCCGATCAGGCCTTCGCACAAACGCAAAGCGAGGTAGGAACAATAATGCCAGAAACGAAGCGCTAGTTCCATTAATTTGGGCCGGATATTTTCATGTGAGAGATTTCGCGAGCCACCGGTAGCGCTTTCAGATAAAGGAAAGAATACCCGAATGACAACCTCCATGCTGCCCAATCCGATCGCGGCCTCTCCTGGTTCTCTGCTTTATGCCATGCGGCGCGATCCGCTGGAATTTTTTACGACACTGGCGCGCGAGCATGGCGACATCGTTCGCTTTCGCCTGGGAGATCACGAGCACGACCTTTTTCTGGTGAATCATCCCGATTACATCCGTGATGTGCTCGTGACGCAGGATCGCAACTTCACGAAATGGTTCGCTGTCGATAGGATCAAGGAAGTGCTGGGCGAAGGATTATTCGTCAGCGAAGGCGAATTCCATCGACGACAGCGGCGCCTTTCGCAGCCGGCCTTTCACGGGGAACGCATTGCCGGTTATGCAGAACAAATGGTGTCGCTGGCCGTGCGTTTGCGTGAAGGCTGGATAGAGGGAGCGATACTCGACCTCTCCCGGGAAATGAATTGGCTGGCGATGATGATTGTCGGCAGCACATTATTCGGCGCAAATGTCGAGTCCGAGGCCGAGCAAATTCGCGACGCACTCGATGAGATCCTCGAGCAATTCGAGCGCTCCATTCTGCCGCAGGCCGACCGGGAAGATTTCGAGAAGGCTTTGGGCCGGATCGATGCGGCCGTTTACCGCATTATTCAGGCACGGCGCGCGAGGACCGAAGATCGCGGCGATCTCCTCTCCATGCTCTTGCTCGCGCAGGATGCCGAGGGCGATGGCGGGAGAATGAGCGACCTGCAATTACGCGATGAAGCGATGACCATTTTCCTCGCAGGTCATGAAACTTCCGCGAATGCGATGGCCTGGACGTGGTACCTGCTTTCGCAACATCCCGAAGTGGAAAAAAAATTCCATGAGGAGATAGACAGACACCTTGCCGGACGCCCTCCGCGCATGGGTGATGTAATGGAGCTTTCGTTGACGGGCCGAATTTTTTCGGAAGCGCTGCGGCTTTACCCGCCGCTCTGGGCCGTTGGCCGTCGTGCGATGGCGGAATGCCAGGTCGGATCCTACGCAATTCCCCGCGGTTCAGTCGTTATCGTTTCGTCGTTCGTCACTCAGCGCGATCCACGCTGGTTTCCCGAGCCATTGCGCTTTGACCCGGAGCGCTGGCAGCCCGCAGCCAAGTTGGAGCGGCCGCGATTTTCTTACTTCCCGTTCTCGGCCGGGAGCCGGTCATGTCTCGGTGAGGCTTTTGCATCCACGGAAGGCATTCTTTGTCTGACCACGATCGCGCAGGCATGGAAATTCCGGCTCGCACCCGGTGCGTCGATTGCCCTGCAACCGCAGCTGACTCTCCGCGCACGCAACGGAATCAAAATGCGAGCTGAACGACGCGTTTGATTTCGCACCGGCTCGCGCACAATATCCTGCTTCGCCATGCCGACCGAACTTACAGACGAGCAGATCAAGAAGGTGAACCACGACTTCCGGCGTTGCCGCGAAGGCACGACGGAGGCGATTATTGATCTGCGACGCACGGGCGACACGGCGTTGATTCCGGAGATCTTGCGCGGGATCGTTTGGCGGTATGTACGGCCTGAAGCGCGCGAGCAGGTAGAAAAAGCATCGCTCGAAACACCGCTTTCTGCGTTAGGAATGGACTCGCTCATGATGCTCGAAGTGGTACTTGATGTGCAGGACGCGCTCGACGTTACAGTCGAGGACGCGGAGCTGAGGCGCGTGAAGACGTTCAATGACGTCAGCGAACTTTTGATGCAGCGATTCACGGAAATCCACAAGGCCGCCTGACTCCGAGGTCTGAGCGGGACTGGCACTTTCTCCCTAAAGGCTCGATAGATTTTTGTGCCAACACAGAATTCTCAACCCCAGCGACGCGTTGTTGTCACGGGTCTCGGTTTCATCACCAGCATCGGGAATACTCGCGAGCAAGTGCTAACGAGTTTGCGCGAACTTCGCACCGGCATCGAGTATTACCCGGACTTGGAGCGGTCGGGCGTTCTTGTTCGGCTCGTAGGAACAGTGAAAGAATTTAGTTTTCCAGAACTTCACCCCGACGAATGGACATATCCCGCGGCCTATACTATCCCGCGTGAGCATTTGCGTTCGATGGGGCCGAACGCCGTCTACGGATTCTGCGCCATGAAACAGGCCATCGCGGAGGCACAACTGCCGCCCGAGCTCGTTTCCCATCCGAGAACGGGAACTATGTGCGCGTCGGGCGGATCATCCTGGCTGAGTTACGACTACATGGACATGATGTTGGAAAAAGGACCGCAGCGCTGCAATCCGATGGCGATGGTCGCCAGCATTGCCGGCACATTGAACATGAATTTCGTCTCGTGTTTTGGCATCAAAGGTCATTCCTTAGGTTTCTCGAGCGCCTGTGCTTCCTCGGCGCACGCGTTAGGTGAAGCCTTTGATCGGATTCGTTTGAATCGGCAGGACATTGTCTTTGTCGCCGGCGCGGAGGACTGCGATCTCTTTACTATCCTGCCTTTTGTTGGAACCCGCGCCCTAACTACAGGGACTGATCCTTCGATCTTTCCATGTGCGTTCGACGTAAAGCGGGATGGTTTTGTTGTCACTGGAGGAGCGACGGTTCTTGTCCTGGAAGAATTGGAGCACGCGCGACGCCGCGGCGTTCCGATTCAGGCGGAAATGATCGGCTGGGGGGAAGCCTCTGATGGTTACAGCGTGATGGCTCCCGAGCCGGAAGGCGATGGCTTGAGACGAGCCATCGATGCTGCTATCGGCGAAGCTGGGATTTCGCCCGCCGAAGTCGACTACATCAATGCGCATGGGACTGCGACAGCAGTGGGTGATGCGGCTGAGGTTCGCGCGGTCAAGCGGGTCTTCGGCGACGGGAAAGGCCCCTTCATTAGCAGCACCAAATCTATCACTGGTCATGGCTTATCTTTAGCTGGCGCGATGGAGGCCGGCTTTTGCTGTCTCGCATTGCAAGAGCGCTTTACCCCAGTCTCCGCCAACATCACCGAGCTCGATCCTGAGTTTGCCTCAGTGGCTATTGTTAGTGCTCCGATCGAATACGCTCCTCGAGTCGCCATGACAAACTCAGCCGGCTTTGGTGGAACAAACGTATGCGCTATCCTTCGACGCTGGGACGAAGGTTAAATTCAACAATCTCGCGCCGCGGCTACTCCGGAACGCGGCGGAAGGCGAGAACGGCGTTAAGTCCGCCGAAAGCAAAGGAATTCGAAAGCGCGCCGTCAATTTCGGCGGCCCGCGCTTCATTCGGGACGATATCAAGATCGCAGGCGGGATCGCGTTCAAGGAAATTCGCAGTTGGCGGCAAGAAATTGCTGCGGAAAGCAAGCAGGGTCGCCACTCCTTCCAAGGCTCCGGCCGCGCCCAGCGCGTGGCCATGCATGGATTTTGTCGAACTAACCGCAAGCTTGTCAGCCTGCGATCCAAACACTTGCCGGATTGCGCGCGTTTCGGTGGAATCATTCGCTTGTGTCCCGGTCCCATGGGCGTTCACGTAATTGATTTGTTCTCGAGAAAGGTTGCCGTCCTCGAGCGCGGCGTTCATGGCTCGCGCCGCGCCCTCAGCGAGCGGACTAGTGAGATGATACGCGTCAGCCGACATGCCGAAGCCAGCAAGTTCTGCGTAAATTTTCGCCCCGCGTGCGCGAGCGTTCTCCAATGTTTCGAGAACCAGCATGCCAGCGCCTTCACCAAGGATGAGACCCCCGCGATTCTTCGAAAACGGACGACAAGTGTCCGACGCCACGACCCGCATTGCTTCCCAAGCTTTTAAGTGCCCAAAAGAGATTGGCGCTTCGCTGCCGCCAGCGAGCGCGCAATCGAGCGTGCCCTGCCGGATCAACCAAAATGCTTGTCCGATCGCGTGGTTCGCGGAGGAGCAGGCCGTGGAGGTAGTGAAGGTTGCGCCAGTGAATTTTTGTTCCATCGCGACATGGCTGGCGACAGCGTTGCTCATGATGCGCGGGACAGCAGTGGGCGAACAACGCGGCTTTTTTTCGTGATAGAACCCAAAGTAATGCGCGTCTTCGGTGCCGATGCCGCCCAAACAGGAACCGGTAATGACGCCAGTCCGCGCCCGCAGTTCGTCATTCCAAGTGAGCGTCGAATCACTGATGGCGTCGCGAGCCGCGACGATGCCAAGCTGGGCGAAGCGGTCGAGCCAGTTCAGCTGCGATTCGCCAAAATGCTCGGCCGGTTCAAACCCTTGAACCTCGGCGGCATTATGAAAACGAAGCCGCGACGTGTCGACCTGGGTAATGGGCCCGATGCCTGGACGACAGGCACGCAAGGATTCTTCGAACTGCGCGACAGTATTGCCGATGCTTGAGAGCACGCCAACGCCGGTAACGACCACGCGGCGCATCGCTAGTTGGACGCCGAACTTTTCGCTTTCAGCAATTCTTCCACGCCGTGAATCGCTTCTTCGACTGATTTCATTTTCGCCGCTTCCTCGTTGGGAATGTCGATATCGAATTCTTCCTCGAGCGCGAAAATCATGTTTAAAGCATCGAGTGAGTCCATTTTCAGATCCTCGAAGCGGCTCGCCGGAGAAAGTTCTTCCGGCGCCATCTTCTTGTTCATGGCAATGACGCGAATGACTCTCTGCGCAATGGTTTCCTCACTCATGCGCGCGCATCATAACGCTGCTTGGGCGTATTTCGACTCTGAAATTCACGAGTTCATGATCTGCGGCCAGTAGGCTAAACGCCTTCAACCAGAATCATTCGCGTCTTCGCGGTGCGATGACGCTGCTTCCGTGGTTCAACATATTCAGGTGAATTAAGCCAAGCCTTGGCGCGTTCCATGTTTTCAAATTGCAGAACCACAATTCGCTTTGGTTTCCAATCGCCTTCCAACGTTTCGCACGCGCCTCCTCGGACAATGTATTTCCCGCCGTATTGCTGCACCGTCGCAGCCGCCTGCTTCTTGTATTCTTCGTAACCGACGGGATCGGTGATTTCGATTTCGACAATGATGTAGGCTGGCATCGGTTAAGTTGTCGCCAAAGCTTCGCGCCGCGCAATCACAATTCGCGTAATGATGGCCGCTACCAGGCAGATGACCGCGCCGAAGCTCAGCGCAAAGGGCGTTCCAAACAGATTTGCGACTGCTCCGGCTTCGATACTGCCTACTGGGATCATCATGCCGAAGACAAGCGACCAAATGCCCATCACCCGGCCGCGCATTTCATCCGGGACGATTGTTTGCAGAGTCGTGTTGGAGGTCGCGAAAAATAGCAGCATGCCAAATCCGGCGAAGAACAGGCATCCTAACGAGAAGTAGAAACTGCGTGTAAACGCGAGGGTAATCACGGCCACGGAAAACAGATAAACACCGCCGAAGGCAAGTTTCCGTGGCGTCACCAGATGACCATAGCCGGCAACAAGCAGCGCGCCGATCAACGCGCCTGCGCCACTCGCCGAAATCAAAAGGCCGTAACCATTGGCGCCGCGTCCGAGGATATCGCGCGCGAACGCCGGCATTAGGACGGTGTAGGACCAACCGAAAACGCCCACCGTGAAAAAAAGCGACAAGATCGTGCGTACGCGCTGATGGTGAATGGAATAGATGATGCCGCTCCAGGCGTGTGCCAGCGGTGAAGTATGTATGATCGGCCGGTCCGGCGGCAACTGCATCATCAGCAAGCCGGCGATGACGGCGATAAAGCTCACGCCATTGAGAAAAAAACACATCGCAATCCCAACCGTGCCAATCATCAGGCCTGCGATGGATGGGCCGATCACGCGTGCGCCATGGAAGATCGAGCTGTTGAGCGAGATCGCATTGAGCAAATCCTCGCGGCTCGTCATTTCGACAGTGAAGGCTTGTCGGGCCGGAATATCGAATCCCATGGCGATGCCATTGAATGCTGCGATGACCATGATGAAGGAGGCGGAGGCGAAGCCAGCCCACGCGCCGGCAGCGAGCACGAAAGCGCAAAGCATTTGCGCCGTTTGTGTGCCGATGAGGATTGATCGCTTTGAATAACGATCCGCCAGCGAGCCACCCCAAAGCGAGAAGATCATCATCGGCGCGGAACCGATGGCGGCAACGGCACCTAACAGGAATTTGGATCCAGTGATCTCATAAACGAACCAGCTCATTGCCGTTTGTTGCAACCACGTGCCGATGAGCGAGACCAGCTGGCCGTAGAAAAACAGTCGGTAATTGCGATGCCGCAGGGCGCGAAAAGTCGTGCGCCAGCTGACCTCACCGACTGGGACGCGTCGTGCGCGTCCGGTAAAGTCCTCGGGAATGCGTGCAGTTTCGGTAGCTCCCACAGGCTCACATCTTATTCGGATGCAATCGGTGCGCTCGTAGAAACAAGGAGCATGAACGCACTATCTGGTTTGGGTAGCGCATGCGTCTCGCGTGTTGGCGATCACGTCTCGTGATCGAGGACTTTTTTCTGCAAAGATTGTTTCGGCGAGACGCCGAGACCAGCACGCGAAACGCGCGCGCTACCGCGAACATCGGCGCCACTTTGCGTATTGATTGGAGGAGCGAGCTCTGCGAGCCCTATGGTAGCACGGCGTCGTGGAGCTCCACCCTCCAACCATAGTGTATCAAAATCAAGCCATGATTGCATCGATCTGCGCTAGATCGTCCACAGTCAGTCGCCAATCCGCAGCCTTTGCGTTGTCCCGAATTTGTTCAGGCTTGCTTGCGCCTGCGATGACTGACGCAACCGGCTTGCGCGAGAGCAACCAGGAAAATGCCAACTCAAGAATGGTATGGCCTTTCGATTCGGCGAATTCGATCAGCGACTCGACCGTCGCCAGATTTTCCTCCGTAAAAACTTTGGGTCCCCAGCCATCTGCCGCACGACTTCCCTCCGGCAATTTCTTGCCCTGGCGGTACTTTCCCGTGAGCAAGCCGCTTGCTAACGGGAAATAGGGGAGAAATGCCAGCCGACGCCTTTCACATTCCTGCAGCACCCCGTTTGTTTCCGGCTCCCTATGGAAAAGACTGAATTCGTTTTGAACGCTGACAAATTGGGCACAGCCTTGTGAGGCATCCGCCGCTTCCTGTATCTGGGCAACGGAAAAATTGGAGCAACCGATCTCGCGCACTTTTCCCGCGCGCACGAGTTCATCGAGTGCGCCCAACGTATCCGTGATCGGTGTCTTCGGGTCGGGCTGATGTAATTGATAAAGATCAATCCGATCGGTTCGCAGCCGTCGCAAACTCGCTTCGATCGCTTCCTGGACATATTTCGGCGATGCGCCCTGCTGGCCTTTCTCCATTTCCATACCGAACTTCGTCGCCAAAATAATTTGATCGCGTCGCTTGCCGAGTGCGCGCCCCAAAAAATCCTCGCTCTGCCCTTTGCCGTAGCGATCAGCAGTATCAAAAAAGGTGACGCCCGATTCAATTGCTGCATGGATGACCTTCGCGCTCGCTTCGGCATCGATCCGCCACCCGAAATTGTTACAGCCAAGCCCGACCATGGAGACTCCGAGCGAACCGACTTTGCGTGTTTCCATGTATTCAAAATGTGGCAGCGCTGCGACAGTGCAAGGTTCCGGTAACGCACGCGTCTCGCGTGCGCTGCCCGGAACACTGTGGCAACAGTTCATCCAACGGTCACGTGAACACGACTGCTCGCGGAATATTGCTGCGCAAACGCAAATTGAGCGACACCAGCCTCATCGTCTCCTGGTGTACCGATTCCCTGGGCGTAATTCAAACAGTTGCTCGCGGGGCGCGACGGCCGAGAAGCCCGTTCCGCGGGCGGCTCGATTTATTTTTCGAAGCGGAGATATCAATCGCGAAAAGTCGCAAATCGAATTTGCATACCTTGCGCGAGGTCGTGGTGGTTAACCCATTCGCAGGAATTCGAAATGATCATCGGAGGACGCAGGCGGCGTCGTATTTCGTCGAATTAATTGAAGTCTGCACCGAAACCGAACATCACGAGCCGGAAATCTTTCGTTTGCTTCAACGCGCCTTCGCTTACCTGAATGAAAACGATCCGGATCAGCGCGCGGTGATGCATTTCGAATCAGAACTTGCGCGCATCACGGGTGTTCAGGGCGCGAAGCCGACTGCGGCAATGGCGTTGGGACATCTGTTTGGCAGGCTGCCATCCTCGCGGGTTACGTTGCTCAAATTGCTCACCCGCGATAAGGGTGACTCATGAAAGTTCGCTGTCTTTTTCTACTGCTGCTGCCCGCGCTTAGCGCATCTGCCGAAACTTACAAAATCGATGCTGGCCACTCACAAATCACTTTTACCGTTCATCAATTCGTCAGTACCGTGCGCGGAGACTTTCACCGATTTAGCGGCACGATTGAAGTGGACCGCCAACATCTGGAGGGCTCATCCGTGATCGCTCGGATTTCCGTCGGAAGCATCGATACCAAAATCAAGAAGCGCGACCAACATTTGCTTAGCTCGGAATTCTTCGACGCCGGCAAATTCCCCGAGATCATCTTCAAGAGTCGCAGCGTAAAACAAACCGGCGAAGACAGTGGCGACATCTTGGGCGATTTCATTATGCACGGCGTGACCAGACCGATGACGTTGCACGTGAAATTGGCAACCCAGCCAGGTGGGGATTCATTTCCTGCACGTACTCGTTGGATCGTCACCACAGATCCAATCAATCGCAAAGATTTCGGACTGACATTCGGCAACGCCACGGAATCGATCTCTGGCATCAGCAATAACGTCTCGCCAACGATTGAGATTGAAGCGGTGCAGAAGTAGGCGACCTCGCCTGCTGTCATCCCGAGCGAAGTCGAGGGATCCCGAGGAAATTACCTTAGAGGTTGCGCAACCGGATTCCTCGACTTCGCTCGGAATGACAAGAAGTGTGCCTGGAACGATGGCTGATTAAGCAAATGAAGATCGACGCCTTAGGAGATTCCGCGCTGATCATTAATCTGGCAGATGAAATTTCGGACTCCCGTAAACTCTTGGCGCGCACCCTTTCCACAGCCGAGGCGATCGAACGCGCGAAACTCCCTGGCGTGGTCGATGTCACTTCCTCTTACGAGTCGGTAGCCGTTTTCTTCAATCTCACCGAGATCGAACCCCAGATTGAAGATAAGATTCGCGCTTTAATTGCATCGGCTGGCGTTCGTCTGTCTGGCAAGAAACGACGAGTCGAGATCCCGGTTTGCTATGACGAAGAATTCGCGCTCGATCTCGACCGAGTCGCAAATCATACGTCTCTGGCTCCTGACGCGATCATCGCGTTGCATTCCTCCGCGGAATACACCGTAGCCTGCATTGGGTTCATGCCCGGTTTTCCTTTTCTGGCCGGTCTGCCGCAACAATTACGCGTGCCCCGTTTGGAAAGTCCGCGGACGAAGGTCTCGGCGGGCTCGGTTGCGATCGCCAATGCTCAAGCCGGGGTTTATCCACTGGAATCTCCGGGAGGTTGGAATGTGCTTGGTCGCACTCCGCTGCAGT
>JBKPMO010000149.1:0-8903 GCA_046732175.1 Verrucomicrobiota bacterium
GCCGCGCCGAGGTTTTCTTCCAGGCGATGCAGCTTTGTCGTTCCGGGAATCGGAACGATCCAGGGTTTTAGCGCGAGCAACCAAGCAATGGCGATCTGCGCCCGGGTCGCTTTCATGCGCGCGGCGATTTCGCCGAGCACATCGACCAACACCTGGTTCTTCTCCAAAGCATCTGGCGCAAAACGCGGCAGAATGTTCCGGAAATCGCCTTCAGCCAGTTTCGTGTTCTTGCTCATCGCACCAGTGAGGAAACCTCTGCCGAGCGGGCTGTATGGTACGAATCCGATGCCGAGTTCATCTAATATAGGAAGAACCTTTTCCTCCGGTTCTCGCCACCAGAGTGAATACTCGCTCTGCACCGCCGTCACCGGCTGGACCGCGTGCGCGCGCCGGATCGTTTGCGTGCCCGCTTCCGATAAGCCGAAATGCTTCACCTTTCCTTCATCGATTAACTCCTTCACCGTCGCGGCCACATCCTCGATCGACACATCCGGATCGACCCGATGTTGATAAAAAAGATCGATGCGATCGGTCCGGAGCCGTTTCAATGATGCTTCGGCGACTTCGCGGATATGCTGCGGCCGGCTATCCATGCCGCTCTGTCCGCCGTTCGCATCAAACTTGAAGCCGAACTTCGTCGCGATCATGACTTGATCGCGGAACGGCTCCAGCGCTTCGCCGAGCAACTCTTCGTTTTTATACGGCCCATAAGCTTCTGCGGTATCGAACAAAGTCACGCCACGCTCGAACGCTGCCCGGATCAGCTTAATTGCATCACGTTTGTCCGTCGCCGGCCCGTAACCATAACTCAGTCCCATGCACCCCAGCCCAATCGCCGACACTTCCAATGGGTTGTTATTCCCAAGCTTCCGCGTTTTCACGTTTGTCTCCTCCCTTCTTCCGTGCTCCGTCTGCGCGCTTAAACCTCACCTTCAACTCCCAACGCATTCGCGCTTCTTCATAATTAGAATATCGCGCCTTGTAGCGGACAACTTCTTAATTATTCCTTCTGACTTCTGTGCTTCTTGTCGCTCGTCATTTCTTGAAATGTCAAATGTTGAGATTCGATCCCTTCAGCCTTACCTCCTAGACCGAGTGGCCCGACACGCTAGGCGCAGGAGGAAAAACTATGAAAACTGTTCGAGATGTTACCCCGCCGCTTACGGAAACTCAGATAGCAAAAAAGCTGAGCAGCGAGAACCTCGATGAACTGTTGCAGTTGTGGCGGACGGAACAAGGCGTTGCGAAGCGTCGCGACCTCGAATTGATGGCGGCTGCACTCCCTTTTCCGACGGACGCAAATCTTCGGGTTTTGGATATGTGCTGCGGTCCCGGCGATGTCGGCAGGAGCATATGGGGTCGCTATCGGAGCTCACGCATCGACTGTGTCGACCGTGATATGTTTCTCATCTCGATTTGCAATAGAATAAATCGGCGCGAAGGCGTTTCGGCTGAGAATTTCGTGCGCGACCTCTGGAACACTGATTGGTACAAAGGCTTGCGCCACGACTATGACGTAGTGGCGACCGCGAACGCTCTTCACTGGTTCGACGCGCCGCGTCTTGTGGAGTTGTTCAACGATATCTTCCGGCTGCTTCGTCCCGATGGAGTGTTTTTGCTTGTCGAGCCCGCTTGCGCCGAAAAGACGTTCGCCGCTGGATTCGCCGAATGGAAGTCGCGCCAGCCGGCCCGTTACAGCCGGGAAAACTGGGAACGCTTCTGGACGCGAGCGAACGGAATTCTTGGCTATGATCACACGAAATTCCTGGGCTCGCGCGATTCGAATCCGATAAGCGATGAGATGCCTGTTTCTGGTTGGATGCAGCTATTGAAAAACGCCGGTTTCGACTCCATTGATGTACTTCTCCGCGACGCCGACGAAGTGATTCTCGCGTCATCCAAAGCCGCCAACGCCCCGCAGCCTTCAGGATGAATGAAGCGTAACAGATAGTTCTAACGGCTGGTAGGAACCCCGAAATTGTAGACGACCGTAACTCCAGCTGGTCTTTTTCTTTTCCTTCTGCCTTCTTCCTTCTTACTTGTAGACGATGGCAACTAAATATGACGCGATTGTTATTGGCACCGGCCAGGCAGGACCGTCTCTTGCGGTTCGGCTGGCAGAGGCAGGAATGAAGGTGGCGGTTATCGAGCGCAAACGCTTCGGTGGCACCTGTGTCAATAACGGCTGCATCCCAACGAAGACACTGGTGGCGAGTGCCCGCGCAGCGCAGGTCGCGCGCCGGGCCGGCGATTATGGCGTGACGATTCGCAGCCCGATCGCAGTTGATATGAAAAAAGTCAAAATGCGTAAAGACGCAGTGGTCCGTCAAAGCAGCGAGGGCCTGGAAAAGTGGCTAAAGAATACTCAGAAACTGACCGTTATTGAAGCCCACGCGCGCTTTGCCGGCGCACATCGGGTTCAAGTCGGCGACGAACTTCTCGAGGCAGACAAGATTTTTATCAACGTTGGCGGGCGCGCGTCTGTTCCTCCGCTCCGCAGCATCGATGAGGTGAGCTACTTGAACAATTCAACGATCATGGACGTGGACTTTCTTCCCGGGCACCTCGTCGTCATCGGCGGCAGCTATGTCGGATTGGAGTTTGCTCAGATGTATCGCCGCTTCGGCAGTGAGGTCACCATCGTGGAAAGGGGGCCGCGCCTGATTAAGCGTGAAGACGAAGACATTTCCAAAAACATCAAAACAATTCTCGAAGGCGAAGGCATCAAGATCCGTCTCGGCACTGAATGCATCGGCTTTGAACAACGCGGCGACAAAGTGGCCGTGCAGGTTGATTGCAGCAGCGGCGATAAGACTGTCGTCGGCTCGCATACCCTTCTCGCGGTCGGTCGTGTGCCAAACACCAACGACCTGGGTCTGGAACCTGCCGGGATTCAAGTCGATGAGCACGGTTTCATCCGGGTTGATGATCAACTTCGCACCAATGTGCCCGGCATTTATGCGCTGGGCGATTGCAACGGACGCGGGGCGTTCACTCATACCGCCTACAACGATTATGAAATTGTCGCCGCTAATCTTTTAGACGGCGACCAGCGCCGCGTCAGCGACCGGATCACGGCTTACGCCCTTTACATTGACCCGCCGTTGGGCCGGGCAGGAATGACTGAGGCGGAAGTGCGAAAGTCAGGACGAAAAGCTTTAATTGGAAAGCGCCCGATGACGCAGGTCGGCCGTGCCCGAGAGAAAGGCGAGACGGAGGGATTCATGAAAATTTTGGTGGACGCCGAAACGAAAAAGATCCTTGGAGCGTCGCTCCTGGGAATCGAGTGCGATGAGGTAATTCACACGCTCCTCGATGTCATGTACGCCAATGCGCCATACACGGTGATTCAGCGCGCCATGCACGTTCATCCGACTGTCACAGAATTGATCCCGACCATGCTCGGTGAGTTGAAGCCTTTGGAGTGAACGAGCTGAAAAAAAATTCGCAAGTTTGCGCGAGTCAATATCGCGCAGTTCTTCAGCGGGCCGTGAATCCGCCGTCGACCATCAGACTGTGGCCCGTCACAAACGACGCTTTGCTGGAACACAACCACAAAACAGCTTCCGCGACTTCCTCGACTCGACCGAGGCGTCCGATGGGATGAAAAGCGGTAAGATCATCCTTTTTCACATTCATCCCCTCGGCGATGCGATCGACCATCTCTGTATCGATCACCGCGGGGTTGACCGCATTAATACGAATCCCTTGCGCGGAAAACTCCAACGCAGCGGCTTTCGTTAGGCCGATGACCGCGTGTTTCGACGCACTGTAAATTCCAATTCCCGGGAATCCGATTACGCCTGCGACGGACGAGCAGTTCACGATGGCACCACCACCTGTCTTCAACATCTGGGGGATCTCGTACTTCATCGAAAGCCAGACGCCTTTGACGTTAATGTCCATCACCGCATCGAAGTTGGCCTCAGTCTGATCGATAAGCGTGGGCTTCACCTCGCCTTCGATGCCGGCGTTGTTGAAGGCGACATCGAGGCGGCCGCACGTCTTCACCGCATGCTTCACCAATGCCTCGATCTCGGCCGCGACCGCGACATCCGTCCGCTTGAAACTGGCTGTTCCACCGGCTTCATGGATCATTGAGACTGTTTCCTCACCACGCTCAACGTTACGATTACCGATCACGACCTGCGCGCCTTCGCGGGCAAATGCCACCGCCGTCGCGCGACCGATTCCTGATCCGCCGCCGGTTACCAGTGCAACCTTTCCCTCGAATTCTTTCATTTGCCGAATCTTTTAGATCGCCCGCTCAGCTGGCAATCTAAATCGAGAGAAAACGATCTTTCTCATAGTTATTCTCCACTTTCTTTGGTTCAACGACGAACGACCGACGCGCCTCAGGACAACCCAATGAATATTTTTTCAGCGTGAATTGAACGGACCACGATCGCCGGATGCGCTTGGAAGCGATGATGATCTCGCCCGGCTTCAGATTCTCCAACTATCAACTTTCAACCATCAACCTCCCATTCCCCTTTGAGTCGACTCTCAACCGAAGACTCTTAACTTTTCTCTTCAACGATACTCAATCTCCACGATCTTTGCGCTTCGGCCGTCCTCGAGGGTGATCCAATCGCCGATATCCGCGGTGAGAAGTGCTTTGCCGACCGGCGAAATCCAACTAACCGCATCCGATTCGAAATCGAGCTCGTCAACGCCGACGATCGTATAGGTTTCAGTTTGACCCTTTTTATCGTTCACCGTGACCATTGCGCCGAACGTGACGCTGTTTGAAGACGTTTCCGGCGGTTCGACTACCTGGATCGACGCCAGAATTTGTTCCAATTCGCCGACCCGCTCGTTGTTCACCTTTGCCGCGCGAAGTTTATTTAGTTCATCGCGCAAACGTTTCGCGCCACGGGCGGTGATGTAATTGGTCGCGCCCGGCGGCAACCCTGCCGCCCGCTTCCGTCCGCTTCTCTCCGGAGGATCGACATCCTCTTTAACGAACGCTCTGCTCATCCTGCAAATCTATGCCCTGCGAACAAGATCGGAAAACTAGCGGAAGCGCACGCTCATCTCCGTTCGCTCTGTCATCAAAACGGAAGTCTAAATGAATTTCCTCTAACTTTTGGCTTCTGATCTCTAATCTCCGTCGCTTTAGGCCGTGAGTTGGCGTCGCAGTTCTGTGGCATTGCTGATCGCGTAACAGTCGCGATCATTATTGAAGTAAGCCCATACGCGCCTTGCATCGCTGGCCTTGATCCGTCGCACCCACTCCGCCAGTTCATCCGCCGAGTAATCATGCCGATACCAACGCTTGGGACCGTGAAACCGCACGTATATTTCGTCCGCGGTTTTTACCAGTTGGTCCGGCAAACGCGGCCCGCTGCAAGAGCAAAAGATGATTCCACGTTCTCGAAATGCATCGAATACTTTTTCATTCCACCAGCTTGAGTGCCGGAACTCAATGACGTTCCTGCGAGCCGAATCGAGTTGCCCCACAATCCGCTGAAGCCGCCGCTCGGTATATCGAAAGCTGGGCGGCAGCTGAAAAAGAAAACAGCCCATCCGATGTCCCAGTACGTCGGCGATCCACCCGAAGTCGCGCACCAGCGTCTTGGTGGCGGTGAAGCGCTTCACATGCGTGATCAGCTCGCACACTTTGACGCTATAAATGAAGCGCCGGTCTTCGGCCTGTTTGAGCCAGCCGCGCACCGTCGCGACCGTTGGCCATGAGTAAAACGGCGCATTCAGTTCGACCGTATCAAATTGTTTTGAATAGAACCGGAACCAGTCGGCGCGCGGTAGATCCGCCGGATAGAATCCGCCCAGCCAGTGCCAATAATACCAGCCCGAGCAGCCGATGTGACAGGAACCTGTCGCGCCTTCCTCGCCAGCGTGCCGGAGCTCGCGCGCACTCTCCCACTCCCGCCGCGCCTTGTGCATTTTTGCAGCACGTCCAACATTCGCCGCCCGCTGCTTTGCACGGCGCTGTTCGCGACGCGCTCGCCGTTCAGCCAGCGTGAGCGGCGATTCTTCAGAAACAGGCATACTTCATACCCATGTGCGAATGTGAAGATCAGACGCCGACCCTCTCCAAGCGAGCGAAGACTTCTGAATTTTTTGCTCACTTCTCTTCCTCCTAGACTTGCCCCCTTTTTTCTCTCTCCTAATTGGAAAACGCGGAGCAGCAAGATTATCGCGATGCAAACTAGCAGGGCAACGAAAGCGCAAGTGGCCAATCACTGAAGCGCGGAAGCCAATCTCATCAGAACCTGAAAAGTGGATTCTTCCCGACAGAGCAGCGTGCTGGTGTTGTTCGGTGTGTTGTTCACGATCATTCTTGCCGGTCTCGACAACACCATCGTCAGCACCGTCATCCCGGTGGCATTGCCTGAGCTTGGTGGCGCGCATCTCTACGCGTGGACATTTGCCGCTTACATGCTGGCCGCGGCGATTTCCATGCCCATCTGGGGACCCGGGTCGGATCGATGGGGACGGCGGCGCACGTATCTCGTCGGAATTGTCGCGTTCACGGTCGGAAGCGGACTCTGCGCGATGGCGCGCACGATGATGGAATTCGTCGGCGCTCGCGCCATTCAGGGAATCGGAGCGGGAGCCGTTGCGACGCTTCCGTTTGTTCTGCTCGGAGTTGTTTATCCGCCTGACAAACGCGGCCGGGCGCTGGGGGCGGCCAGCAGCGCATGGGCGGTCGCAAGTGTGGCTGGACCACTCCTCGGAACATTGATCGTGACGCATGTTTCATGGCGCTGGGCTTTTTTGATAAATATGCCGATTGCAATTGTCGCTGCCTTCCTCGTCATCGCCGGAATGCACGAGAGCATTGGGCATAGCATCGGCCGATTCGATTTTGCCGGTGCCCTTCTCTCTGGCGCCGGCGGCAGTTCCCTGATGTGGGCGTTTGTGGATCTCGGTGAGGGAAAAATCGAGCTGATGCAGGCCGCTCTCATTGCCGCCGGCATCATTTTACTTGCCGTCTTCGTCTGGCACGAGGGACGAACGCCTCATCCGATTCTGCCCCTGAGTTTTTTTCATCATGCCGGTTACGCATCATCGATTTGTTCCTCATTCCTCGCCTTCTTCAGCGGCTTTGGTCTTAGCACTTATCTGCCGCTCGCGACCAATGCCGCTTTTCACGAGAATCGCGCGTTCGTAGGTCTGGTGGTTGGCGCGTTCACCATCGGATGGAGCGCGTTCGCATTCGGATCTGGACGGTTGGTCCATCGAATCGGAGAACGGCTTCCGAGCGTGATTGGAATCGTCGTGCATATCGTGGGACTCCTCTTTTTCATGGTGGCATTTGAACATGGGCTCGCTTGGGTCATCGCGGCGTCGTTAGTCGCAGGCGCCGGAATGGGAATGCTCTCACCCGCGCTGACTGTAGTAGTGCAGAATAGCGTGCCGGTCGCTCGCATGGGTAGCGCGACCACCAGCCAGCAATTTATCCGGCAGGTGGGTGCCGCACTCGGCGTCAGCGCATTTGTTTTGGCCGCGGCCCTGGGCGGATTTCGCGTGGCCCTGCTGATAATGATTGCGGTAAGCGCCGGAACATTCGCGTGCGTGCTGGCGCTACCAGCACACAGTCTCCACGATGCGCGCCACCAAGTTGGTGGTTTAGAATGAGGAGGTGAAGCCAACAAAGTGCAAATGAACGAGGAGTGACCCCTTTTGCTTTTCCGAGTGGCCTTACTAGCATCACCAGGTGTGGGAATACGTGGGGCAACACTACTAAGGAAAGGAAGAAGGGAGAAAGTAGAAGGTAGAGGTCAGAGGAAAGCAATGGACGCGAAGCGAATCGCCAGTCCGGCTCGGACCGGCGGCTGCGCCTGCGGATCCATCCGCTACCAGCTCCTCGACAAGCCGATGTTCGTTCACTGCTGTCATTGTGACGACTGCCAGCGGCTGACGGGCAGCGCGTTCGTACTCAACGCCATCGTCGAAACCGGGGTGATCAAACTGCTCCGCGGCAAACCGGTGGCCGTGCCGGTGCCGCGCGTGAACGGTTTGCACGACATCTACCGCTGCCCCAAGTGTCAGACCGCCATCTGGAGCGATTACGGGCGTAGACCCAACATCCGTTTCGTGCGCGTCGGCACGCTCGACAAACCGGGCGCGTTGGAGCCGGACGTGCATATCTACACGAGCACGAAAGCGAAGTGGCTCAAGCTCCCGAAGCGGACGCCGTCGTTCCGCGGTTATTACAACACTAGCAAACTCTGGCCCAAAGCCAGCCTCAAACGCCTCAAGACCGCGCTCCGAAAGACGAAGAGCTGATTGTTAGCATCCGCTCAATCGTCAAGACTCTCAGCGGAGGCAAATGTCAAATATTAAGACGCGACCCCGTCCACTGTTCCGGTATCTCGCCAAACGCTGTCCCTTCCTCTCCCGCCCGGGCATTCGACGTTGAGGGTTGGACCTTGAGCGTTGAGCGGATCGGTGATCCGCCGCTACTCTTTCCTTCACCAACGGACGATTCGCCCCGTGGCGTTGCTCGTAGGCGGATCAGCTCTCAGCATCTCAGCCCGGAACGGTTCCGGGGTCGTCCTGCTTCGCAGGCGGACTTTGCAGCGCCACTCGTTTTTCGGCGGCGGCGAGCATCGCTTGGAACCGTGGATCATCGCGGATGCAAGCCATATCAGGATCGACTTTAGTATGGTCGAGAAGAGCTTTTCCTATTTTTTCAAAGACCGAGCCGAGCATCTCCAGCGCCGCCTCTTTGTCCTTCAGCTCATTAGCCAACGCGCAGACAAAGTTGTAGCGCATGGTTATGTTTTCGGGGTCGATCAACAGCGCGCGGTCCATCCACTCTTTTGCTCGTTCGTGCTGACCGAGTGTCGCCAGGGCAACACTGCCATGGCCGATCGCCGAGCCGTTGTTAGGGTCGTGCGCCAGGATCTTTTCGGAGCGAGCCAGGGCTATTT
>JBKPMO010000150.1:0-7143 GCA_046732175.1 Verrucomicrobiota bacterium
TGCGTAGGTAATCGCTGACTTTGTTTTCCAGTTGCATCTGGGACATCACAGCGTCAAGCGAAGGCTTGGAAGTGAGATTGTCCTTGGGCCAGATCCGATGACGCCAATACACTTCCTCGATTGCCCGCTGATAAGACACCCGCTCTTCGAACGTGAGTGTTCTATTTGAAGAGTTCGAAGGCGTTTCGCCGTGTTGAAACGCCAACAGTGCGCCAGTCAGACATAAACAGGCTCCTGTGCAAAACATAACAGCGAGTAAGAGACGCGAACTAAAAAATATGGACGAGGAAGCGGATTGCTTTTGCATGATTCGGTTTGATTCGATGACGATTCCTTACGCCTATAGACCAAATTTATCGTGTCTTGAGAAGATTTTTCTGCCCGCCAGAATCTCTGGAGCAGGTAACCGCCCGCAGATTTCGTAGTCACAACGCCAGATTATTTTGGTCTGGCCCTGAGAGTCCCTGTACCTGGCGCTTAATGATTCAACGGCACCCAGCCGCGCGTATAATAATCGCCAAGTGTCAGGGAAATCAGGAACAGCAGCCAAATGACCCCAGCTACGGCTGCCAGATGTAAAAGCCGGCTACTCCCCTTTACATGCATGAAGAAAAGAGCAATCACAATCGCCTTGGCGACCGCCACTGCGAGCGCGACAATAAGATTGAAAGGGCCAAGATCGACGTTGGCAATCGCCCAGGTTAACGCCAGCAGCGCCAGCAAGGCTATGCATGTCGACACATAAACTCTCGGTTGGACGACTTCTTCCATCAGCGGTGCCCCACTAGATACAACAGAGGAAATAGAAAAACCCAGACAATATCAACAAAATGCCAGTACAGACCGGCAATCTCGACCGTGTTGTGATTTCCGTGGGAAAATTTTCCAAGCCAGGCGAGCAGTACCAGGACCAGCATGATCCCAATACCGACGGTCACATGAATCGCGTGCAGTCCAGTCATCGCAAAATAAATCCAGAAAAATAGTTCGGCGTTATGCGGATCGGAGCCTTGCCACTCAAAGTCTCTTCCGGGAACCAAATGATCCACGTAATCCTTGTGGTACTCGACGCCCTTGATCGACATGAAGACGCAGCCGAGGAGCGCGGTCCCGAGAAGTAACCAGGTCAGCATTTGCCGTCGATCGAGTTTTGCTGCGCGGACAGCGAACGCCATCAACAAGCTGCTGATCAATAATACAGCCGTGTTCGTTCCGCCGAGAAGCACATCAAGCTTGCGACTCGTCTCCACGAAAACCTGGCCGTATGTGAAGCGATAGATCGTGTAGCCGAGAAAAAGTCCTCCGAAAAATAGAACCTCAGTCGCTAGGAAAATCCACATGCCGAGCTTCGCCGCCTCGCGCTGTTGCTCGATGTCATCGAATTGCTGCGCGACAAACGCGTCTTCAGATGCTGGCGAGGTCAAGGTCGACATCTTTTTCTGCCGAATATGAATAGGGCGGTCCCGTTACGACTGGAGTTTCTTTAAAGTTATGTTCAGGCGGTGGCGAAGGTGTTTGCCATTCCAACCCAGTCGCGCGCCACGGGTTTGGCCCTGCTGCGCGACCATGCTTCCACGCCCAGATGAAATAAATCAGCGGCATCAAATATCCGACCCCAAGGATCGAAGCGCCGGCGGTTGAGAGCACATGATAGAGTTGGAACTCCGGCGGGTAAACGTGGTAGCGGCGCGGTTGGCCAAGGTACCCAAGAATAAACTGCGGAAAGAACGTCAGATTGAAGCCGATGAATGTGATCATCGCTGCAAGTTTGCCCGCCAGTTCCGGATAGAGTCGCCCGGAAATTTTTGGCCACCAGTAGTGAAGGCCGCCCATGAACGCCATCACCATTCCGCCCACCATGATGTAGTGAAAATGAGCGATGACGAAATAGGTGTCATGCACATGAACGTCAACCGCGAGCGCAGCGAGAAACAGCCCGGTTAATCCGCCGATGGTAAAAAGGCCAATGAACCCCAACGCATAGAGCATCGGCGTTGCAAAATGGATGGAGCCTTTCCGCAGAGTCGCCGTCCAGTTGAAAACTTTTATTCCCGAAGGTACGGCGACGAGAAAGCTAAGGATCGAGAAAACCATGCCGGCATAAACCGACTGGCTCGAAACAAACATATGGTGACCCCAGACAAGAAATCCGAGAACGGCGATCGCCATGCTGGCTGATCCGACCCACGCGTAGCCATAAATTGGTTTGCGCGAGAAGCACGTAATCAATTCACTAATCACGCCCATTCCCGGCAAAATCATGATGTAAACGGCAGGGTGCGAATAAAACCAGAACAGGTGTTGGAATAGAACGGGATCGCCGCCGAGTTTTGGATCGAAGATTCCGACGCCCCAAAAGCGCTCCACGGAGATGAGGGCAAGAGTGATGGCGAGAACCGGTGTGGCGAGGACCATGATCAAACTGGTTGCGTAGAGTGACCAGACAAAGAGCGGCAATCGAAACCAAGTGAGACCCGGCGCACGCATCTTGTGGGTCGTCACCATGAAATTCATCCCGGTTATGATGGTGGAGAACCCGGCCACGAAGACGCCAGCGGCCATTGAGATCACGTGCGTGTTTGCATAGGTCGTGCTGTAAGGCGTGTAGAACGTCCAGCCCGTGTCCACGCCACCGTGGACGAGCGACCAAAGCGCGAGTGCGCCACCCGCGACAAAGATGTACCAGCTTAACAGGTTCAGTTTCGGAAAGGCGACATCACGTGCACCGATCATCATTGGCAGAACAAAATTGCCGAGCACAGCCGGGATCGATGGAATGAGGAAGAACCAGACCATTAAAACACCATGGATGGTGAAGAGTTTGTTATAAGTCTCGGACGTGACCAGCTTGGGTTGAGGTGTAACGAGTTCGATTCGCATCAGTCCCGCGGCGACACTGGCGATCAGGAAAAAGATCAGAATCGTAAAGAGATAAAGAAGGCCGATGCGTTTGTGGTCTTTCGTCAGCAACCACGAACGGACCCCGTGATGGACGCTCAGATAATTCTCTCGCGCGAACTCGCCTGGCTGCTCGACGATCGATTCCGTCGCGCTTTTCATCGAAGAGTCGGACTCCGAAATCGTATTGTTCATTGCGACGGTGGGGGCTGATTACCGACGTATTTTAAATAGGCGATGAGCTGCATGATTTCTTCCTCGCTCAAACGTCCGGCGAAACTGGGCATGATGTTGGCGTATCCGGCAGTGATTTGTTTTGCGGGCTGCAAGATCGAATCGCGCAGGTATTGATCGTTCGCCGTGACCATCGTGCCATCGGCAAGCGGAACAGGATTTCGGTAGAGACCCTGGAGCAACGGCGCGTGGAACTGAGAATTCGGCGCGTGGCAGCCACTGCATCCGCGATCGTGGAATAGCCGTTCCCCTGTTCGCACAATGGACTCGCTTGGTTCTCCAGACTTTAACCATTGCTCATACGCGGCAGGTTCCATCACAACTACGCGGCCGATCATTCGGGAGTGTTGTGTGCCGCAATATTGGGCACAGAAGATATGATATTCACCAGTACGCGTCGGTTTGAACCATACGCCGGTGTATTTCCCGGGTACAACGTCTTGCTTCACCCGAAATGCAGGCACAAAGAAGCTATGAATAACATCCTGAGACGTCATCGTCGTCGCTATTGTGCTGTTTACCGGTACGTGCAGTTCGTTAATTTCGCGCTTGCCTTCGGCGTGTTGGAGTTTCCACATCCATTGTTTGCCGACGACCTGTAGCTCGATCGAGTTGGCAGGCCTTCGCTCCATCCGAAAATATGCGACGGCTCCCCAGGCAAAAAGTCCGAGCGAAAGGAGAATCGGTCCGATCGTCCACCCGCTCTCGATTAAAAACGAACTTGAGCATGGATTAGAACGATCGGCTGGAGATCCACGGCGATACTTTACCGAGAAGAAAATGATCGGCAGAAAGATGACGACCATGAAAAAGAGCGAGATCAGTGTTAGCGCAAAAAACAGCGCATCCACTTCGTGTGAGGTCGTGGAAGCTTGCGGCGGAAAGATACGGAATTGATCCATCGCTCAGTTGACTTGCGCGTGCCGTTGCGGAGACCGCCGAGCCATTGAAAAAACCCACCATGCGATTGCGGCGAGGAATCCCAGACTCGCGACGCGCAAAATCGCCAGGATCAACCCGCCGTATCTTCCGGTGATCGGATTGTAATGGTAACAAAGCAGAAAGACCTGCGAGACGATCGAAGATGATTTCTCTTCCTTAGCCGCAACAAGCGCGTCGCGCAGTTCTCTTGCATCCAATCTTACCCCAAACACGTACCGGGAAATTTTCCCTTTGGGTGTCAGAATGATTACTCCGCTTGGATGAGCATATTGATGAGTCTGCGGGTCGTAGACGTAACGAAATCCTGCTTGATTCGCGACTAGTGCGATAGAGCGCTCGTCACCGACGAGAAAATGCCAACCTTCTGTCGCGCCGGTCCGACCGTATTGACGCAGGTATTCTGATTTTTTCTGCGCCGCGGCGGTGGCAGTTTCTGCCGGATCAATACTTACATCGATAACTTGAAAGTCTCTGCCCACGCTCAGAGGCAGTTCCTGCAGTGCATGGATCAGGCCGTCGTTGATCAGCGAGCAAAGCATCGGGCACCGGTAATATCCGAGCACGAGTATTGTCGGTTGCTTTTCGAAGTGATCGCCGAATCGAAACGGCTGATCATTTTGATCGCGAAAAACGAGGTCGGGGGAGATCTGCATGCCTGGATGCTGCTCAAAAGTCACGCGACTCAAATCGCCCGGTGTTAGCGCGCGCGTTTGCCCGGCGAACGCGCAGACTAACACAAGGGCGAACGTGCCCGTTTTCATGGGCTTTCCGGTAATTGAGGTGGCGTGGCGCTTTCCGCAGGCCTGGCCTGCATCAAACTGAGAGGCGTTTGACCAGTGCCGACGTCCGGTAAACCGCGTTCCAAAAGCAATTGCATCGCCCGATCGATCGGGATCCGCACGGTTTCAGAATTCAGGTCGACCCAGCCGTAGGAATTGAGATCGGCTTCCTCGGCAACACGGAATGTCGCTAAATCGATTGCCCCCTTAATTTCCAGTCGTGGCTTGGGAAATTCTTCGGCGGCTGTGACGGGAAGACTCGCCTGGCCGGCGGTCTTGGCTGGCTCGTGCAATTTGAAATAATGCATCATTCCCCAGACAACGAGGAAAATGATCACGCACGACAAAAACAGAAGACACGCAATCGTAATTAACGACAGAACATCGACGTCTTTTCGTTCGTGATCGTGTGCTCGCTCTTTTGCGTTCATGTAGGCACAGCAATCGCAAGGCGTGGATCGTTCTGCGGAATAAGCTGCTTCGTCCCCAAATTTTTCAAAAATGCGAACGCGTAGATACCACCTATTCCCAGAAAGGCAGCAGGAGCGAACCAGCCGACGTAAACGTGTTTGGTGTAAACACTCGGAGCGATCGTCCACCAAGTGGCGACAAGGTGCGCGGCGAACACGCACGCTGCGATGCTCGCCAGGATGCGTCGTCGCTTTTTGGCCGGCCGCATCAGCAGCAGAAAAAATGGGACAAAAAAGTGAAAGAGCGCGATGAAGATGGCAATCCACTTCCAGCCGTCGCTGATGCGGTGCAGGTACCACGAGATTTCGTGGGGTAAATTCCCTGACCAGATGACAAGCAGTTGCCCAAAGGCGAGGTACGCCCACATCATCGTGAAGGCGAGCAGCAGGTTGCCGAGCTTGTGAAAGTTTTCCTCGCTCGCGAGCGCACTAAGCGGCGATGAACGCGCCGCCCAGGCAAGCAGCAAAATCACGAGTGCAAGCGCGCTCAGGATTTGACCGATACAAATGAGAACCGGGAACATGGTTGAGTACCAGTCCGCTTCCATCGACATCAGCCAGTCAACCGCCGCGAACGTCATTGTGACCGGGTAAATTACCAGACCCGGGCCACTCAACGTTCGCATCTTTCGTGTCGGCTCGAGTGAAACGGTCGCATCTTGTTCCGCGGACCATTTCAGCAACTGCCTCCCCATGATGATCCAGATGGCAAAAACAATCGCTGTGCGAAGAACAAACCCCGCTGGATTCAAATAGATTTGCGTTTCTCGCAGAGTTTCGTTCGCTGCGACGATCTCTGGATTTTTCCACGGATAGAGTTGCGCCAATCCAAAAAAAATTGGCACAAATAACAGAGCCATCAGAGGCAAGTTTCCGACTGCGGATTCAAGAAAGCGCCGCACAGCATAGCCCCAATCACCGGCGGTCAGGTGATGGATCATTAGCAACGCCAACGATCCAAGCGAAAGACCCAGAAAGAAAAAGTGTCCGCAGAGATAAGCGACAAAGAAATCGCGAGGCGCAGCGAACCAACCGATGAGACATCCGGCAAGCCCAATGATACCGAGGCCTAACGAAATATTTTTCGCGCGGCCAACGGAACGATCAAGAATGGAATTCATTTCTTGGCCTCGAGTTTTGCTCGTTCGCCGGGCTCAACATCTGACGGCTTTGCGTTATGACTAAGCTGCAGCGCGCGAATATAGGCAGCGATAGCCCATCGATCCTCCGGCTCGACCCGCGTGGCGTAGGAATACATCACGCCGTAGCCGTTCGTGATCACATCGAAGAAATGACCGATCGGCGCGTTGCGGAGCCGATCAACGTGAAAAGATGGCGGTTGCGGAAATCCGCGTTGGACCACCATCCCATTCCCGCTGCCGGTGCGATCGTGGCATTCAGCGCAAATGGCCTCGAAACTTTCGCGGCCGCGAACCATCAGGTCGCGGGTCAATTTTACGGGCAACTGCGTCACATAAGTCCCATTCGTTTGCCCAGTGTAAAACGCTGTATCCTCGCGCGCATCGCCTCGGGCAACAGTGTGCGCCGGAGGTTGCCGTGCATTGGCTCCATTCGAGAAAAAATCGCTTTCCGAAAGAGGTTTGGCTTTAGGTTGATTCGTCATGTCCGGGCGACAGGCGGGCAAAAGAAAGGCGACAAACGCCATGAGCATTGGTAGGGCGCGACCGATCCGAGCCGGATTGGCATCAGGCGCACCGCCACGCGGAGCTGGGCTTTCACCAGTCGTGTCCTTCTGAACATCGGCTAGCCAAAAATAAGGCCACACTTCTGACGCTGTGATCAATCCAGCGCGAACCGGA
>JBKPMO010000151.1:0-7880 GCA_046732175.1 Verrucomicrobiota bacterium
GTCGTTTACATCCACCGTTCCACTAATCGGACCGGTGTTAATGCCCATCCGGAGTTTCAGCCGCGATTGACTTGCGAGGGCCGCACTGATCTCCAAAGCGCATCGAACAGGTGCTTCCGGAGTATTAAAGAATACCAGCGCCATTCCGTCGCCAGTGGGAAGTCGGATCAGTTTTTCCTGCGCCTCCGCTTTGCGGAATTCAGCCGTACTCCGGATGATGTGGTTCAGTTCCTCGAGCAAGGTCCGTTGCTCATCGATGAGCAATTTCGAGTAACCAACCACGTCTACGAACAGAACATGAGCGATGTCCAGCTCGACATGAGGTCCAGTTTCCGTGGGCATGGGGAGTAAACGCGCCCGCCGCGGAGACAACACTGCCGAAACTATGGGGCAAGTCGAGCCGAAACAAACAGTATGGAGCGAGCGGGATTACGGCGGCTTCGCCGAAGGCCAGAAGAAAATACCCAACGGTCCGAGCCGGACTTGCATTACACCGAACGTCCAATTGAGAGGGAAGAGATCAGAGGTCAGAGGTCGTTAGCCGATCAACTCCAAAATTCTAACTGCCCCTTTTCTAAGAGTGCAAAAAACGAGGACTGACCCCTTTGCTTTCCCCTTTCCACACTAGCAGCATCGGAACTCCTGGCTTCTCACCCGCAGTACAGCTGCGTCATGCGAAGCTTGGGTATGCCAGCGAAACGCAAAACCAGGAGGAAGAAGAGTAAACGTACCACGATCCAGCCGCACAAGGGCGACCGCCGTTATATGCGCAGAAACAAGAAAGGCCAGTTCAAGAAGGAAGTGAATGTCGGTCGTTCCCTGGCTGCCGATCGCCGCCGCAAATCAAAGAGGAAAGTCAAACCAGGCCAGGGCGACCGCGGCGACACCGCTGGCGGGATTATGCAGGCGGTGAAGCGAGCATTGGACTATTAATAGATAGCTGATAACTGCGAGGCGGTGCTTCGCCTGAGGTCCTATCTCTGATCTCTTCTGGCTCCCTTGCTGTCCGTAGTCTCGTGGGTAGTCCTTCTCGCCTGATAACGGATAACAGTTAACTAATAACTCGCGAGCATAACTCGCGTGCTTGTGCAAAAAGTGAGGACTGACCCCTTTGCTTCCCTCAACTCTCAACAACCGCCAGTCCGGCTCGGACACTCTCAACTTTGTTTGTCGTAATAGGTCCTGTTCGTGATCTTCTTGCCCTTCGCACCCGTCCCGGTCAACGTCACCGTGCGTGATTTGCCGTCCTTCGCCACCGCGATCACGGCCGTCATCACCGTTTTGCCGTTCTTCGTAGCAGTGGTTTCGTTGGTGCGCTCGTTCACCGGGTGATAAGCCAGCATGTCGAAGGCCGGACTTCCTTTGATCGGGTAAGGTTTGCCATCAAGCTTTCCCGTCCAGGTCCAATGGATTGGCTTCCCATCCTTATCAACTCCATCGGCCGTGCACTTGATCATGTCACCTTTCGCCGCCGTGTAAGTGATGGTGGTATTCTTGTCTGAACCAGGCGCGTACTTCGATTTACTTTCGTTAAGCTTCCAGATTCCCATGAGCGGATTTTCCGCTGCCAGGCTTAGTCTATTCGCCGCGAGTAACAACGTCAGCGCCACAAGAATATTCTTTGTTCTCATGGCGCGAATTCCAGCACTTCCATCGTGACCGTCAATCCCAATCGACTGACCCCTTTGCTTCTCTCGGCCTTGTCATTGGACGTTGGACGTTGGGCGTTCGGCGTTGAGTTCTGTTCGGTTCATCCCTTCAACGCTTTAACGATTCAACGAATGGTCTGCCGTCTGCCGACCTCTCAACACTTAACCATCAACTCTCAACTTTCGTCTGCCCCTGTGCCGCGAATCTGTCAAGATTTGTTGACTGACCCCAATCTATCCCTCTTCTATTTCGTCTTGACAAAACAAAAGCTGCTCGCGAGGAATCTGGGTGGTACGTGAGCCGAAAAATCCCATTAGCCAGAAGTCAACCAGGAGTGCGCGACGTAAAGTCATAACTCCCGGTGGTCCTCGATCGAGAAAGAAAGTTCATCGGGTCGGTCCAGGCGAAGGAGTGCGAAGCGAAAAGGGCCGTGCATTTGTTGTTTCTATGGAAGGGGCCGCTTCACACCCTGAAGGAAGGCGATTCCTGAAAAAGGATTTCGTCTTTACTCCCGGTGGCCCCAGACATCAGTCATTGGTTCACCTGGTGGAGAAAGGCCACGCCGTCCAACTGGCGGACGGTCAGCCGCGGCTCTTGAATTTATCTACCAAAGCATTGACTAAGATCATCCCAACTGCACAACTGGGACAGGTTCCTGCGCTCGGCAGCGGTTGGATTGCGTACGCGTATTGGAACAATGGCACCGGCAACAGCATTACTTCATTTCGGACGACATGGAAGGTTCCACCGGAACCTAGCGACAATGACAATCAACTGATTTACCTCTTCAACGGGATCGAGAACTACGGCGCGAACTACGGAATTCTTCAGCCGGTCCTGCAGTGGGGTTCCTCCGGCGGGAATCTAGGTGGAGGAGCATATTGGTCAGTAGCAAGTTGGTATGTAACTTCTGACGGTAACGCCTTTCACACGCCCCACGTGAAGGTAAACGCAGGTGACACCGTCGTAGGTGTTATGACTCTTACTAGTCAGTCCGGCACGCTGTTTAACTACAACTGCGAATTTGATGGCATCGCAGGGACCAACCTCTCGGTACAGAATATCGCCGAGCTCCTGTGGTGTAACGAAACGCTTGAAGCCTATAGCATCGCAGGTTGCTCCGATTACCCGGCAACCCCTTATACCGCTTTCCGTTCAATTGAGATTAAGACCGGCAAGACTGCGCCGACCGCTACCTGGACGCCTGTGAATCAGGTCACCGACTGCGGGCAGCATGCTATCGTCGTGACTGATTCTGCCACCGATGGCGAAGTGGATATCCACTATCGTAAGGCCAGAAGCAGATTTGAAGGCGTGGGAATTTTGGAGGTGATAAATCCGCTACTCCTATGGTTTTACCGGCACGGAGGAGAAGACCCTGGTTGGGGACGACGCGAGGAGGAGCAGGTTGCGATCGCGTCCGCTGTTTACGGATTGGCTGGACAAATCACCAACTCCGAAACGCGCGAAAAAATTAGAGCGCTCGCGGCGAGAGCCATAGCGGAGGCGGCAAAGAATTTAGTCGATCGCCACTAAATCTGTCTCAAGACGCGGCCAAGTACGGGCTCGCCCATTCAAACTTCGATTGGGGAACATACGCGCTTCCGCGTGTCGGCGATTGCGCCTCGCGATCGCGGACTCTTCTACTCTTTAGATTCCTCTGGTAGCTTCTTAACGGTCGGTAATTTCTTGTCCAAGGCTTAGCTTATCTCGCCAACGCTTGTTCCGTTGAGCTCCACGCTCCCCGGTGTCTGCGTTCTTTTATTTCTTCGACGAAAACAAACAATAGGAGAAGAACACTCATATGTGGCCTATTACCACTATCTATGCCATCAGGTTTATTCTACGGCACTACCTCCTTACTTCGCGAATTTATCAGATCGTTAATCTGCTCTGGATCAGTCCCTTGTTATTCCTAATGCCGTTAACCAATATTCGGCCGGCAACCGGTTCCATCCATTGAACGATGGCCTAAAATCTAGGCCAACTGGTATCGTTTTAGTCGTACCCGGACCGTTTATGATCGCAGTTTGCCAGGAGCTCAGGAAACCGGCTGTGGAGTAGTCCAAGGTTCAGATCAACCGCGATCGCCGCAAAGCCTTTCGATTGCGGAGCGCACTGCCACCCGCGGTGTGTCGGCGCCTTCGCCCTGTACGCCAGTCCGGCTCGGACCGATTGCGCCCAGGATTAAAAAGGTGAGCAAGCACTCACTTTCGACATCGCTGCAAGGTAGCGCTTCGTTTTTCGCCGAGCTTCGGCCTAAAATAGGCCGAGTACCTTGAGGACGATAATGATAACGACAATGACTCCGATGATGTAAAAGATGTTTCTGTTCATAATGGAATCGGTGGATACCAGCGGAACGTCGCCTTGACTACTCCTTTCTTCGACGTGTCGAATCGCTTTTCGGCTATCCTCCAGGGCCGATGTCAAATATACAATTTGACCCATTCCTCAGAGTTTCTACTTCGAACCAAGTCCACCAAGCGACTAACGCTCGACGCGCTCGGAAACCGACCTCTCCTCGGCGGGTAAATCGTAGACGTCGTGTCGCGGGTTGCGTTCGCCGGTCCTACCACCCAGGGCAGCGGCGATTGCACCAAGAATCATTGCGAATGCTGCTGCTCCGGTGCCGACTGCGCCTCCCTTGGCGGCTTTCTGCCCTGCGTCGCGCGCCTGGGCCTCGCGCGTTTGCGAGTCGGTAGTCTGCGCTTGTGCGGCAGCCTGATCCGCGGTTTGACTGGCCTGATCCTTCAATTGCTCGATTGGCTGTTGCAAAGCAGCGGGCAGCCGCGAGGTCTTGTCGCTGTTACTGACGGCGAAGTTAGTCAAACCGGAAGCCGCCCCGATGAGTTGACCAGCCGCAGTAGTTAACAACATCAGCGTCAGAAGGGTAAGCGTGCCCCAAGTGATGAGACCGTGCAGCCATCCGTTAAACCGCCCGGCAAGCCGTGCCGCGATGTAACCGCCTATGAAAAGAGAAATAAGACTGCTGACGACGAGCCAGATGGCTGCGCCAGCTCCCAGGGTGGTGCCGCTGGGGCTATCGCCAGTAGCGGGATTAAGGGCGGCGAGGCCGACCGCCATGCCGATGAGGGCGAGAACGATTTGGGTAGCGAGCGCGATGATGGCGCCTGCGAATATCGCTCCCCACGAGATGCGCGCGAATGGTCGATCGTACGCCGGATAAGTCCTGGCGGTGCGCACTGTTGTGCGCTCGGAAGGTATAGTATCGCTTGGATTAATCATAATAGTTAGATAGCTCGATAGTTAGTTGGTTTGTGAATCTCGCTGACAACTAGCTATCGACTGTGGATCGCCATTCAGTTTCTTAAATCTTGCCTTTCCCGCCCGATGCGCGCTGCTGCAGCGACCACATACTGCGCCGACAGGGAACCAATTCCCCGTGCCGTCCGATATTCTTGCGTGAAGCGCTCTTTGTGCTCATACCAGTCACGATGGCCGGCAGCGCTTGGCGCAGCCGTCGTTGGCGGAACGGCGACGCTCTTTGTCGCCCGCAATTTCTTCCCGACGGAAAAGAAGATTCATCACGAAATCTTCACTGACTATGCGGCCGGGGATGATGTCTTCGTGCGAGTGATGGGAAATCTGCTTGGACCGCCCTTGCTGAAAGGCAACAAAGTGACCGCGCTGGAAAATGGCGATCAGATTTTCCCAGCTTTGCTCGCGGCGATACGGTCGGCACAACACACAATAACATTCGAGAACTTCCTCTTTAAAGAGGGCGAAGTATCGGATGCGTTTGCCGAAGCTCTGGCAGAGCGCGCTCGATCTGGGGTGAAAGTGCACTTTCTTCAAGACGCTCTGGGCTGCGATTGCGTTCGCGGCCGCGCTATGAATTTGGTGCGAGAGGCCGGGGTACAACTCGAAATCTTCCGCTTCATCAATGTAGCGATGAATTTCCGCACCCATCGCAAGCTCCTGGTAATCGATGGTCGGACCGGTTATCTCGGCGGAACCGGGATTGCTGACGATTGGAAGGGTGATGGACGGACCCGCGGACGCTGGCGCGACTCACATTACTGCCTGGAAGGTCCGGCCGTCGCGCAGATGCAGCAGGCGTTTATGGATAACTGGGTCGAAACGCGCGCGGAGTTGTTGCACGGTGATGAGTATTTTCCAAAATTGAAATGTGCGGGTAACGACATGTGCCAGGTGTTTAAAAGTTCAGCCGGCGAAGGATCAGATAGCGCCCGTTTGATGTTGCTGCTCTCAATTGCTGCCGCCCGACGCCACATTCGAATCGCGAATGCCTACTTCATTCCGGACCGACTTTGCATGCAGACCTTGCTCGATGCCCTACGGCGTGGCGTGAAAGTCGAAATCATGACGCCTGGGCCCGACATTGACGCGCAGACGGTTCGTGCGGTGGGCAAGACGCGCTGGCGGCGATTGCTGGAAGCGGGCGCCCGCTTCTATGAATACCAGCCGGCGCGCTTTCACTGCAAATATCTGCTGGTGGATGATTGCTGGGCCTCCGTCGGTTCCGCGAATCTCGATAATCGCTCCTTGTCCTTGAACGAGGAAGCCAATCTAAACGTGCTCGATGAGAACTTTGTCGTCGCGCATACCCGGATGTTCGAAGAGGACAAGAGTTACTCCCGCGAAATTACCCTGGACGATTGGCGAGAGAGACCTTGGGGCGAGAAGATCAGGGGCCGGATCGGATCGCTGCTCGCATCGCAGATGTAACGGCGAGACCGCGCCGAAGCGGAGATGACTAACGATTCCAATGCACCGCATCTGCGCGTTGCCACTTACAATGTGCATGGTTGCGTCGGGATGGATGGGCAATGCTCAGAAAGTCGCGTCGCTGAAGTAATCGCAAGTATGTCGGTTGACATTGTGGGTCTGCAAGAATTGGATCTCGGCCGGTCGCGCTCTTCCCATGCGGACCAAGCCGCCCTGATTGCGGCGCAGCTCGGTTGGAAATATCACTTTCATCCGGCGATGCGCAGCGGGGACGAGCAATATGGGAACGCGATTGTGAGCCGATTCCCGATCGCGCTGAAGCGTGCCGACGAAATGCCCGGTGTGGCACCCTGGTATTGTCGCGAAAAGCGTGTTGCAATTTGGATGCAAGCGGAGACCAATCTCGGTTCAGTGCACGTTATCAACAGTCATTTCGGTCTCGGCCGTAATGAGCGCCAGTTGCAGGCGGAACTACTCGTCGGACCGACATGGCTCGGTTCCATCGCGCCGGACGAACCAGCAATTCTACTCGGAGATTTCAACAGTGTGCGGACCTCGCGCGCCCATCGGCTCATTGCCGGGCGCCTGCGTGACGTGCGAACAATCGTCCAGCCCGCACGGGCATTCCCCACCTTCCCCAGCCGCTTCCCCTCCCTCGCGGTCGATCACATTTTCGTGAATGCCGCCTTGCATCCCACACAGCTCAGCGTCCATCGTACGCCGCTCACACGCCTGGCGTCGGATCACTTCCCGCTCGTGTGCGAGTTGACCCTCATCTAACAACGCCCTTTCCGCAGTTCTCTGCCATTCTTAATTCGACGTTCCGTGTTTGCTTTTACCGCTTTAACCCTTCAACCCTCAACTCCGTAAAGGAGCGTCGCCTACCGACGAGCTTTAGCTCTCAGCGCGCCTGTCTGCCCGTTACTGGGCCATTGAACGCCGCCTCCGCTGCGCCGGCACCGGCGACTCCGCCACCGGCATCAACTCGAACGTTCGGAACAACGGTGCCAGATCGATCACTTCGTTCGCTGCTGATTTCAAATTATTCCCAAGGTTTTGTGCAACCGATGCCACTTCCACCCGGATACCTCGTCGGCGCAGCTTAATGGCGAGATAGGCGAAGTCGGCATCGCCGGTCACCAGGATCACGACATCAGGGTTCATCGCGACTGAGAGCTCGAGCGCGTCGATTGTCATCATGACGTCGACGTTCGCTTTGTAGCGCCCTTCCTCGGCAGGTGCGCCATCCTTAGTCACGACCATGAAGCCATTGGAACGCAGCCAATTTACAAACTTGTTTTTCTTATCCCGTTCCTCCTGCCAGACCGGGATCGAGGGCGGCAACCCGGCATAAACCACCATCTCGATGAGATCGCGCCCGGAATCGGAACCGGCCAAAAACTGGCGCAGCCTCAGCCAATCCAGTCCGCGGCCAGCGGTTCGCACCGAACTGCCCACATTCGATTCATCGACCAGAACCAAAACTCGCGACCGCTTGGAACCCTCTGCATTTCTCT
>JBKPMO010000152.1:0-8036 GCA_046732175.1 Verrucomicrobiota bacterium
GGCCTCCTGGGCAACCTTGCTGCGGGCAAGTTCGCCGGCGGCTAGTGCCTTGTTAATTCGCGTCAAATCCTGGTAGACAATCCGACCCGCGCCAAGATTGAGATGTCCGACTTCGGAATTCCCTATTTGCCCTTTGGGCAATCCGACATCCTCCCCGCTCGCACTTAACTTCGCCATGGGGTATTTGGCGTAGAGCTGATCATGAAAGGGAGTGCGTGCCAGCAACGTAGCGTCGCCATTTTCGGTGGCGTGTTCGCGACCGCCGGGATTGATGCCCCAGCCGTCGCGAATGATCAGCATGACCGGCCCACTCATCGCGCGCAATCTGCCGACGGGCCAACGTCATACAAGTGCTTTCCCGCAGCTGAGGATTGACAATGCAGCTGAGGATTATTCACATCGCGCCATGAAATGGAGGAACCAGATACTTGCGCTGATTTGTCTTCTGGCCTTTGCGGCGCTTGGCGTCCTCTACTTTCAAAACTGGGTCGTGCAAAAACCCTTCGGCATTATTTTGTTTGTTGGCGAAGGCTTGACGGCGCAACGAACGGCGGCAACGCGGGTCTACATCGGCGGCGCCGACAATCCGCTGGCGATGGACCGCCTGGAGTTTTCGGCGCGCCTGCGCAATCACTCGGTGGACTTTGCGGTGCCTGATTCCGCTGCGGCCGCTTCTGCCCTGGCAACGGGAATTAGAGTAAAAAACGGGACGATCTCGATGTCGGAATCAGGCGCGGCGCTGAAGACAATCCTCGAGATTGCGCATGAGGAAAGTCGCGGCACCGGCCTTGTGACAGACGGTGCCCTGACTAACCCGACCGCGGCGGCGTTCTACGCCCACGCGAACACCGCGAAGACACCCCAGCAATTTGTCACGGCGATGATCGACCAAAGCGCAGTCGACATCGCCCTCGGTGGCGGCGCCGCCGACTTCGATAAAGCAAAACTCGATCAGGCGCATGTTCGCGTGGTCCGCAATTTGGCGGAGCTGGAACAAATCGCTGGGTGGCAACAGCCACGTCTGTTGGGCCTTTTTGCAGCCAACGATTTGCCATTTACCGATGAAGTTGCAGCGAGAACCGAGCAACCTTCTCTTGGAGATATGGTGCGACGCGCGATCGAGCTTCTCCAGGTGAACCGTCGCGGTTATGTCCTGGTCGTGAATGCTCATTTGATGGCGTCGGCGGCATGGCAAAATCTGGGAGAACGGACACTTCGCGAAACGGCCGAGCTTGATCGCGCAGTCCAAATCAGCCGAGAATATGCTGGCAGAAACACTGCCATTATCGTTTGCGGTGATGCGGCGATCGGTGGGATGAACGTTAACGGCTATCCCTTTCGTTACGACAGTGGTGTCGCGATCCTGGGGTTGAATTCAACCGGGCAACCGTGGGTTACCTGGGCGACAGGCCCAAATGGAGGGAAAACCGGGGCAAACGTCGAGTCTTCCAGTGCCAGGGATCTCTCCGCCCTCGAGCCTGCGGCTGTTCAAGCCCCATCCGCACTCAATTCGCTGGAAGACCCGATTGCGAATGCCACGGGTCTGCGGATGGAAAAACTCGGCGGCACGATCGACAATACCCGGGTATTCGAGATCATTCGCGACGCGCTCTGAAATCGTGCGATTGAAGGTTATAGCCCGGTGTTCGGTCGCCTTGCCTCGCTCGGCGCCCCGACGGACGGGCCGACTACAGCGTGGGCGTGTGATATCAAACCTTGTCGGAAGTATCGTTAGAAACTGGTCGGGGTAACTCTTGGAATAAAGACGAACGGCGGAGTGCGGGGTAGCGAAGGCGGCGGACCTTGAGCGGGCGGCTGCTCTTCTCCAGGACCTTCGCTTGGGATTTCTTTGCTGAAATCTTTAGCATCTTTGGAATCGCGGACATTTTCGTGATCCGAGCGATCTGAAATCCTATTCAGCGCGAGTAGCGTCGAACTTGTCACCGGTCCCAGGACCGCAATTTCAGCGACCGAAAAATTTGAGGTCGGCCGAGAAGGCGTCCACGCAACCATGACATAACGGGCACTCGTTTCCTGGTTCGCGGCAAAAGCACAGCACTGCCGGCCTGACCATCGATCATGTTATTGGGCGAGGCGGAGGTCGCGCCCCGAACTAACGAAGATTATGCGCACCTGCCCATGCAAATCGGCGAAATCAATTTTTAGTGCGTTGCCGATGAGTTCGTTGGCGGCAATTTTCCGCGGACGCGGCATGGTGAAATCGAAAACAGGCGCTGCGGAATAAATTCCCAGATTGCCGACGCGCCCCGCTGTCCGCACATCAAGAATCAAGCGAACGTACTTCGCTCGGTCGGACCGACTCGGTAGGTGTTCAATCCATTGGCAACTTCGCGTGCCTGACCGTCGTGCCATTGCGGGCTATCCGCTGGGAGTTTCGCGCTCGCAGTGGCGATTGCGACAGAGCCGTTCATTCCGGCATTTAGGAAAGCGACGCTATCGATATTTTCGATCTGAGGCAGCGAGATTAAGAGAGTGGTGATGCCTTCCTGGAGAGAACAAGTGATGTTGGATCGCCGGCAAGCAGAGGAGGAAACTGATCGGCGTTTGGGTCGTTCTCGATCCGGGCACCAAATTCAAGATGAGCAAGATTTTGCGGGTAACGCGAGCTTCCGCCACTGTGAGGGGAGGAACCTTTTGCAAGACTAGTCCGGCGGTGCTGCTTGCCATTCCGGCTCCGAAACTCAGTGAGCACGCAAGCGCGCAGGAAAGACAACGCCGGCTCGCCATAAAAGCCCGCATTCGCAGGTATGCTAGGTGATACCGGCCTGACGTGACAAGGTAAAAGCGTAATCAGCTTATATCAGCCGCGGAACCGTCGGAACATTGAGGCCGTCCCGCATTAGCAGCCATTCGGGAACGGGATGGCCTTATTAGCCAACGCTTTTTACAAACGAGCGTACAACGCAGTTGCCGTCGGTGCTCGATACTTTTGATGGCCAGCGTAAGCGTAAAACGGAACGTAGGAGTTATCCGCGACTTCATCCACTGGCCGGGCCGTCCAATTAATTGTTGGATCGAGGATGTAGGTTGCAGATGCAGTCGTCCACTGAACCCACGTGTGCGTGGAACGGCTGGTCGGAGCGCGTTTGCCGATAACAAGTCGCAATCCTCGCGCGCCGTGTCGTGCCATTTGCTGGTAAAGGGCAACGGCTTTTCCTTTGCAATCAGCGGCCGGTTCACGGGCCACCTCCGCTGGGGTTTTCCACTGCATGGAAAATCCGTAAGGGATATTGCGTAGCTCACCGATCCAGCGGTTGATCAACGGTAGAGAGAGCTCTCGATTGGTGCCTTGCGTTGGAGCTGAAATTAGAACCGGTTGAATTCGCGCCATTTGCCGGTCATACGGGGTGGTTTTAACCGATAACAGGATTGGATTGGCAAAAGAGCCGACGACGGAGAGGACGAGAAAGGCGAAGGCGACGAAGCCGATGACACGTTTTCTGGGGAACGGACAGAGTCCTACAGGAACCATGATAATTATGGCACATACGAGCAGCGTCTATGCCATCCTATCCCTCGCTATTGGCCCTTCAGCCAACCCCCCGAAGGTTTTAGGCTCGAAGCCCGGTCGCGTCGACCCGGCCTTTGAGCGAATTTTCAGCGCGGCCCGGTCGGGCTATCTCGCGATTGTCTCCGTTGCGCGAAACGAAGATTCTCCGCAGCGTCGGCATCATCGGGTCGCAAGCGAAGCGCTTCGTTAAACTGTGCAATCGCTTCGGAAGTTTGGCCCAGTTTCATATAAATGACACCGAGACTGTTATGAACCGGTGCCTTCGGATCGAGCCGCGCAGCTTCCAAGTAATGCGTTTTTGCACCTTCGAGGTTGCCTTTCAAATAGAAAGCGCGCCCCAGGTAATAATGCGCCTCTGGATGGTTCGGTTTGTGTCGCAACGCAGTTTGGAACTCTGCCATGGCTTGATCCAATTTCCCGCTAGCAAGAAGGAACATGCCATAGTTATAATGCGCGCGACCAGACTTTGGACTTAGCTGGATTGCTTTCTGATGCTCCGCGGCGGCCTCCTCGGACCGCCCGAGATGCTCTAGCGCGTAACCATAATCGGAGTGGAAGTCACCGTTGCGCGGGTTATCGCGTAAGGCCTGCTCTAACTCGCGGGCCCCTTCGCCGAACTTCGACTGCGCAAGGTAAACCTGTGCCAAACCGTAATGCCCCATCTCCACCATGGGGTCGAGCCCGAGGGCAACGCGATATTGCTCTGCCGCTTCCTCTATGTGTCCCGCATCATGCAGCGCCGAACCATACCTTACTCGGGCACGCGCGCTGTTCGGAACATCTGAGACAGCTGATGCCGCGCGATCGACTTCGGGGGCTTTGCTTTTCGTTTGGCCGACCCAAAGAGCGGCCAGAGGAATAACAAATACCAACACCCACTTCAAGCCATGCGACAACCAGCTCGGCAGAAAGGCCGTTGGTGCCGTCGCTGCGCTGCCGTCGGGCAGACCGAGGTGCTCGCGCGTTGAGCGCTCGCGTACCTTCCAGATAAATCCATCGTAATAAAAGTGGAGTAATCCCGAAGCGGCAACCACTCCTGTGAGGAAGCGCTTGATCGTTTCGATTTCTGTTTCTTTAAAATAACCGAGTGAACCGTAGGCAAAGACCAATCCGATATAAAGACCGATCAACGAGCCGCTGCGGCGAAACACAAAACGCATGAAACCTCGGATGGATGGATCCTTTTCTACGCGCTTGCGATTATAGATCCAGACCAGCGAAAGGTATTGCACGTCGTGGAAGACTTCGAAGAGCGCGATACCAGCAAGGATATTGGTCACGCCGTTATTGCAATACCACCAGAAAGCGATGCTGGTGCCAAGCAGGGCCAGCTTCACAGGATTGGGTCGTTTTCCAACCACCCACATCCGGATGAAATTGCCCAGGAACAGAATCGAGATGCAGATCGCAGCCCCCAACAAAATCTGCTGCCCGGTGCGCAAAAGTGACGGCGACAGATATGGCCCGCCACTGGCATAATACGTCTCCAAAGTATCGGCCATGCGTTGTGGCGAAAGCAGAACCGCGGTGGCAAACCACAGAGCGCATGTGGCAAAATCCAGCCGGCGCGTTAGCGGCGCGAAGGAACCGGTCTTCGCATCATAGATCCGACAAAACCCGTAGGTCTGCATCATGCCATGCCAGACACCCCAAAAGAAAACGATCAGAACGAGTCCTTTCAGGTCCCACCAGGTAAAGGCGATGCACACTCCGAGTAAAAAGATCGGCGCTAAAATGAAACGCCACCTAAAGCGTTCGAAGAGCGCGCGATCACCGTAGGCACGTATCATGCCCGGTAAGTGGTGACCAGTGGCGCCAAATGCGGCAACAAAGATGTAAATGTCTTGCGCGCTCCAGCGCGCTTGCGCCAGAGCGAACATTGGCACCAGCAACAACGGCGTGCCGACGTAAAGAATCAGATCACGCCAGCTACCTAAAATCCACAAAGTTCGCCGTGGTGCTGCGGTGGGCACAGCCGGGACCGTTTGCGGACGAGAAAATGCCGTGACGTACTGCATTCGGGCAAACGCAATGTTGCTCTAAGCTAACGCGAAAATCAAACAATCTAACAATTTCACGATGTTTCTCCGAGGAGCGTGGGACTTACCGCTACATGCACTCGCGAATGTCGTGTTTCTCGCCGCAGACGTTGGATCGAATTGACCGCGAAAAAGTGGCAGCCATAGAAATAAAGTGCGGCTAGATTCCGACCTTACTAATTGAGCAGGCTGCGCGCTTCGAACATAGCCGCATCGGCGATGCTCGTGTCGGGATCACCGATCCAGGTTAGAATCTCGAACAACAAAAGGTCTCGGATGTGCTGACGTGGCGACGATCCGTGGTAATAAAATTCCACGAGGTCGTCGCTGCAAGATCTGCCGCTAGACCTAACCAGAATAAGTTAAGACAGTGTTTATGGTACTCCGGAGGCGTGCCCAGATATCACCGTAAGGGATGGATCTAGACGTAGAACATCCTCCGTCGTGACCCGACCGGTCCGATCGATCTCACTGCGGTTATATATCCGCCGTGGATCGGTGGTGTTTGTCCCAATGCTTCGTACTACCACTTTTTGCGGAATGTAAGAGCCGGTCAGAACAACGTATTTCGTCGGGGGGTCGTTGGAGACAACCACCATGCGACGATGATCTGAGTTCTGGGAACGATCTGAGTTGGGAGGATCAGCGGCCACCGCCGACACGAATCCAAGCGCGCACAGCATCCCCAAAGCCGCACTTTTTGTAGCTTTCATACCACAACTTTCCACGATTCCCGGCCAACGCAAGCTGGGCTCCGTTTTGGTTTGAGTGGAACTTTTCATGAGGCTAATGAAACACCGGCCTTCGGCCTCAGTTTCGTTGTAAATTGTAGCCGCTTCGCTCGCAAAGCGACGCGTCGCCCGCAGTGCGACGACTACGAGCGTCGTCTTTCTGCCAATGCGCTCTCCTGCTAGAGCCCCCTGTCCTATAACAGTTGTAGCTACAGTTGCAGCTTTACAGTGATAGCGAGCTTCGGCGCTCACAGAGCGCCCGCTACAGAGGCAGCCTACAGACGTTGCAGCGGCTGTTTATGGCCGCCGTTCCAAATTGTGAGGTTCGATCGGTTAGATTATCCCTTCCGGGGGAGCTACAGCAAAAGGGGCAGCGGCTTGAACCGCTGCCCCTTTGTTGAATTAACGCGTGTCGGTTCCTAGAACCTCTTCACCAACTCGACGTACCAGAACCGGCCGAGGTTGTCGTAGAGGCCGCCAGGATAGTTGTTGGCATTACCGTTGAAGGTGCCGAACGCTCTCGGTGGATCCTCGCCCAGGATGTTGTTGCAACCGATCGTGTAGGTGGTGTTGTTCAACAACGTCTTCCAGCAGGGCATGCCGGCTGCCGCCGGTTCAACTACCTCCTTATCCTTGCCAGTCTTTACCTCTTTACCACCATCCTTGGAATAGCCTGCCACCGGACGCTCTTCTACTGGCTGAGTGAAGACCAGATTGTAAGACAACTGACCATCGAAGAACCAGCGCTGTTTGATCCAGTGCTCAACTGGCTCGGCAAGGGCGTCGTGTCCCCCTCCCCCAGGAATTTTGGTGGTCCGCTCCTCTCTAAATCCATCGTTGTAACGGCCAGCGACGCTGAGATCAAAGTTGTTCCAATCCCAGGTTAGCCGCGAGATACCTTTCCACTTCAGGAAGCCGTCGCCGATGGTGACCTGGCCAAAGAAGGCACCGAAAAACGGATCGTTGTTCGTCCGTCCCGAGACCTCGTGCGTCTTGGCAGCGCTGTTCAACTGGAAGAGGAAGGAATCCAAATACGTCCAGTCATTGCTCCAGGTAAAGGTGCCCCAGTTGGCAGTCTGGAACTGATACTGAAGTGAAAAGTCAACACCGCGCGCTCTCTGGCGCCCGGAGTTTTCAAATCCACTCTGCACGAAATTGGCCGTATTGGTAGTCGGGTCGATATTCACATTCACCCCTGGCGGCAAACCGCCGAGCGGAGTTTTGAAGAATAGGGTCACCAGCGACTGGGCACTTGGCGTCGTCACCACGCCCGTGCGCTCCACATCCCAGAAATCAACTGACATGGTCAGGGTAGCATTGGGCTGCCAATTCTTGATCCACTTGGGCGTGTAAACAAACCCAGCACTAAAGTTCCGCGAATCCTCAGGCTGCAAGTTCCTGCTGGCATCGACCTCCTGAGTCGTTTCCGGCTCCACTCCACCATTGGAAGGGGGGACCGGGCTGAGACCGTGCGAGACGAACGCGCTTTGAAATGGCGCGGTATTCGTCACCGACAAGATGAAGATCGGAGCACCGAACAACGAGGCGAGCGAGGGCTCAATGAAGCCTTCACCCCAGGTGGCACGAATGGTCAACTCCTCATTGAAGGGCTGCCACCGTATCCCGATTCTGGGAACAACGACGTTGGTGTCGTTATTTCTAAAGTCCTCAAAGCGACCCGAGGCATTAAACTCCAGGGAATATGCCCCCGGAATACCCATCTTGGGGCTGGTA